>JAGADH010000097.1 GCA_017613715.1 Desulfovibrio sp. | reverse complement strand
TAGCCCTTCATCGGGAAGAGTCTTGCGAGCGTGCTTTTACCGGAGCCCATGGGTCCAATGATGCCCACACGTTCTCCCGGCTCCACATGCAGAGAGACATGGTCCAGGGAAAGACGCTTGGCATTGGGATAGGCAAAGGAAACATCCTCCATGGTGAAGGAAGGCCTGAGGGAACAGAAATCCATCAGCGTCCGCTCCGACTGATTCTCCGAGGGCAGCTCCATGAGCATATCAAGGCTTTTCAGAGTGATCTGGGAATTCTGCAGGCGTGTCAAAAGCGTCGCCATCTGCAGCATGGGCGCCATGGCCCGGCCGACCAGAATATTGCAGCCGATGAGCCCGCCCATGGTCATGGAACCGTCGGCAATGAGATAGACACCCCAAATGATCATGGCAACCGTGACAATCTGCGTCACGAGCATGGAGGAGGTAATGGCCAGGCTATTGTATTTTCTGGCCTGGCTGCTGGATTTGGCCGAAAGACCGACTACCGATTCCCAGAGGCGCTGCATGCGACTTTCCGCCATGCAGCTTTTTAAGGTCTCAATGCCATTGACGATTTCCACAAGCAGGGCGTTTTTCTGCATATTCTGCTTATAGCCCGACTCGGCCACTGTGCGGGAGCGGTACTGCAGCCAAAAGCCGATGGCCAGAAGTATCGGCAGCGCAATGAGCGGCAAACAGACCACCGGCCCGCCAATAAAGGCTATAAGGAAAATAAAGATAAAGAGAAATGGCAGGTCGATCAAAGCGAGCATGCTTGAGGAGCTGAAAAATTCACGCAACTGTTCAAATTCACGCAGATTATTGACCAAGGCACCTGTGGACTCAGGCTTGGCGTCAAGACGCATGGAGAGCACTTTCTCCATGAGCATGCTCGAAAGCACAATATCGGCATTGCGGCCGGCCACATCCACAAAATGCGTACGCAGGCTGCTCAGCAGAAAATTGAAGAAATAGACAATCAGAATGCCGATGGCGAGAACCCAGAGCGTCTCAAAGGCATTATTAGGCACCACACGGTCATAGACATTCATCACAAAAAGCGGCGAAGCAATGGCGATGAAATTGATGACCACACTGGCAAGGGCCACATGGCGATAGATGGGAGCATAGTAGCGCAAAACATCCCAAAACCAGCGTTTGCTCTTGGAAAGCGTCAGCTTCTCCACGCGCTCTTCCGGTGACTTGGGCAGCGCGGCAAAGATAGCGTAGCCAGTGTATTCCTTGGCCAGATCCTCAAGCGGGACGGTCTGCGCGCTCTGGCCGGTTTCGGGAAAAATCACTTCACACTGCTCATCCTTGCGCGAAACAATGACACAGGAACGGTCATGCGTCAGAAGCAGAATGCAGGGGAAAACCAGGGAAGGGATATTTTCAAGACTTGGCCGGTACATGATGCTGCCCGCAAGGCCGGCCTTGCGCGCAGCCCGCAGGCAGGTCTGCGGCGAAATGCTACCGCCGCCAAGCCCAGTCATCAGAAACTGCGGCGAAACAGCCTTGCCTTTGAGATGCAAAAGTACCGAAAGACTGCGCAGCAGAGGAGGCATGAAATCAACATCACTCGGGCGCAGAGGACCGACTGAACTGCTCGGATTCTTGATCTCAGAGCCTTCCTGCTTAAAAAGACCTGAGTTTTTTGGGGCAGGCTCGTTCAGAGACTTGGCCTGAGTGAGATCAGCTGATGAGTCCGAAAGCTGCGACGGCTGCGAAGAAGCATGATTTGCACTATCCATGGCATTAACCAATTTGTTGCCAAAACGGGAAAGGAAGATCTGACAGTGGCTTCTGCCAGAAAACACTCAGACTCGCTTGAGCTGGTGTACGAACTTCTACGATATGCCCAGCAGCCAAAATATTCAATAGGAGGCTGAAAATGATTTTCAAATTTCTCTATAAACCCCTTCAGAAGGATATATTTCTTCATTGTGCGCTCAAGCAAAAACGTCAAGGGCCGCCCCACGAAGGGACGGCCCTTGACTTGTGATGTTCAACCCAAGCTACTTGAACCAGGCAGGCGTAAAGCGTTCGCGCTTATCCTCCGGATCCACGGGCACCTTCTCCTGCAAGGGCTTGGTATCAATGCCCATGGAAGGCAGGAGATTACCCGTCAGTCCCGACAGACGGTAGGCACCTACGAGGATGTTGCCGCGTGCGGTTTCCGCCTGTGTTGAAGAATTGTAGAGCTCGCTGATGGTATCAAGGACATCCAAAAGGCTGCGCTTACCAATGGAAAACTGCTCGAGATAGGCGGCACGTGTGTACTTATTGAACTCCACGGCCTTGGCATAATGCTGATACTGTTCCTGAGCCGCCTGATAGTTGCTCCAGGTGGTTTCGATATCGAGCTTCAGGCTGTCCATGAAATCGTACATGACCTGACGCGACTGACGCATACGGGCCGAGGCCGCCTTGCGTTCAGCGTAATCCCAACCGCTGTTAAAGATATTCCAGCGCATGGTGCCAAGCACATCAAAGCTGTAAATCCAACGGTCTGAGGAACCGCCGCGGTCAGTATAACTGGGACCGGCTTCAAGATTGAACGTTGGATAAAAAGCTGCATCAGCCAGTTCCCGACGCGCTCTGGCCGCACGGATATCTTGCAGGTAGGCTGCAAGCTTGGGATTGGACTTCTGAGCCAATGCATAGATCATGTCGGTTGAGGTGAAGACATCAGGCGGCATGGTCACAGGACTCAGATTCTGGGGATCAAGGCCCGTTAAGCGGGTATAGGTATACTCGGCCACATGCAGAGCCGCCTTGGCTTCAGACAGGCTGCTTTCGGCACGGGCCAGACGCGACTGCGTCTGAGTCACATCGGCTTCGGTATCCGCGCCAAAGGAAGCACGTTCCTGGGCCTGCGCAAGGATTTCCTTGTGCTGACGAATATTGTCAAGCGACATTTCATAAATGCTTCTGCGCCTGAGCAGATCAATGTGGGCGATGATACCATCAAGCGTCAGGCTCGTTGCCGTATCAAAAACACGGTGTTGCTGCGAGTCCAAGGTCGACTGCGCTTCACGTACTCTCGAACGGGTTGCAAAGCCATCCCAGATCGGCTGCACAAGCCTGGCACTACCTGAAAAATAACCGTACATTGCAGCATCCATGTCTTGGGCACGCGTAGTGCTGTCACTGTAGATACTGCCGCCGGCCTTGGCTTCGAGATCGACTCTCGGGCCAAAGCCTGCGCGAGCACGTTGAAGCTCATGCTCAAGCACTTCGCGGTTCTCCTGCATACCGCGCAGACTGCGATGGGTCCTGAGCACACCATAGACGGTATCTTCAATCTCCAAAGCCTTACCCGGCTGAGGCGGCGGAGGCCATGCCGACTTTGCCAATCCGTAACTGGGGAAGCAAAGGCAAAATATGGTAAGAAAAAAGAGAAGTCTCAACATGCACGACTCCGTTTCACAACGTTCTTTGTCGAGCTAAGGTTGTTAGAAAGCGCCCAAAGGCATTTACGCTTTCCTCATTGCTAAGTATATCGGCATAAAGCAAAAAAAGCTCACGCCATAAAGCAAAATCTTGCCAAAAAAACAAAACGCAAAGGCCTGCTATGTACTTTTTCCGGCCTTGCGTGTATGCAAAGCAGGCCCCCCACAAGCCTTTGCCGCGGAGTACAAGCCATGCGTTTCCAGGCTTTGAACACGTTTCGTACCATTTATGCAGAATTAAGTCAGCCCCTCCAAAGGCGCTGTCTGAGGGTACTTGCCCTTTCAAGCAGCATCAGTCTGCTTGAGCTGGCTATTACAGCAGCCCTCTCCCTGCTTGGAGTGGCCCTGGCCGCGCCTGAGAGTCTGCTCAAGGCCGAAGCTTTCCAGAGGCTTGTGCAGCTCTTTCCCGTTCTGACCCCCCTGACGCAGGATCAGAGAACGCTCCTGCTCTGGCTGATGGTGATCTTATGCGTCGCCCTTGCCTTAAAATCTCTCTCTCTCGCCTTCATGACCTGGCGTCAAGCTGAATTTTCTCAACATGTGGGCGTTTTTTTCAGTGTTCGCTTCTACGGGCTTTTGCTCCACGCCCCCTATCTCTGGCATGTGCGCCAGGACATGAGCATGCTGCAGACCCGCCTGACCTGGGCCCGCTTCAGCGCGGACTTTCTTCTCGCCGCTCTGCAGGCTGCAAGTCAGTTCCTTGTAGCCTGCGTACTCATTGCTGTGGTCATGTCCGTGACGCCCTGGGCAGCACTGCTTGTTCTGATCTCAACAGGTGCAAGCACCTGTGTGACCTATACCCTTGCCCAGCGCAAGGTGCAGGAACTGAATGCCACCTCCATGCAGATGGAGGCAGGCGCCAATAAAGTCAGTTACCCTTCCCTGGCCGGCATTCGCGAAGTGAAAATCTACGGTCAGGAGCAGGCCTTCCTTGAGCAGTTTCAAAGCCGTCGGCAGGGCTTTGCGCGTGTCCAGAGCATGCTGCCGGTCATCTATCCTGCACCTTCGTGGATTCTCGATCTCACGGGCATGCTGATGCTTCTGGCGGCCCTGATCATCATGAGCCGCCAAGGCTTAAGCGTAGCTGAGCTCACAGGCCAGCTGACCCTGCTCTGTGCCGTGACCTGGCGCATCCTGCCAACGGTCAACAGTCTGGTCACGGCCCTTTTGCAGGTGCAGCAGCACATGGTCTACACCCACGATGCCGTAAACTTTATCGCCGAATTGGGTGCAGAAATAAAGAGTGCCGAAAAGCAGCAGGATAAGCACGTCCATGCGCCTGACGACTTCAGACTGAATCAGGAACTGGTCCTCAAGGACGTGGCCTTCCGCTATCCCGACACACCGGCCTCGCGGCCTGATGCCTTACGCGCACTCAACGTCCGTATTCCCAAGGGCAGTATGATCGGCTTCATCGGCTCCTCGGGTGCCGGCAAAAGCACGGTTGTGGGGCTGCTCACGGGTCTTTTACGTCCTACAAGCGGTGAGATCACCGTAGACGGTAAAAGCCTCGACGCCGAGCTCAGACCCCTGTGGCTCAGGCATATCGGCTATGTTCCGCAAACTCCTTTTCTGCTCAATGCCAGTATAGCCGAAAATGTGGCCTTTTCTCAGTGGGGCAAAAGCATTGACCGCGAACGGGTGGAACGCTGCTGTCATATGGCGGCCATGGATTTTTTACCCGATCTGCCGGAAGGTCTCGATACGGTCATTGGCGAACGTGGTGTACGCCTTTCAGGCGGTCAGGTCCAGAGAGTGGCCATTGCCAGGGCTCTCTATGAAAATCCCGATCTGATGCTCTTTGACGAAGCCACAAGCGCCCTTGACGGGGCCTCGGAGCAGGCTATTCAGCACACCATTGAATCGCTTGGCGGCCAGGCCACACTTGTTCTGGTTGCCCACAGACTGAGCACAGTAACAAGCTGCGATTATCTCTATTGGCTTGGCCAGGGCACCATCCTGGCTCACGGCAAACCATCCGAGATTCTTCCCAGATACGAGGCCTATCTCAAAGAAAAAGCCAGTGCCATGGACTGAGGTCTGTACCATGGGAACCATGCTCTTTTTCGGCCAGTTTCTGGTGGATTTGCTCCTTGCTCTTGCCAAAGCAGCGCTTGGCCTTGCTTTTTTGCTGCTCTTCTGCCTGCTTTTTGCCAGGCACAAAGAGCGGAAGCTTGGACTTGCCTGCGCTCGCTATCTCTGCAAGGCCCTGCTGGTGCTTTCCCTAGCAGGCCCCCTGTCCACGCTGGGCTCCTTTTTGCTCTTTGTGCTCCAATTCAGTCAAAGCAACAATGTCTGGCAGTGGCCATCCCTGCTCAGTCCCGCCGTTCTCCCCTATACGGTCAATGTCGCACTCTGGCTCTGCGTACCGCCTCTATCCCTCTGGCTTGGCACACAGCTCAGAAAAGACAGTGTCACAGGTCAGGCCATCTTCAGCAGTGTACTGCTTTTCTGCCTCTGTTTTGCCAGCTTTTTTTGTCTTTCCTGGCCCTTTGCTGGTTTGCCGGCAGGCCTTGCTCCAAGCCAGGCTTTTGCCGCGATCATGATCCATACCTGGCATCTCACCTATTTTTCTCTGCTGCCAGCCAGCATCGTTCTTTTGGCTCAGGTCTCCATCTGCACGCGTGCGTTGGCCGCATCACAACAATCGCCGCAGACCATCAGCCTTGTCAGGCGCTGGCTTGCCGGCTTTGGCCTGGCGGGAGCCATACCCCACTGTCTCAATGCCTGGGCGGTCTGCGCAGGCTATCTGATGCGTGCCGGACAAGTCCCGCCCACGATTTTCCAGAATCTTCTGGAAAACGCCGTCTTAACCATGGTACTTGTGGCGCTCACACTGGCCGTGATCCACAAATGGCCACAAAAAACAGCCTTCTTTGAAGGCTGTGCTGTGCTGTGCTATATCGGCTTTTTGGCCATCCCCTCGCTTATGGCTTTTTTGCGCACTTCTTAGTGCCCAAAACCGGAGTTTGGCATGATCCGTTTTTGCTCTTTTCTTCTTGTTCTGGCTCTTCTGGCTTTAACCAATCAGGCCATAGCCAAAGAGCGCGTTTTTTCTGAGTTCAGCCTGGACCTTCCGCAAGACTGGGACGGCAGTGAACGCACAGGCATCAGCAGCCGCGACCAGAATGAATACATGCTCTTTCTCGGCAAAAAAGACGCCGAAGAAGAAAACTATGTCGCCTATCTGAGCATCTACCTTCTGCCCAATAAGCCCGGCAAGGATGCCGAGCAGTCAGCCAGGGCACTGGCCAGTCAGCAAGCAGAAGCCTCAGAACCAGTCGAGGAAGGACCCTTCTGGGTATTTACAGGTAATCCCCGAGACACCATCCTCAAAGGTCAGGCCAAAACCCTTGTGACAGCCAATAAGGACGATCTTCTTATCATTATTGTCAAAGATCCCGCATCCCAGGGGGCTGAAGGCATTCTCAAGAGTCTCAAGGCCACAGACGAGCGCAGCGCTCGCCTCCTCAAGCAGAGCTTACCAGGTCAACCCTGAAAAGCTCCATTATCCTTGTGACCTCCAAGCGCTGAAGATCACAAAGTCGAAATATTCTGCTAGCAAGTAGATAATACCCTTCAATACCCTATACAAATACTTACTCACAGATCTTCGCTGAACGTCCGTCTCAGGAATCAACATTAGACTGATCTACCAGGGTCTGATCTGACTGCCTCAAGCCACTGGGGCTTACCTAGTCGCGACCCCCTTCAAGACAGGCCTTGCAACAACTTACCTGTATCGATTGCTGCTTCTCGAGCTCAAGTGGCTGTGAACTGTAACCTCATTGTCCTTGCTGAGATTGAAATTTCCTTGCCTTTTGCGATCGCATGGGGCACACTGCAAGGGCAGAAAAGCCTGCGCCAAAAACTATACCATACTCCAGTAAACGTTCTGACGGTTTTTGCGTGGCGGCTATTCTGCCTTAAGCCAGGGTCATCTGGCCGCAACTTCATCATCAAGGAGAGTGCCATGGATCTCAAAGGCAGCAAAACCGAGAAAAATTTGCAAGAAGCCTTTGCCGGCGAAAGCCAGGCCCGCAACAAATACACTTACTTTGCCTCTAAAGCCCGCAAAGAAGGGTATGTACAGATCGCCAATATTTTTGAGGAAACCGCTGGTAACGAAAAAGAACACGCCAAAATCTGGTTCAAGTATCTGCAGGGTGGCGATATTCAGGATACCGTGTCCAATCTCGAGCAGGCCGCAGCCGGCGAAAATTTCGAATGGACCGATATGTACGACCGTATGGCCAAAGAAGCCCGCGAAGAAGGCTTTACAGAAATCGCCGCCCGTTTTGAAATGGTCGGCAAGATCGAAAAAGAACACGAAGAGCGTTACCGCAAACTTCTGGCCAATATCAAAGGCGATCTGGTCTTTTCACGCGACGGCGACTGCATCTGGCAGTGCATCAACTGCGGCCATATTGTCATCGGCAAAAAGGCTCCTCAACTCTGTCCCGTCTGTAGTCATCCTCAAAGCTTCTTCGAGATCAAAAAAGAGAACTTCTAAGCACTAAGTCAACAACGCGTAAGGGGGGGAGAAGCTCGCTTCTCCCCCCCTTTGCTTTGGTCAAGAGCGCTTAACTGCGCGTGGCATCCGGGCTCTTGCTTTTGTGACTTGAACGCAAATGCATGCGTACCGGTGCGTGTTCAATGGCAAAAAGCTTGCGCAGACCTCGTTCAAGATAGCGCAGATAGCTCTCAGGCACACGCGTGGCATCGCTGACAAAAAAAACAAAGGTGGGAGGCTCCGATTCCGCCTGCGTCAGATAAAAAAAACGCGGGCGTGAACGCCTGACCACAGGCGGCTGATGCTTTGCGAGCACCTCCTCCATGGCTCGATTGAGCTTGCCTGTGGAGATGCGCTTGCCGCATTCTTCCTTAATGCGTAAGGCCATGGGCAAAATTTTCTTAAGACCTTGCCCGCTTTTGGCTGAAACAGCGAACACTGGAACATGAGCACAAAAGGCCAGCTGCTGAGAAATCTCCTTACGCACCCTGGCAAGGTCACGCTCAGAGAGAAGATCACACTTATTGAGCAGCACAAGAAAAGGCGTTTTGCGACGATCCAAAAGATCGATCAGACGTTTATCCTGCACGCTCAAATCTTCCGTGGCATCGATCACCAGAAGCGTCACATCGGCCTTGGAGGTCGATTTGAGGGAGGAGTTCACCGAAAAGCGTTCCACCTCGTCGCTGATCTTGGTCTTTCTGCGCACGCCCGCTGTATCCACAAAAACATACCTACGTCCTGCAAGGCTCAAGGCCACATCCACGCTGTCGCGTGTGGTGCCAGGAACATCGGAGGTGATCATGCGCTCTTCACCGGTCAGGGCATTGACAAGGGAGGATTTGCCGGCATTGGGACGACCAAGCAAAGCCAGCCGAAGCTCCGGAGACGAAGGCGTCTCAGCCTGTACCTCCGGCACCAGGCTCGCCATCTGCTGCACAAGTTCCGGAATATGCAGACCATGGGCTGCAGAAACAGCCAAAAGCGGTAAACCCAGACTGTGAAAATCCGCACAAAGCCTTTCTGTATGTTCACTGCCGTCGACTTTGTTCACCACGCAGAGCAGAGGCAAACCCGATCGTCTCGCAAGCGTTGCAAGGTGGGCGTCCATGGGCAAAAGACCGTCCCGGGCATCCACCACAAGACAGATGGCAGAAGCTTTGGCCAGAACTGCCTGAACCTGGGCAAAAATGGCCTCTTCAAAACCCTTGAGCCCGTCAGGCCCGCTGCTCACCTTGACACTGTCCTCCAGCGTCAGGCCACCTGTATCCACCAGCGTAAAGAGAGCCCTGGACCCCTTGCGGACACAGCCCTCCAGGGCGTCGCGGGTAATGCCAGGTCTGTCGTGGGTAATGGCACGATTGCTGCGGATCAAACGATTAAAGAGGGTTGACTTGCCCACATTGGGTCGGCCCAGAAGAACTATGCGCGGAAGCTCATTCACAGCAAATCTCGGTATTCTGCGTAGACGTGAGGGATTGGGAGGGAATTTCGTGCACGGCAAAGGGTTCGGGCCAGTCAGGCAGCGTTGCGAACACATAACCATCGGGCAGAGTCAGCCTGAAGGCGCAGAGACAGAGCGGGCCTCGGACTGGCTCACTGCCGTATTTGGCGTCGCCCACAAGAGGATGGCCAAGATGGGCCATCTGGGCACGGATCTGATGGGTGCGACCGGTAAGGATACGCACAAGCAGCAGGGAAGCGTTTTGCCCAACCTTCAGGGGAGCAACGAGGGTTTCGGCAAGCTTGCCGACGGCAGCGCCTCCTTCACGATCTGCAAGTCCAAAGACACGCACTTTCTCGTAGCCGGCCTCCCAGCTTTTGCTCAGACGGTGACGCAAAAGCAGCGTTCTCTGCCAGGGCCAAAACCCTTTCACCCAGCAAAGGTATTCCTTGAGAAGCTGCCCTGCACGGATCTGAGCCTGGAGGCTGCGCAAAGCGCTGTGGCTTGTGGCCACAAGGATCAAACCCTGCGTATCCTTGTCAAGACGATGAGCCGGCACAGGCACAAAGGGTGATGCGCCTGCGTATTGCCTGAGACGGGCCGCAAGACTGTCCGTATGGGCCGAGCCAGGATGGGTCGGGAGGCCTGCTGGTTTAAGGTAGGCCACAAGCTGCTCGTGACGACCAGCTTCAGGTGGCAGGGGCGGAAGAGAGGGCTGCCGCTCGAAGGTACTTTGCTGGACCATTTTCCAGGCAAAAGGCGGAATGCGGATAAAATCGCCAGCAGCAATACGTTCAAAGGGTTTGCAACGGGCCGCATTGCAACGAATCTGGCCGGTTCTGATCCAGCGGTGCAAAAGACTCGGAGCCAGATGCAGTCTGCGTTCAAGCAACTGCAGAAGTTTTTGTCCGGCCTCGGCTTCCGTCACCAAAAATCCGCTGCCATTGTCTGCCGGCGAAAGATTCTCGTTCATGGCACTATTCTGCCTTGAAGCGCAGTCTGCGTCAAGGAGATCCGGGCTTTGATTCACGGTCACAGCACGTACCTCTGGTTCCCCAAGTTTTTTCTGCAGAATGGCTCACATGCCAAGCTCTCCATGCATCTCACAGGCTTCCTCCGCCATGGATACACTCTAAGGCATACGTTCGGACTGCGCCCAATCGTATCTGCGGCATGCCTGAGAAAGTGTCAGAAAACCCTATTGCCATTCATGGCGGTCTGGGCCCAAGGCATGCTTACGGAGTGTTGGCAAACGCTTGAGATGGCCGGCGATAGAGACTCGTGTAGCAGCTACATGAGTGTGTCTAGCCTCATACTAAATAATTTATTGTTAAAATTTAAAAATTATAATTTATAAAACAGGAAAAAGACTAAAAAATCAAAGACTGTGACCGAAATGACCTGAACGCAGCCTTTGGGTGGAAACAAAAGGTCTATGATTTTTCAATAAATTCAAAGGCTTAAATCCGTTCTTCGCAAATCTCCCACGGAATCAGGAATCAGAAAAAACGCTCACCCAGCTTCCAGTTGGGGCTGTACGACAGCCAAAGATAGTGGGCAGGGGCAAGTTTTGCCAGAGCCCCAGACGACAGGGGAGCAAAGCCAGAGCAAATTGAACAAAACACCTTGTTCAAGAGCTGGAGTCTCCTTTCTCCCAACGAGCCGGCACCTTGACCAGAAGACTGTCCTCTCAGATGCCAATATCTCAGAATTGATTCCTTGTTTGCCTCTTCCGTAGGTTTTACCGCTTTACCGCTTGACGCTTGACAAACGAGCTTGACGAAGACTGATTTACCGGCTATTTTTTTTTGCTATTTTGCGATGTTCTATGGTGACGGAGTTGTCATGTTCGAAAGCTTATCCGACAGACTTAGCGGAGTATTTCAGAGTCTCCGCGGGCAGGGACGCCTGACTGAGGACAATATTCAGGCCGGTCTCAGAGAAGTCCGCCTGGCTCTGCTCGAAGCCGACGTAAATTTCTCCGTCGTCAAGTCCTTTGTGGACAATGTGCGCAGCAAATGTATTGGTCAGGACCTGCTCAAGGGCGTCAATCCCGCCCAGCAGGTGGTTAAAATAGTTCACGACGAACTGGTCAGCATTCTGGGCGGTGAAAGCAGCGGACTGAATCTCACGGGCGCGCAGCCCGCAAGCATCATGCTCGTTGGTCTGCAGGGCTCGGGTAAAACGACAAGTGCCGGCAAGCTAGCCAATCTTTTGCGCAAACAGAAAATGCGCCCCTATCTCGTGCCCCTTGACGTCTACCGCCCGGCGGCCATCGATCAACTCATGGTCCTGGCCAGGCAGCTCAATATTCCCTGCTTCCCCTCGACCACGGAAATGACTCCGCATGACATAGCCCTCAAGGCTCTGGAGCAGGCCCGGGCAGAACAAGCCACTGTCCTGCTTCTGGATACCGCAGGCCGTTTGCACGTCGATGAAGCACTGATGGATGAGCTCAAGGATCTCAAGGAGACGCTCAATCCACAGGAAATCCTCTTTGTGGCCGATGCCATGACCGGTCAGGAAGCGGTCAACGTCGCCCAGTCCTTCCATGACAAAATTGCTCTGACCGGTGTTGTGCTGACCAAGATGGACGGCGATGCCCGCGGCGGTGCGGCACTCTCCATCCGTTCGGTCATCGGTGCTCCCGTCAAATTCGTCGGTGTGGGCGAAAAGCTCTCTGAAATGGAGGTTTTCCACCCCGACCGCATTGCCGGTCGCATTCTTGGCATGGGCGATGTGCTGACTCTGGTCGAAAAAGCTCAGGAGACCATCGACGCTGAAGAGGCCGAGGCCCTGGCCAAGAAGATGCGCAAGGCGAGCTTCAATTTTGAAGACTTTTTGAAGCAGCTGCACCGCATCAAGAAAATCGGCTCCTTAGATACCATTTTGAAACTCATTCCCGGCTTTTCCGGTCTGCGCGAAAAGATTCAGGCTGCCACCAATGCCATGCCTGAAAAAGAGCTGGCCAAAGTTGAAGCCATCATAAGTTCCATGACCGTTCAGGAACGTCAAAATCCCGACATTCTCAACGGCAGCCGCCGTGCGAGAATTGCCAAGGGTTCAGGCGTGACAGTCACGGATGTGAACCGCCTGGTCAAACAGTTTGAAGAAATGCGTAAGATGATGAAAAATGTCATGGCTGGAGGCAAACAGAAACGGCCCTCGCTGCCTGGTATGGGTTCGATGAATCTACCCGGCATGGCTGGCATGGGTCTTCCGCCCATGCCACAGGATCAGGCACCTGTTTTGCGTCCTGCTTCTGCAGCATCTTCAAACAGCGCAAAACGCAAAAAGAAAAAATTGGAAAAACGCAAGCACGGCAGGAAATAGGCTTGCCAAGCAGATGATACTTGATCTTTTTATCTACAGTTGCTATTTTCTCAATAAAGAAGGAGTTCCTATGGCAGTGAAGTTAAAACTGACGCGTCTCGGCAGTAAAAAGCATCCGTTTTACCGGGTGGTGGCAGCAAATAATGAGACCGCGCGAGATGGTCGTCCTTTAGAATTTCTGGGTTATTACAACCCGATGACAAACCCACCGGAAGTGAAACTGAATGCAGAAAAAATCAAGGAGTGGCTTGATCGCGGTGCAAAACCGACGGATACTGTGCGTTCCCTGTTAAAGGAGCATATGTAGCTAAGTTTCTCTGCCTTCAGATAAGGTGGTGGCGAAGGAGGGACGCCATGAGAAACCTTATAGAGTTCATCGCCAAGTCACTCGTCGATCATCCAGAAGATGTTCAGGTGAGCGAAGTTGAAGGCGAACAGACTACCGTTCTGGAGCTGAAGGTTGCACAAGATGATCTTGGAAAGGTAATAGGCAAGCAAGGGCGTACGGCAAGGGCTTTGCGTACCATACTAAGTGCAGCTGCGACGAAGGCAAAGAAGCGTACCGTTCTTGAAATTCTCGAATAACATCAGACAGGTTATCTCCTAGTAAGCAGACTTTACCATCTCATCGTTTTGGCAAGTCCGCTTTGCATGAAAAACAAGTTGTGCAAGCTTTTGAGTGTAGATTGACATGTGGCAGAGCCCCGCTAAGCACAACGATTGACTGATATCAGCTTTATGACACCCTTCGGAATACCTCCTCAGTTCCGAAGTTTATACGCTACGTAAAATGAGGTAGACTTGCGATGGTCTTTGCATAGCCAGCACAAGTAGACGAACCCTTCAGAGTGTAGAATAAGCTCATAATCAGTCTTCCTGACGAAATGTCAGAGTTTGCGGCGAGAGGAGATCAGGCCCCCCATGATTGGGACGCATGCCACACGTGAACTATCCTGAGAAAAACGCGTCGGGTGGGTGTACGTAGTACACCTGCCCTTTCCATAAAAGCTTACGTCACATTTCTTCTATTCATAGGGGAAAAACTGGAGCAGCGCATCCTCCCCGGTAAGCCATTGAAAGCAGACCCGGATCTCTGCGCTGAAAAGATTGATGACAAAGTATATTCACATGGGCTCTCTTGGCAGGCCTCATGGAATTAGCGGGGAGATCGTCCTTGATTGGTACGGCGTCTCCCCTTTTTCTTTGCAACTGACGCTATGGCTGGTTGTGGGACAATCAGAACCCAGGGCCATAGCCATTGAGACGATGCGCCGACATAATGGTCGCCTGCTCATCCGTCTTTGCGGCATCACAAGCAGGGAAGCAGCGGCTGCACTGAAGGGTGCCAAGCTCTATACTCTGCGCAGTGACCTGCCCGAGCCCGAAGAAGGTGAGGCCTATATCAGCGATCTGCTCGGTGCTGACGTCTTCTTGCCCAACGGCACACGCCTTGGCTGTTTTTCGCATCTGGTGCAGGGTGCTTGCGTCTGGTCCATCAGCTGCGATGACGGCCGGGAAATCCTTTTTCCGGCAGATCCCTCCTTCATCAGAGTCCTGGACCCCAAAGCGCAACGCATTGTCATTGATCCCCCACAAGGTCTTCTTGAACTGTACAGCAAAGAGTAACGTATGCCTGAATTACCTGAGGTGGAAAGTGTCGTTCGTTCGCTTGCCCCGCATGTCCTTGGCGCATGTATTGACGGGGTAACACTGCTCAGACCAGAAAGCCTGCACAAAGACAGCCTACCTCTGAACAGCCTTTTAGGCAGCTGCATTACTTCGGTTTCACGCCGTGGCAAACTCATCCTGCTTGGCCTTGAACAGGAGGCTTTTCCAAAGCGTTTTCTTGTAGTGCATCTGCGGATGACAGGAGCTCTGCTCTGCCATCCCCACGAAACCCCTGCTGGCAGCCATACCCGCTGCATCTTCTCACTCCAGAGACAGGACAGCTCCTCCAGCCTTTTTTTCGACGATATCCGCTGTTTCGGCAGCCTCTTTCTAGCAACACAGGCTATGCTCATGTCCTGGAGATTCTACACCGAGCTTGGTCCGGAACCTCTTGAGACCAATCTCGCCCTCTTTTTGTCACGCCTTGAGCAAAAAAAGAGCGCCACCATCAAGGCAGCGCTCCTCGATCAAAAAGTTCTGGCCGGTTTGGGTAATATCTATACCGACGAATCTCTCTTTCTCGCCAAAATCCATCCTGAACGCACCGTTGCAAGCCTCAGTCGCGACGAAAAAAAGTGTCTGCTGGCATGCATCAAGCAAATTCTCAGGAAAGCGATCAAAGGCTGCGGCACATCATTCCGTAACTACCAGGATGCCAACGGTCGTGCCGGAGCCTTCCAAAACGAACTTGCGGTCTACGGCAGGGACAAAAAGCCCTGTATCAAATGCAAAACGCCGCTCAAAAAAATCCGTGTTTGTGGCCGGGGTACGGTCTTCTGCCCGCGCTGCCAACACTAATGCGACGCTTTTCCGCTTTGATCTTCCCCTTCCTTTTCCACTTTGTCAGCTTCGTCTTCCAGAACCAGCGAAAGCGAGGCCAGCATAGCATCCACCTGCTTTTTCTCAAGACCTGTGGAAATCACCGAGACAAAGAGCCAATCCTTGTGCAGAAGCTGCACAAATAAAGGAAGGCCATCACGTATGCCGGTAAAGGTCACACTGTTCTTCTCTTCCTTTTTCTTGACGTCTTTCAGCTCAAGGCGTGCAGGCAAAGAACGTTCAAGCGATTTCAGAGAAATGCCTTCACCGTCATTGACAGCAATGACTACACTTTTCTGCTGATCTTGGCTTGTCAGCTGCAGGCCGTTGGATAAAAACTCCTCCTGCCAGCCATCGGCAACCTTCAGGGAAAAACGGTTCGGCTTTTGACCGAAAATGAGCTCTTTGGCCACGACGACCTGGGCGGCGGCACAAAGCGAGCACAATACGCAAAGAAAAAGAAGGCATTTTCGCATAGATACCTGCCTAAAGCAGTTCCCGGGCAAGATCACGTTCACAGGCACGCTGTTTCAAACTTTCCCGGTGGTCATGCATTTTCTTGCCCCGGCCCAGGGCGATTTCCACCTTCACATGGCCGCGCGCAAAATACAGGCGCACAGGCACAACGGTCAGACCTTTCTGGGCTACAGCCGCAGCCAGACGCGTGATTTCCTGGGCATGCAGCAAGAGGCGACGCGGTCGATCCGGCTCCTGCGGCACATAGCCTGCGTTTTCGTAAGGGGCTATATGCAAAGAACGCAACCAGGCCTCACCCTGAACAAATTCAACGTAGCTGTCGATAAAGTTGACTTTATGTGCCCTCAGACTCTTGACCTCAGCTCCCGTCAGAGCAATGCCCGCCTCAAGGAAATTGTCAAGCTCGTACAAAAAGCGGGCCTTTTTGTTCACGGCGATGTCGGAGGCTGATTTTTTGTGGGCCATGGCTCAGTCCTTTGCTGAGAGCTGCTCAGCTTCCGTATTTTCCCGCAAAAGAGCATAGAGTTCCTTACCGCTCCAACCCGAAACCGTTTCCTGCAGCCTGCGGATCACCTCGCGCGCCCGGCCGCCGCTTTCTCTGGCGCGGACAAGCTCTGCCAGGACCTCAGCTTTTGGGGTTCTGCTCCTTGCTTCGGCCGGACCAATGAGTACCGTCAGCTCGCCAAGTAAAGGACTGGGCAGAGCCGCCGCTTCAAGGCGCGTCAGTATAAATTCTTCATGGAGCTTGGTCAATTCCCGACACACGGCAAGCTCGCGCGCACCGAGGATTGCCGCAGCCTGGGCCAGACTCTCAGGCAGCCGGTCACCCCGCTCAAAAAAAATCAAGGTACCCGGAGTTGTGGCAAAAGCGGTAAAAAGCCTGCGTTTTCCCGCAGCATCGCGCGGCAGAAAGCCTAAGAAAGAATAGGGAAGCGGGGGAAGCCCCGCAGCCGAGAGAGCGCAGACCGGAGCTGAAGGCCCGGGGACCGGTGAGACCGGTATACCGAGCCTGCGACAGGTTCGCACCAAATGATAGCCCGGATCTGAGAGCAGTGGTGTCCCGGCATCACTGATCAGGGCCACATCCTGGCCTGCCCGCAGTCGATCAAGGACCTCGGCCTCGCGTTCCTCTTCATTGTGCTCAAAAAAGCTCAGCATGGGACGTTTGGGCAGCCCGCAGGCTGCCAAAAGGCGCTGTGCTCTGCGCGTGTCTTCAGCCAAAATACAGTCACACGACGCTAAGACCTCACGCGCCCGCAAAGACAGGTCTGTGACTTCTCCCAAAGGGGTGGCTACAATCCAGAGGCGCGGATGACTGGGTGGCATGGCAAAGCCTCAATCCACAAGGCTGCGCAAAAGGGACCGCTCGTGTTCGTCTGGCTTTTTGGGCAAAACGCCCCGAAAGGTACGACGATGCAGTGGACACGGGCCATGGGCTGCAAGCATACGCAGATGCAGGGCTGAACCATAGCCCACATGCCGCTCAAAACCGTATTCTGGCCAGCGCTTGGCAAGAGCCTGCATCAGACTGTCTCGATAGGTCTTGGCAAGAATTGACGCTGCGGAAATGGCGGCAACAGAGGCATCGCCTTTGACAATGGCCCGCTGACGCGGCAGGGCTTCTGCATGGTGCTTACGCCAGAAACGGGCAAGCAGATGCTCCGGCACGGTCTTATTCCCGTCGATCATAAGCGCTTGCGGCGCCTTTCTCAGCCTGGCGCAAGCCATGCTCATAGCCATCAAGGTGGCCTGCAGAATATTGATCCTATCGATTGTTCTCTGCCCAACCAGACCTATGGCCCAGGCGAGACAGCCGGCCTTAATCTGCCCGGCGAGCTGTTCACGCTTTTTGGCCGAAAGTTTTTTGGAATCGGTGAGGCCTTCAAGAGCAAAACGCTCGGGCAAAATGACGGCTGCGGCCACCACAGGTCCTGCCAGACAACCGCGGCCTACTTCATCGATGCCCGCACAGAGCCCTCTGGCCTGTCCAGGCAGTGGTACAAGCAACGCATCAGCCATGGTTCTGCCTCTTATACCGAAAAAAAGACACGGAGCATTGCTGCCCCGTGCGCATCACAAAAATCTTCTCCCTGCGCCAAAAGGGGCAGGTTACAACACTTAGAAACGGTTGCGCGGCTTGATACGGGCAGCCTTACCCTTGAGATTGCGCAGATAGTAGAGACGGCTCCTGCGCACACGGCCTTCAGTGACCACTTCCACATGGTCAATAAAGGGCGAATAGAGGGGGAATATGCGCTCAACGCCAACGCCGTCGGAAATTTTGCGCACGGTGAAACTGGCATTGGTCGTACCGCGCGAAACACGGATGACATTGCCCTGAAAAATCTGAATACGTTCCTTTTCCCCTTCAACGATACGCAGATGCACTTTGACGGTATCGCCGGCACGGAAGCTCGGCATATCCATACGCATATTTTCGCGTTCTATTTTCTCCATGACGTTCATAAAAAACCTCCGTCACATAAACTGGCAGAATTGGCAGCTCTCTGGCCAGGTGCCACGCTCAGTCGAAATCGCCCAGGAGGCGATCGGCATAAATGGCGGCTGCGCTGCGCACAGAAAGATGGTTGTATGAGAGAAAACGCAAGGGCCGTACCAGGCCATCACAGCGTGCAAGCACAGCTTCGGCCAAACCCTGCGCCGTTCCAAGACAAAAGAGTACCGGCCGCAGCTCAAGAACTTTGCGCAGAGCAGACACAGTCATGGGGGCTTCTGCGGCTTTGGCAGGCCAGTTGGCTGAACTGGCTACCACAAAAGGCCGCACACCCGTTGCCTGATACACGTGGGAAATTACCTCATCGAGACAGTGGCAGGATCTCACGCAAGACAGAGCATGGGCGCGATCAGCATGGCGTATGGCACAGTCCCCGGTCAGCCAGTGCGCGATAAGACGCTCAAGCAGACGCAATTGATCATCCAGGGGACTCACCACATAAAACGGCCCAAGGCCATAGCTTGCGGAAATACGTCCTATATCGTGTATGTCAAGATTTGTCAAAGACGAGACACCCTCTTTTTTGCCTTCAATGCGTACAGGTGCGTGCAGAAGACAAAACGAGAGATTTTTTCCAAGACGAGGGAAATGCCCGGCCTCCGTTCCCTGCCGCAAAATCTCCTGATCTTTCCGGCTCAGGGGGGCTCTGTCCAAAAGATCAGGGCGGACTTTGCGCGTGGCGTAGAGGCTCATGCAGCGACGCCAATGCGCGATCCTGGCATGATCACCGCTTTGCAAAATTTCCGGCACTCTCAGGCCTTCAAACTCCACAGGTCTTGTGTATTGTGGATATTCAAGAAGACCGTCGGCAAAGCTTTCTTCCACGCCTGAGCTCACCTTGCCCATAAAACCCGGCGTTAAGCGGGCAACACTTTCAATGACAGCCAGTGCCGCACTGTCGCCACTGTTGAGGACGGCATCGGTAAGAGAAATCGCTTCAAGATCAAAGAGTTCTGCAAGCCGTGCATCAACGCCTTCGTAGCGGGCACAGATCAGAGTCAGATGCTCTTCCCGGGCCAGTTCACGGGCCAGAGACTGCGTAAAGGGACGACCGGCCGGCGAAAAAAAAAGCAGACGGCCGGCTTGCGGAAGAGCTCTCAGACAGCTGGCCAGACTACTCACCTGCATGACCATGCCAGGGCCGCCGCCATAGGGGCTGTCGTCAACGTGATGATGTTTGTCCTGACTATAGTCGCGAGGATTGTGAAAAGAAAAGGCGATGGTAGCGTTGGCGCAGGCGCGCGCCATCAGGCCGCAGCCAAGGGGCGAGCTATAAAATTCAGGGAAAAGAGTCACAAGGTGAAAATTGAGCATGTGAATCACTATGCCTCAAAGCCATGGCCTGCACAAGGGCACAGCTTACTGCCGCTTCATTGAGCGAACGCCATGATCCTGACAGCATCATTTCTGGTAAAGCCCGGAAAACGAGCCTTTGGCGTCGTTCATCCTCTGGCCGGCCACGAAACCACTACTTGTACAAAGAGACGCTGTGCGCTATCTCTTGGGCATCCTATCGACAATTTTCCCGAGGTTTTGGCATGCAAAACAAATATAGTGACTATCTCAGCCGCATTCTCCTGAGCCGTGTCTACGATGTAGCCTGTGAAACCCCTCTCGAGACAGCCGTCAGTCTCTCCCGCCGGCTTGGTAATACCGTTTTCCTCAAACGGGAGGACCTGCAGCCGGTCTTCTCCTTCAAAATCCGTGGTGCCTACAATAAAATGGCCAAGCTTTCGCAGGATGAACTGAGCCGCGGCGTGATTGCGGCTTCAGCCGGCAACCATGCCCAGGGCGTTGCGCTTTCGGCCAAGCGCCTGAACTGCGAGGCGACCATTGTCATGCCCGTGACCACACCCCAGATTAAGGTCAATGCTGTGCGCAGACTGGGCGGGCAGGTGGTTCTTTCAGGTGAATCCTTCAGCGATGCCTGGAAACATACCCAGGAACTCATCCGCCAGACAGGGGCGATCTTCATTCCACCCTTTGAAGATCCCGATGTCATTGCAGGACAAGGCACTATTGGCATGGAGATCCTGCGTCAGCACCCCGATCCCATCCATGCGGTTTTTGTGCCCATTGGCGGGGGTGGCCTAGCTGCCGGCATTGCCGCCTACATCAAACTCCTCCGACCCGAGATACGCGTCATCGGTGTGGAACCAGTTGACAGCGACGCCATGCGCCGCTCCATCGAAGCCGGTTATCCTGTTGAGATGAAAGATGTCGGGCTTTTCGCCGATGGTGTGGCGGTCAAACAGGTAGGCGAAGAGACTTTCGCCATCTGCCGGGATATGCTTGATGATATCATCTGTGTAGGGACTGATGCCATCTGCGGTGCAATCAAGGATGTTTTTGAAGACACGCGCATTGTCGCCGAACCCGCAGGCGCTCTTTCTCTGGCAGGTCTTAAGGCCTATGCCACGGAAAAAAAGATCCACGATGCCCATCTGGTCGCTATTGTCAGTGGCGCAAACATGAACTTCGACCGCCTTTCCTACGTGGTGGACCGCTCAGAAATCGGTGCTGAACGCGAAGCCCTGCTTGCTGTGACCATACCCGAAGAAATTGGCAGTTTCCGGCATTTTATTGCTGCCCTTGGCAACCGCAATATCACCGAGCTCTGCACGCGTTCAGTCGATCCCGTAGAAGCCCGTGTCCTTTTGGGCATCAAGATTCAGGGACGCAACGATGTGGTGGAGGTTCTGGCCGATCTGAAGGAAAAAGGCTTCACAGCCTTTGACTTAAGCGGCAATGAACTGGCTAAGCTTCACATCCGCCATCTTGTGGGCGGTAATGCCCCCAATGTCCATCATGAACGCATCATGCGTTTTGCCTTCCCCGAACGCCCCGGTGCCCTGCTCAACTTTATTGACGCCATGCGTACGGAATTCAGCATCTCGCTCTTTCAGTACCGCTACCACGGAGCAGACTTTGGCCGGGTGCTGGTAGGTTTTGATGTTTCAGCAGAGCAGGAAACGGCCTTTGAAGACTTTCTCCAACGCGTTGACGCCATGGGCTATTCCTATATCGATGAAACCGACAATCCAGCCTACAAACTCTTTATCAGCTGGCACAAGGATTGATCGATCAACGCGGCCTTTGTCTGCAAGAGATAAGCCGCACGGGAAGCCTTTTTGCGAGTCAGCAAGAGACCATGGTGAAATACTCCGTCAAGGACATTGACATCCTCCCCTCCCTCAAAGGAGGGGATTCCTGCTGAAACACAGTATTGCTACCGGGCTCCACAATCAGCATTGGCATTGCCCTTTGAACAGAGATGGTGGGCGTTTCCTGTGGCAATTATTACAGCACTTGTTGCCTTCTCTTTGCTTGCAGGTCGGAAAAAATGATACATTGGGCAATTCTAGTTTTTGTATTTGCAGTGGGTGCTGTAGGTTTTTACGCAACACGCAAGCCGGAATAGTTTTAGCTATTTTTTAAAAAAGGGAAAACCTACTATACTCGTCAGTTTCATACTTGCCTTTTTCTTGTAGTATGTCTAAGTGTACTTAAGGCAATTGGCTTGTGTTAGCTTAACACATATAAAACTTTATCCCATACGTCCTGAGTGACTTATGGGACTCTTTTTTTCTAGCTCTATACCTTAGCCTATGGCCCAGACGGCCGTCTCGTACAGGTTTGTCAAAGGAAGCCCGTTCGGCCTAAATTTCAAAGATATGGGCCAAGGCTACTTTTCGGCCTGGAAAACCGTCACTAATCATCTATAAAAAGTCGACAATTATACGTTTAATAGATTTATATGCAATATATTATCTAGCTTTTTAAGAAAAGGTTTATAATACATATTTTTATATTTATCAGAATTTGCAAGCCATTCATCAAATAATTTTCTTAATGATAAATCATTACAACTATCATAAAAATCTCTTTTTTTCTGTGCCATATCCATATAAGTATTCCATGGCTTATAAAATGAGACTGTCCAATTGAGAGCAAATTGAGCGAGACGCTTATCATTATTGCGCCTAGCATCCTGAAAAAGATCAAAGAAATTTTCTGGTGATGGAAAGAGTTTTGCTTTTTCTAAAAGAATTGCACTAGTCTTTGAAAGCTTCTCCCAGCCATTTAGCCAAAGAGGTTCATAAAGCAACAAATCTACAATTTTCTCTTCAGGCAGCTTTGTTGCAAGAATATCTAATCTTTTTTGGACATCCTTTTTACAATGTGGATAGAATACAAGCCAGGGACTGAGACGCAGTTCTAGATTATCTTGCTCAATCTG
>JAGADH010000002.1 GCA_017613715.1 Desulfovibrio sp. | reverse complement strand
GACGACAAAGCTTTGCCCCATGTACGCACACTCCTTGGGAACCGCACAGGCAAGCTCGAATTCACCAACGAGCGTGGCGAGAGCAAGTTCCTCTCCTATAAAGAGCTGCCCCATGAACACTGGATCCTCTGTGTGGAAGTGGACAAGGAGGAGATTTTAACGCCAACCCACAACCTCCTGCGCAATGTGGGCCTTCTGGCTCTGCTTGTGGCTCTTGTCATCGGTGGCATGATCCTCGTCACAGCCCGTGGCATTGCCAGGATGACCGGCGGTATTGCCGGCATCGCCGATTCCGTGGCTTGTGGCCGATTGGAAGCCAATGCCCAGGAAGAGGAGCTTCTCGAGACTGCGGTTCGGCGCGGCTATGAATTCAGCACGCTCTCCACGGCCATGCGCTCCATGATGGGGAGCCTGAAGAAGCTGATCGGCGAAAGCGAAGACAAGACCCGGGCTGCCGAAGAGGCCACAGCTAATGCCCAAAAGGCCACAGAACGCGCCGAAGAGGCTGCACGTCAGGCTGAAAACGCCAAGCGCGAAGGCATGCTGCAGGCTGCCGGACACCTGGAGGATATGGTCAATGCCATCTCGGCCGCAGCCAGTGAATTGTCTGCCCAGATCGAGCAGTCCGACCGCGGTGCCGTGGAATCGTCCGAACGCCTCGCCGAAGCCGCCACGGCCATGAACGAAATGAACGCCACCGTGCAGGAAGTGGCGCACAACGCCTCTGCCGCCTCCACGGTGTCCACCAATACCAAGAACAATGCCGAAGAAGGTCAGAGGATTCTGACCAGTGCCATGACCAGTATCAATCAGGTGCAGCAGGTCTCCATGGAACTCAAGGAAGACATGGGCAAGCTGCATGAACATACCCGGAACATCAGCCAGATCATGAACGTGATCAGCGATATCGCCGATCAGACCAATCTTCTGGCTTTGAACGCGGCCATTGAAGCAGCCAGGGCCGGTGAAGCCGGACGCGGCTTTGCGGTTGTGGCTGACGAAGTGCGCAAGCTCGCTGAAAAGACCATGGTCTCCACCAACGATGTCAGTCATGCCATCACCGCCATTCAGTCCAGTGCCGAGCAGAGCGTCAAGCGCATGGAAGAAGCCATGCAGAACGTGGAAGAGGCCACCTCTCTGGCTCAGCAGTCAGGCCAGGCCCTGAACAGGATCGTCAGCGATGTGGATGAAACCGCTGATCAGGTCCGCGCCATCGCCACAGCCTCTGAAGAGCAGTCAGCCGCAAGTGAAGAAATCAACCGCTCCATCTCAACGGTAAGTGAAATGAGCAATCAGACCACCCAGGCCATGAATGAAGCGGCCAAGGCCATCAGCGAACTGGCCCAGCAGACAGAACGCCTGAGTTCCCTGATTGAAGAGATGAAGCAGAGTTAAACGCAAAGCCTTACGAATGAGGCCTTGCCATGGCCTTTTCCTCAAGCATGGCTTTGTAGCGCCACCTGAAAGCTCCCCCTTTCAGGTGGTTTTTGCATCAGGGCTCCCTTTGCCAAATAAGCAAGAGATCAACTGGCTCTGAGAGAACGATGCCTTTTCCCCTGAAATGGCTTTGACAGTCAGAAATCCCAAAAAGCACTTCTTTGTACTATCGAGGCCTGCGAAGTTTCTGTGCTCCAATGTCACTTTTCCAAAGCCACAAGCAAGAGCCCCAAATGCCCAAATTTGAGCCAGACGGGCTTCCCATGACGCAAACTCCATGGGGAAAGCGCACTTGCTCCTTGTGGCTCCTGCTGATTCTTCTGTTGCTGGAAATTCTGATGCGTAAAGGATATTCTCAAGTTGGCACAGCTTTTGATTTTGTGGTTTTCTCGGTCTGATTCAGCAGATGCTTGATAGTGTGGTATCCGCATATGGGTCGGATTGGCTCGCATGAATTTCAATATTGTTTGCAACCTAAAATCAAAGTACCAACATTTTTATAAAAATGTTAGTACTATTATTCTTGTTAGATCTGAGATAAACATTCGATTATCAAAAAGTTCGATTTCAGGGTTAATGCCGCCTGTCTCACCTATGATGACATTGAAGGGAAAGTTGCGTTCCTTGCTTGAACAGCTATTGATTTGTTATTAATAATTTTAACAGTTTTTTGTCAAATGTAGCAATCTCAATGCCTTCTTTGGCGTGATACGCATACAGAACACAATCAATGAAATCAAGATTATTTTTTTCATAAACATCTATTGCAAGATATAAAATGTCTTTTTTATGACAATCAACAAAGTCTAAAAATAATTTTAATTTTTCTGCTATTTTCTCTTTCAATCGCCTACAAACCTTTCAAGGCATAGATTACTTCAGCAATAACTTCAATTGTAACAAACACATTTCTTGTAGACAGGTATTCTTCTGCTTTATCGGCCATTTCTTTGTTGTCATACAGGAGATACCTGAGTATAATATTTGCATCAAACATTACCATGTTTTTCTACCATTGTGTGTTCCCACGCCAGCTTTTCTTTTTCAACAAAATCAGGATTTGCATATTCAGAGAAAACACCTTTTAGCTCGCTTTTGCATACTGGTTTTGTAGAATCCATAAATTCTTCAAGGATAGTAATCAACACTTTTTGGTTTGGTTTTGCATCAAACCTTCCGATTGTCTTGATATTAAAACCATCATAGTAGCCTTGAATAGATTGCATAGAAATCCTCTTTTTAATAAAAATATCCTATAGTTTAGTCTTTATAGAGTTTATACAGATGTGATTTGCTAATCCGTGCGATCCTCTGAGGGGATGATTTTTCCTGAAGCGTTGACGCCTGCAAATTGCCGTCTGACAAGAGGGGCTGATATTCTGACGCTGTTTTCAGCATATGGCAAGCAACCGCTTGATGCTCAATATTCGCTGACGGATACTCTAATCCAGCCTTCCTGCCGTTTCTTCCCCTCTTGTCGTCTTTCTTCAGGACAGGCGTCTCAACGACTTTCCGCTCTTGATTGCTGCATCCCGGCTCAAGGAACTGTGAACAGTAACAATTTTTCGGGAAATCAGGATAATTTTTAATTGAGATCTTTTATCTGCTAGGTTATTATGATTTGTCTAGATTTTTGTCCAGGAAAAAAACAGGAGGTGTGCTGCATGAGTTCACCGGAAGCCCTTGCCGCTACAGTTTTACAAAATGTAGGTTGGAATGGGTCCTTACCGATTAACCCCAAAGCTATCGCCGAATGTTACGGAATCGCTGTTAAGAGCGAGGTGTCACTCATGGGCGGAACAAACAGCGGGAGAGGTTTCAAGCTCGGTGATGGCAAGGTCATGATCATCGTCAATCCAGCTGACAGCAAAGCAAGACAAAATTTTACAATTGCTCATGAACTTGGGCACGCGTTTTTGCATGGATGCGGTATTCACGACCGTTCTACAGATCGCGTTGAGGTGTATAAACAAAAAGAGGCCCAGGCGAACGCTTTCGCCGCAGCATTGCTTATGCCCGAATCGCCTGTGCGCAATGCTGTGGAGCTTGGAAAGAATCTGCCTGAACTAGCGGAACTATTCCAAGTATCCCAAACTGCAATGTATGTACGGCTTAATCACTTAGGTATTTTGTCGTAGAAGTTGGGAAATGCCTGATGATATCCCTTTGTCTCCAGATAAACCGTCAGCAAAACTGAACGAAGTAATACAAAACGACTCAAAGAACGAAGACAGTTCTAACACAGAAGGTACATTAGAATTAGCTAATAAAATTCTGAAACAACGCCTGCGTCATAGAACATGGACGTTTTACGGGGTTATTGTCGTGTGTTTTTTTCTGTATGTGTCATTCGGTATATTTCTTTGGGAACTTCATTCTCACATGACAATGCTAGAAAAATTCGTCGCTAACCCACATCTAACGGCTTTTTTACTTGCCCTTCTGATTGTTCCCTCTGCCCTGCTCTGGGGGACGATTAGAGCTGTTTTCAGAGTCGGAAAACCATCTGTAGATATAGACGTCGTTAAGGCTATAACTTCGGCTCATCCTCTTATGTAGGGGTAGCAAGCGACAATTATTCAGGAAGTTAATTGAATTTTTGATGTTTTATCTGTTTTAATTAAAATTTGAAAAAGTCCTGTTTTTTAAAAAATATTGGTATTACGAT
>JAGADH010000096.1 GCA_017613715.1 Desulfovibrio sp. | reverse complement strand
GCCTAGCATCCTTTCAAAATCAGAGATTAAACCTTGACTTACCATGCATCCTGCTCCATTCGGCACGGACTTATGCCCATGATTAGGGTTGGGAACCGACGCCCGGGGCTTTGAGGCGCGTTTTTGCCGGATTTGGCCTGTCCTGGGACTTGTGATCCCAAGACAGTGCGCTTGGCCGGGAGCGTGTTTTCCAATGAGCCATAATGGCTTGAAGGTCTTGAAGCGAAAGACTTTAACGATACTTGATTACGTATCTTTGCTTTTAGCTGAAGAGCAATAGAGCGTCAACACTTGCAGCTTAGAACAGGGCGGAAAAGGCTTTTTTTCTGCCGCTTATCTGTTTTCTAAGACTTTGCCTTGCCATATTTTTTTGCTCAGACGAGCGGAACAAAAATGAGATCAGGAAAAACGGATTGCTTAAAATGATATTGAAATTTAATTTTATTTTTACATACGATACCATTTTTCTCATACACTTATTGAGGAGTGAACGTCGATGCCGTTTGATCTGTATTTTTAATGGTTAGGAAAGCGAATCTCTAGGTTTTTTAGAAAAATTCCACAATTTCATGAGAAATTGTCGTGGATGGGTTACGAATGAGGTCTCTTTAGGGAAAACCAGAGAGCCATACATGGGAAGACCTATTCGACACCCTCGCCCTGACTATGTCCTCAACTTTGAGAAACCTCCTCACACGGAGATCAAGTTCATAAGCGGACATTGGTATTTGTACGAGATTAAAATCAAGCACAGTCATGCAGGATTTTTAGGGATATGGCTGGAGGCTACTTTCGACAAAAATTGTTTCGATGAGAGCAAAGCCACACCCTATGGACATGAAAATGAGTACTGCTTTCTCAAGTCGAAAGCTTGCCTTGAGCTTGGCACGATTTTTGATCGGGTCCGAAGACAAACATCCCTAAAAACCTGAATGATTGTGACTAAGGGTCTATCCACAAATAAGACGAAGGCCTGAAGCTAAACCGTATTCCTTCTTGCAGAGATGTTTGACGTATAGGTCGAAACAGTCTGTCAGCCGCAAAAAATGATCGGACACCCGTGCGCCCGCAAGCGACACTGCTATTCGTGGATAGGCTCTAAGTGTGCGGAAGGAGAAACTCGCCGCAAAAAAACTTCAGGACCGATTCTTGGGGCTATTACTCCAGATGGTTTTGTGGTGAGCAAAATTCGTGTACGAAAATGTGCAGAACAGGCTCAAGAGAGAGCCGACGAGAAGAAAAGAGAAGGCATGGAAACGAATTTGCGGGAGATATACGCCCAGCAAACAGGTACAATCAAGTTGGCTTCGGACACTTTAGAGGTTGGCGCTACAGCGTATTTCTACGCAAGGACACAAGAAACTCGGCTACGTTTGCAGAAATATTTCTCTGACATTTGGTAAGGAATATATTAATAATTTACCTCTATTACTTTACAAGCCAAAATTTAAGAGGCTCAAAGCACCTTATCAATATAGTATTTTATGGCATATTTTTCCATATATTGATTTATGTCCATCTATTGTAAGAATGTCTCTTATCGAAATAGAAAAAAGAAGAAGAGAAGAAAAAAAATAAGAAATAAAAGTAATGGTAAGTTTTGAGATGAAGAACTGTCTAAACTTTTACCAAAATACATTGGGATTGTTACATTGAGAGTAAAAGCTGAAAAAATAAATGGAGAACAAGTATATTATAAATGTAAAATAAGGTAGAGGCTAGAACAATTTTTTTAAAACATATGACGGAACGCTTGGTTATGACGATCCATTCATGCGAGATAATACAGCAAAAGAAGGCTTGCTATTTTTAAATCATCTAACATCAATTTGTGCTATGTCGTGTCTTGGCGATATTAGTAATCTTGATCTTTCAAATCATATATTATATGATGACTTGGAATTAAATTGAGAACCCAGGCAGATTGTATAGATGGTAAATGGATGGTAAAGCCTGTAAAAAGTGACGTTAGAAATATGTGCGCAAAACTCAACATAGATACTAAAAATCTAGCCGTTTTTGACGGATTAAGCGCATGGAGTAAGGATACGAGTGTCTCGATTTGCCCCTCAAGTACGCCAGAAAGTGAGCAGTTGAGCAGAGAAGAAAAAACAGAGACATGCTTAGGAAGCGATTGCGTTTCCCTCAATCATAGAGTTACAGGTCAAAACCCGAACCAGTGAAAACCTTTAGCCATGATTGCGGCCATGGCCACCCAGCCGCCAATATACCACTTGAGCATTGCGTACTTCGCCTGCTCAATTTCTTTGCGCACCTTCTCAATTTCCAGCCGAAGATCGTTTACGTCGCCTTTGGTGGCAATATTGTCGCGTTCTGTCGCAGCATGGCGTTCCAAGACCTGCCGCAGGGCGTCAGCCTGAGATTCGGCCTGCTGGCGCGTGAAACCTCCCGCTTCCAGCTTGCGCATATATTCCAGAGAGTCAAAGGTGAGAGTAGACATTTTTCTGCTCCTTCTTCCTATTCTCTTATGAAATAAGGAGTAGTTTGGAGTAGGAAAGGCAAAAAGGCAAGAAAATTCCTGTTTTTGTGAGCATCTCGTTATTGCCGTTCTGCGCCTGTGCCAGGCCAACAACTTATCAGCCTTGGCTGCGTTCGCATTAGCCCTAGCCGCTGCATCAGCTGCTTCGGTTTTGGACTTCGTCAGTTCTTCTCGCGCCTCTGCCCATTCCGCTGCTGCCTGTGCGTTGCGGGTAGACAGATCGTCGTACCGGTCGGCCTTGCTTTGCAGAGCCGGCCGTTCTTGTTGTAGCTCTTTGAGCTCCGCTGCCTTTTCCCGAAGCATTGAGTTTCCGTTTTTAGCATACCTATTCGGATCTCCAATTGAGCCTTTTTCGCCGCCTGTTCCTCACCCGTGAGCAGAGCCACCCGTAAAATCGATGCCCCGACCTGATCCGGCTCTTCATCGAGAGCCCGCCAAATCCCGAATACCGGCACAAGATCCTTGCGTATTGGCACTTCCCTGTACTGTGCCACGTCGTTCTTCTTTGAGCCTGTATCCTTCCTAAATTTCGCTCAGGCTCTACGTCTGACCAAGTGAGCTGGAAAAGCTCACAACGGCCTATACGCATTAACCGGTCACTCATAATCCCTAGACCTCTATCTCCACTGATTAGGGAAACGAATCACTAAGATTTTAGAAAAACCAGCTATTTTTTGACAAATTGTCGTGCATAGGTTGCGAATTAAGTCTTTTTAGGGAAAACCAGAGAGCCGTGCATGGGAAGACCTATTCGACACCCTCGCCCTGACTATGTCCTCAACTTTGAGAAAGCTCCTCACACGGAGATTACGTTCATAAGCGGACATTGGTATTTGTGCGAGATTGAAACTAATGCGCGGAAGGAGAAACACGCCGCAAAAAAACTTCAGGACCGATTCTTGGGTCTATTACAGCAGATGGTTGTTGTATTGCTTGTCAAAGGGAAGAAAAGAAGAAAGGATAGGGAGGACAGCAGGGCCAGAGGAGGAAGGCTTATGCTTTTGGGCCTTTTTTTCCAAGTTTACTCAGACGCTTGAGAATCTGTTCATAATAGGGATCGTCCTGTTCAAGGCGAATATCACGCTGATAGCGCATTTTGCTGCGGTCCACAAGAAAACGCAGTTTTTGCATGCCGGCCAGGCGTTCATGCTCGTCTTCGCAGCCTTCCAGCAGGTCGAGTACGCGGTTGATCTGCTTGCGTTCCTCGAGTTCCGGGGTCAGACAGCCGGCATTGCGTAAAATCTTATAGGCCATGCGCAGTTCTTCCGGCACATTGCTTAAATCTTCAAGTTCAAGGGGCTTGCCCTGACCCGGAAGATTGTCAAATTCGCCTTTCTGCATGGCTTCTTCAATGCGTCGTTCGGCAATGTACTGGATGGCTGAGAAGGGAAATTCCTGCATTAGGCGTCTGCCTTGTTGTTTTTGCTGCCCCAGCGGCGTTTCCAGTCTATGATGAGATGCAGGGCCTCCATGGGGGAAAGCCTCTCAGGATCGAGGTCAGAAAGCGCTTTCTGCAGAGGATGAACTGGGTTGCAGGCTTTGACTTTGCTTTGACTCAGAGGCAGTTCAAGACCAGGCAAAAGAGCCTGGGCTGTCTTGCGCACAGCCTCCTGCATGCCCTTTTTACCGCTTTCCAGTCTGCGCAAAAGCTCACGCGCTCTGTCCACACAGGCTTTGGGAATGCCGGCCAGGCGAGCCACCTCCACACCATAGCTTTTGTCGGCAGGGCCTGGAATCAGCTTATGCAGAAAGACTATGGAGCCGTTCACTTCGCGGATGGCCACATTCATGGTGAAAACCTCAGGCAGTCGACCTTCCAGCTCCGTCAGTTCATGGTAGTGGGTGGCAAAAAGGGTACGCATCTTGCCTTCGCTGCGGGCAACCAGATATTCCACAATGGCCCAGGCCAGGGCTACACCGTCGTAGGTGCTCGTGCCACGGCCGATTTCATCGAGAATGACCAGGCTGTGCTGGCTGGACTGCCGCAGGATGCGGGCCGTTTCCATCATTTCGACCATAAAGGTGCTTTCGCCCTGAGCGAGATTGTCCTGGGCGCCCACACGGGAAAAGAGTTTGTCCACAAGACCTAAGCGAGCATGGCTTGCCGGCACCATGGAACCCATTTGGGCAAGGATGCAGATCAGGGCGGTTTGTCTGAGAATGGTGGATTTGCCCGACATATTGGGCCCCGTGAGCAGGCAGAAACTGTGTGACTGGCCAAGAGAAAGGTCATTGGGCACAAAATTGGTGCGGCCTACAATGTTTTCAATGACTGGGTGGCGGCCGGAGGCGATCTCGATAACAGAGTCGCTGCTGAAGCTTGGGAAAACCCAGCCCTGGCTTCTGCCAACGTGGGCGAGTGCCTGCCAGTAGTCGATTTCGCCAAGGCTTTCGGCAAGCGTGAGGAGCCGTTCGCGCTGAGCGGCAATACGCTCCCGCAATTCTTGGAAGAGACGGTATTCGAGGCTTTTGCGTTTGTCTGAGGCCGAAAGCAGCGCTTCTTCGAGTGCCTTCAAGCTTTCGGTTGTGAAGCGTTCGCTGTTGGCGAGACTTTGTCTGCGGGTGAAATGCGCCGGAATGGTCTGAGATGACAAGCGCGAAAGCTCATAGTAGTAGCCAAAAACGCGGTTGTAGCCGAGTTTGAGCTTGGTCAGGCCCGTGGCTTCCCGTTCTTTGGCGAGCAGTTCCTCCAGTTTCTGTTGTGCATTGTCCACCATGTCCAGGAGCTGGTCGAGCTCTTCGTGGTAGCCCTGTCGAAAGAGTCCTCCTTCGCTGATCAGCTGTGGCGGATCGTCTACCAGAGCACGTTCCAGTTCTCCGGCACAGTCCTCGAGGCAGTCCAGGCCTGCCAAAAGATTGGTCATAAGCTGCAGGGGATGGCTGGCATTGGCCTCATTCAGAAGATTCTTCACGGCCGGCAGGGCCAGGAGCGAGGCTCGCAGGCTGACAAAGTCTCTGGGATGGCAACGATTTAGGCAGATGCGTTGGCAGAGGCGTTCAATGTCCAAAACTCCCTGCAGAGCCTTGCGCAGGTCACTGGCCAGGCAGTCGTCCTCGGCGATGAAGCGTACGGCTGATTGAATCTGCTTGATCGGCTCCTCTTCCCGCCAGGGATGGTGGAGCATGTCCTCAAGCTTGCGGGCACCCATGGGCGTTATGGTCGCTTTCAGCAGGTGATGCAGGGTGCCTTTGCCTTTGGAACCGGACAGGGTGACAAAGAGTTCCAGATTGCGCTCGCTTGTGTCATCGATGAGCATTCTTCTGCCGAGATTGAGCGGCACAAAGGCTTCAAGCTGATCAATGGAGGCTTTCTGCATCTGTTCGATATAGCGCAGGAGCTGAGCGCAGGCCTGGGCCAGGGCAGGTTTTTTCTTGAGTCCAAGGGCATCAAGGCTGTGCACATGCTGGGCGCGGCAGAGGATTTCAGTGGCATTATCCGCTGAGAGCAGAGCAGGCAGCCGCACAAGATGCACGCTGTCCAGAAAACGCAGT
>JAGADH010000095.1 GCA_017613715.1 Desulfovibrio sp. | reverse complement strand
CCCAGTTGATGATGACCTGGCAGAGCTGCTTTTTGTCCACCACAAAGCCAACGAAAGTGAGAAGCTTTTCCAGATCCATGTATTTCAGATGCACGGCAAAGCGTACGCACATTCTCCTGGGCGCAATGGGATGCAGAAGCTCGCCATAGTACTTGAGCTGTCTGATGCCATTGGTCTCAAGGATCATGTGGACATTGCGGCCACTGGTTGCCAGGTAGTGCACAAGATCTTTGAAATAAGGGTGGATCGTGGGTTCACCGCCATAGAGATGAAAGACGTATTCGGGTCTATTCAAAGAAAGCAGGTGATAGGCAGTCTCAAGGAGCGGTTCACGGTAGAAACGCTCATTGATTACCGAATCAGGCTCATGACTGTAGGGTGTGTCATGGTTCAGGCCGTCAAGAAGATGCCAGTTGACATAAAGAGAGTCTTCTTTGGACTGGTACATATCACCGGTATTCATTGTCATCTTCTCGACCCTTTTTCACTCACAAACCCTGAAAATGGGGCTTCTGGTCTTTCGCTTACAAAGCAAGCAAACCTTGCCCCTGCCTGTTTTCCCAAAGCACCTCTACGCTTGCGGCGTAGCCTTCCTTTGCCCCCTCTTCCAGGGCCTTATTGGCGCCTGGATATGCTCCTGCTCACAAAAGCGCAGGAACTGAGCCGGCTGCATCTTTAAAGCACGCAAAAGGCTTTTCCTTGAGATCTCACCCTGCTGCCAACGCAATACCTCTGCGTCGACACGGGCCCGCACCTTCTGAAAATCTTCCCCATGGGCCAGCTTGCGCACCCATTCCTCAAACTCCTCAATGGGCAAGGAACAGGCTTCCGCTGCCTCCTGTGCTGTCAGCGCGTCTTCCCGATAGGCCCGGTAGGCCGGACAGAAGCCTTTGGGAAAAGCCCTGGGAGCCGGCATAAAGAGCTTGCGCTCCACAGTCTGCTCCTCACTGGCAAGCTTGCGGAAAAAACGTACAGGACTTGTCTCACAAAGCTCGGCGCAGGCTGCCTGCGTCAGCACTCCCTGCTGATAAAGCAGCAAAGCGGACTCGTAATAGCTATTGCCAGTGGCTGTACCCAGAAAAACAACCGTAGGCTTTCCGCAGATCTTAAGACAGGCATTGAACTGCTTGACCGTCATGGAACAGTGCTGGGCAGCCTCAACTTTCTTCATGCTGCCACCCATCCAGCCTGCGAAGGCTTCAAGGATGACATCCGGCAGGCAGGCCATTTGAAAGCCTTCAGTGGCAGCAAAGCTCAGAAGCTGATTTTTACTCAGGCCAAAACGCCGTGCTGCAAGCTCACTACTTATGCGCCCGCAAAACCAGTCCATGCAGATGCTCTTGCACAAGAGCGTATCTTCGTGACAGCGCCTGCGGTTATGCTCAAAAGCCCTGCTGGCAAAGAGATAGGGACTGATTCCGCAGAGACTGCCTGCCTTGACGGTACTGATGCGACCGGCGTTCCACTCGGGCAAAAGCTCATAAAAGCAGGGCTGCATATCAAGGTTCTGATTCTCAAGGAGCCTGACCCGGCTCTTGGCCCTTTCACTCGACTCCAGCTGCTTGCAGCGCTGATATTCCTGAAAAAAATCAAGCTGATATTCAAGCCTGGATTCATTCTGCGACTGCAAAATCGTGGTCTTTTGCTGGACTTCGGGAAGATCAAGGGCTTTGCCATCGCGGCTTGCCCTGTGCATGGCACGCAAGGAATCGGTATAAAACGTCGTGTCACTTGGCTTCTGCATCACTGCAGTTCCTGACTACGACGCCAGAAGGTTGTCTGCGACATGCCGCAAGCTTCAGCGGCATCAAGGAGACTGATCTCCTTTTTCCCGTAGGCTTTTTGCACTGACGGAAAATTCGGAGGTGTAGCGAGCCTTGGTCTCCCCATGGGCTTGCCGGAAGACTTTTTCTGAAGCCTGGCATAGGTCTGCCAGCCGTCCTGCATGGCCTCAAGGCAGTCAGAAGCTAAGGCATCCACCGCAAAGTCCGAGCTTTTGAAGACCTTGCCTGTCTGCAGCACAACCACCTCAACGCCCAAAGCCAAAAGGGACTGCAAAACACGCCCTGCTTCCTGAAAGCTGTCGCCAAGATCCGAGGCCATCAAAAGATAGAGTCTGTCGCCAGGCCCAAGCTTGGCAAAGCACTTATCCCACTCTTCGCGTTCAACGCCCTGATCAAAAAACTGAAAATCCACAGCACACGCAGCCACTTGCCTTGAGAGATCGCTCAAGGCATGACGGGTATAAAAAACGAGCATAGAATCCCTTGTTCCCGTGCTTCCGGGAGGTTTTTGCCAAAAGGTGTATTATTTTAAAAGTGAACAAAATGACGCTCGTTTTTCCAAAAACTGCTTCCGCACCCGTTATCACAACTCATTCAATGGCAGCTTCGAAAAGACGCTGTTCCGCATCTGATGCGGTATTTTTCAGTTGAAGACATGCTCCTCGTGATGAAATTTTTTCAAAAGCTAGGTTATTGGTAAAGTGATACATTTTCAGCATTTTTTTAGCAAGTACTATCAGAGCCAAAACCCCTTCTCTTTGCCATAAAAAAAACCGCAAGCTGCGGTTTTTATTGTGAATAGGGCTCCCAAAGGGAAGCCAAATTTTTTCTGCGTAGCCTTTAAGACCTCATTACGAGGAGCCCATAGCTCCATAGGCGAGGCTAATGCGATGGTCATATTCTCTGACCTCAAGCGTTTCATCCTTTCCTATCTGCCGGCCGATCTCACGAAGTACCTCAAGGCAGCTTCGACCCCGCATGGCAAGATGGATTACGACTGGTGTCTTGGGAGGCTTACCCTGGATGACAAGCTGATAGCCTGCATGGGCTGCGACCTTACTTAAGGCCGTTTCAAGGTCTCCGTCATAGACAAGATCCATACTGCGGGATAATCCCCCATGGCCTTCAAGGCCAAGTTCATGACGACTGCTACTTCCTGTCATGAGAGCAAGGTCAGCGCTGATCGCTTCAGCCGCCATGCGAAGCTTCTGCTCCACATAGTCCTCTGAATCATCTGAAACATTCTTATTGCTGCAGCCCAAAAGGGCCAAAAGCACAAAACAAAGAAAAAATCCTTTCACATTCCCTCCTCTGTTCTTCTCTTCATGCCCTATTCCCCAAAGAAACTCTGCCCACATGGGCAAAAATGCCAAAACACACTTCTCTCCTCAAAAGCACAGCCCCTTCCGGCAAAGGCTTAACCCATGGCCATTTCTGGCATTCTCGTACACTTATCCAAAATTAGTTTAGAAAAAATTTTTTTCAAAACTGCTCTTTTTCCGCTTCCAAAGCCAAAAAAGCACATTTTCAACGGGCCATAAGGACTTTGTGAATTTTAGTCAATTAATTCGAAGAAATAAATTTTTCTTGTAAATTTTCCTTGACAGCCTCAGTTACTTCCTGTAAATGAGAAAATGCTGATCAGCCAATGTAAAAATTTATGAGGTAACTTTATGAAAAGGAAGTATCACACAATTGCTCTCGAGGCAAGTCCCCTCTGTCCTGCTGAGCTCTACGAGCTGCACAGACTGACGGATGCCTGGTTTCTCAACGTCAGCCTCTTCAATGAACAGCTCTCACCAAGGGAGCATGCAGCACTTCTGCTGGCAGCTCCCCTGGCTGCGCAGCAGACAAGTCTCCATTATTTCCTACGCGGTCAGTTCAGCCTGCGCCTGCTTCTGGCCATGGACAGAAATCAGAGTATGGACGCCTTTATCCCGCTCAGCTACCAGAAAAAACTGCTCAACTTCATAGGCTTTGTGCGCAGCAAAGAGCAGTAT
>JAGADH010000094.1 GCA_017613715.1 Desulfovibrio sp. | reverse complement strand
GCCGTCAACAGCGGTTCAAATCCGCTTGGGGACGCCAATGATTCCAATAGGTTACGAGAACTTCGTTGCCTTATCAACCCGGGGGGGGTAGTTTTGAAAAAGGTCGCACCTTGTGCGGCCTTTTTTTATGCCGTTTTTTCCTCAACCGCCCTCCTGCCGCACAAAGACCCATTGTTTCCGTGCGGCAAACTCGCCTCGCCTTTTGCGCCTGAATCACTCTCTCGTTTTTCCTCAGCCACAGGCAGAGGAAGAATTTGAGATGAGGAAGGAAGGCACTGCCGATGAGCCGGCCCACGGCTTGCCAGAGCGCCAAGCGCATCAGACACTTCCATGAACGCTCCCAGACTGTGCAGGTAGCGGTCCGTCGTGGTCTGCTTTTCATGCCGCAGCGCATGCTGGATGGCGAACAGACTCTTGCCCTCCTGGGCAAGAATGGTAGCAGCAAGATGACGGATAGCGTGAAAGCCGAAAGGTTTCACACCCGCCCTTTCGCACAGCCTCTCCATGACATGAGCCGCGGACTTGTACGGCTTTCCGCGAAAGCCCTCCGTGGCGCAGGTAAAGACATGGTTGCTTGTGCCCTCCCGATTCTGCCACAGCCAGAGCATAGTCTGCCGCACATCCTCGTTCATGGGCATTTCGTCACGTTTCACCGTGCCAGTACGAGTCTTGCGGGTGGTCAAAACCACCGTGCCGCGCTGGAAATCAACATCCTCCCACGTTAGCTTGAGCAGTTCGCCCTTACGGGCCGCGATATGCGTTAAAACTTCCCATAGTACTGGTCTATAGGGTCGCCCTTGATCGTACTGTTTTTCCGCATTTTTGCCACGTCACAGCGAAGGCGTGGCGAGATACTTCAAAGACAGGCGTCTCAGCGACTTGCCGGTCTCTATTACTGCCCAATCTCTGAAAAAAAACTTGCTACGAATTATTTTTTCGTGCTACTAAAAGGGCACGGATATTTTGGTCAAAGCCTCTCCTTTGGCAAAGTATCCCTTGATAACAGCTCCGTGAGCTTGTGAGGACTTCGAGTTCTTCAGCAGGAAAGAAGTCCTCACATACTCTTTTTTTTGCCATGCGACGCAAGTTTTTCGTCATGGATGCCCCTGATTGTCAAAGCATTCCACAAGCCTCACTCCCCAAGGCCAAAGCACGCTTTTTCGCGCTCCTTCTCGCTTGCAGGTCAAAGACTACATCGTCCCTGATGCCCGGAGCCTGGGCAATACAAGCAATGTGCCGCAGAGCGGGAAAAATCGCGAGCCCAGAAACTGCGCCAAGAACGCGCCTGCCAGGTGCTCGACTTTTTTTCAACCCCCATTGTACCGTCATGCGCAAAAACGCGCCCCAAGACGGAAGGAGGACCTTTGCATGCTTAGGAAAGTATTGGTTTGTGCCGTATGTCTCTGCTCTCTATGCCTCGCTTCCTTGGCAGAGGCGGACAAAAGCGAGTTGATCTACGGCAGCACCAAGGACATTCGCGACATCAATCCCCATCTCTACGGCGGAGAAATGGCCGCTCAGGGTATGGTCTTCGAGCCCCTGGTGATAAACAGCAAAGACGGCGTGAAACCCTGGCTCGCCGAAAGCTGGGATATTTCCAAGGACGGCAAAGTCTACACCTTTCACCTGCGCAAAGGCGTGACCTTTAGCGACGGGACCCCCTTTACCGCCCAGGCCGTGAAGATGAATTTCGACGCGATCCTCGATAATCGCCTGCGCCATGCCTGGCTGGATATGATGAACGAAATTGAACGCGGAGAAGTTGTCGATGAGCACACCTTCCGTCTGATTTTGAAAAACCCCTATTATCCCACGCTCATCGAACTTGGTCTTCTAAGACCCTTTCGCTTCCTCTCGCCCAAATGCTTTATTGACGGCCAAAGCAAGAAAGGGGTGAAAGGTCTTGTGGGCACAGGCCCCTGGGTGCTCTCCGAACACAAGGACAATCAGTACGCCCTCTTTACCGTCAATAGCACGTACTGGGGAGAAAAACCCAAGCTTGCCAGCGTGCGCTGGAAAGTCATGCCCGACCATCAGGCTATTCTGCTCGGCCTGCAAAAAGGCGAAATCGACCTGATCTTCGGGGCGGACGGCGATATGATCAATCTCGACAGCTTTGACGCCATCAAACGTCAGGGCAAGTATGTGACCGCCATCAGTCAACCCATTGCCTCGCGTGCCATCCTGCTGAACGCCCATCAGCCCTTCACCAAAGAACGTGACGTGCGCCTTGCCCTGCAGTACGCCATAGACAAGGAAGGCATTGTCCAGGGGATTTTGAACGGTTCAGAAGAAGTGGCCTCCACGCTGATGGCCACAAGTGTCCAGTATTGTGACGTCCCTCTGGAGAAACGCAACTATGATCCGGCAAAAGCCGCCGCTCTGCTCGAGGCTGCGGGCTGGAAAAAGGGTAAGGACGGAATGCTCAGCAAAGACGGCCAGAAAGCCTCCGTTCGTCTCTACTACAATTCCAATAATGCCCAGGAACGCAGCATCAGCGAATTCATGCAAGGGGATCTGAAAAATCTTGGCATAGAGTTGAAAATCATTGGTGAAGAAAAGCAAGCGTATCTTGACCGGCAAAAGAGCGGCGACTTTGAACTGCAATACTCCCTGTCCTGGGGCACCCCCTATGACCCGCAATCCTATCTCTCCTCCTGGCGCATTCCCGCTCACGGTGACTATCAGGCCCAGGTGGGGATGGAACGCAAGGCCTGGCTGGATGCTACGATCACGAAGCTCATGATCGAACCCGATGAGCAAAAACGCCGCGACATGTACAGGGATGTGCTCACCTATGTCCATGCTGAGGGCGTCTACATTCCCCTCTCCTATTCACGCACCAAGGCCGTGCACGTCAAAGAACTGAAAGGCGTGGAATTCGGCCTTTCGCAATACGAAATCCCCTTTGAAAAAATGTCATTCTAAGCGACAGGCCAAGGACGGCGACCCTTCCTTGGCCCAAATCATTCCATGAACATCAAACGCTATATTCTGCGACGACTGCTTGGGCTTGCGCCTTTGCTGCTGGCGATCTCCTTTTTCTCCTTTGTCATCATCCAATTAAGTCCCAGTGACCCGGCTGAAGTGGCCATTCGCGTTAACGCCATGACGCCCACACCGGAACTGATCGCTGAGATGAGGAAGGAAATGGGCTTGGACAAGCCTTTTTTCGAACGTTACCTCACCTGGCTTGGCCATGCCCTGCACGGCGATCTGGGCAAACGCTATGTCGACGGCAAGTCCGTCTCCGAAGAACTCCTCAAGGCCCTGCCGCCAACGCTTTTGCTTGCGGCCACATCTGCGGTCCTGATGCTCACCTGCAGTATTGTCGCAGCCTTTGTGGCTGTGCTCTTTGAAGGACGATGGCCGGATCTTTTACTGCGTGCTTTGATTTTCCTTGGCACTTCGGTACCAGCCTTTTGGGCAGGCTTGCTCTTCATCTGGCTTTTTGCCGTGCATCTCGACTTGCTGCCCACAGGTGGCCTTGAAGGGCCAAGCTCCTTGATACTTCCGGCAATCACTCTGGCTTTGCCCTATATCTCGGCCTATTCCCGCTTACTCCGCAACAGCATGGTGAAAACAACCCAGGAACATTTCGTTCTCTACGCCAAAGCCCTGGGCCGCAGCCGCAAGGCCATCCTGCGCCACATTTTTCGCAATTCCCTGCAAGCAACAGTCACAGGCCTGGGCATGAGCCTGCCCAAGCTTGTGGCCGGGACCTTTGTGGTGGAATGCATTTTCGCCTGGCCAGGACTGGGACGATTGTGCGTGACTGCCATTTTTAACCGGGATTTTCCCGTCATCCAGGCCTATGTCCTGCTGATGGCCGTGCTCTTTGTCGTCAGCAATCTCTGCATGGACATCTGTGCTGCCCTGGTCGATCCCAGACTACGAGAACGAGGGCTCCAATGAGGTTCTGGCAGAGTTTACAAAAGGACAAAGCGGGCATGCTCTGCCTCTGTTTTCTTCTGGCAGTCATCCTGCTCGGTCTTTTGGCGCCCCTCATTGCCCCCCATGACCCTGTCAGCATCGACGTTCGCCATAAATTTTCAGGATTCAGCGCTGCGCATTTGCTTGGGACAGATCATCTTGGTCGCGACATCCTCTCACGCTTGATCTTCGGGATTCGAACCTCCCTGGGCTTTTCCCTCTTGACCATGAGCGCAACAGTTGCCATCGGCATTGTGCTGGGCATGCTTGCTGGCTTTTTGCACGGCAAGGTTGAAGCCCTGATCATGCGTTTCTGCGACGTGATGATGTCCTTTCCCAGTGAAGTGATGATTTTGGCCATTGTCGGCATGCTTGGGCCAGGGCTACCCAATGTTGTCTTGGCCTGTGTGATTGCCAAGTGGCCCTGGTACACGCGCATGATTCGAACCGTGACGCGTCAGTATGCCGACATGAACTACATCCGCTTTGCCCGGGTCGCAGGCTACTCAATCCCCTACATCATCAGAAAACACCTGCTGCCCTGTGCAGCAGGCGAAATCATTGTGCTGGCCAGCCTCGACACAGGCTCTGTCCTGCTCATGATTTCTGCTCTCTCCTTTCTGGGACTCGGCGTACAGCCGCCCACCCCTGAATGGGGCATGATGCTGGGTGAGGCCAAAAACATCATGATTCTCTATCCCGAACAGATGCTTCCCCCGGGCATCGCCATCCTTCTGGTGGTGGCCGCCTTCAATTTTCTGGGAGACAGTTTACGTGACGCCCTGGACCCCTGGCATCATCCCGCAAAGGGCCAAACGCTATGAAGCCAACGCCTACGCCGCTGCTCTCCATAACAGGGCTTACCATCTCAAGCGCCAGGCAATGCCTTGTTTCCGAGGTAAGCGTTACTCTCCACAAGGGGCAATGCCTGGGCATCGTTGGTGAAAGCGGCAGCGGCAAAACCCTGATTTGCCGGGCGCTGCTTGGGCTTTTGCCGGCAAACCTCAAGGCTAGCGGGCGCATCGTTTTTGAGCAAACTGAGATGCTGACTGCATCCCTTGAAGAGCGACGTCGAGTGCTGGGGACGGGTATGAGTATCATCATGCAGCAAGCCATGACGGCCTTTGATCCGCTCTATAGCCTTGGCGAGCAGTTTGGCGAGACCCTGCAGGAAAAACTGGGTCTTGGCCGAGAAAAGGCTCTTGACCTGGCCAAAGAAAGTCTTGGCAAAGTCAAGCTTCCCCCATCTGTCCTGAACAGCTATCCGCACCAATTGTCCGGCGGCATGCTCCAGCGCTGCATGATTGCCCTAAGCCTTGCCCTGCGTTCGCGCCTGCTGGTGGCCGATGAACCCACCACGGCTCTTGATGCCAAAACCCAGTATGAAGTTTTGCAGCGCTTTCAACGTTTACGCAAGCACGATGGGCTGACGCTGATCTTTGTCTCCCACGACCTGGGCGCTGTGCAGTTGCTTGCGGATTCGCTTCTGGTCATGCGGCAGGGACAATGTGTGGAACAAGGCGACGCCACAACGATTTTCAATGCCCCACGCCACGCCTACACCCAATATCTTGTGCGCACCCGTCTGGCCCTGAGTCAGGGTTTTCGCCGCATGCTCGGAGCAAGCCATGCCTGAGAGCTCAATTTTTCTGGACGTTCAAGGGCTTTCAAAAAGCTATCCCGCAGGCAAGAGCTTAGGCTGGCGCAGGCCCATGCGTCGTGTCTTAAAAAACATCAGCTTTTCCGTAAAACGTGGAGAAATTCTCGGTCTGCTGGGTGAAAGCGGCAGTGGCAAAAGCACACTGGCGCGCTGCCTGCTGGGCCTGGAAGAACCTGATGGCGGAGAAATGCTCTTTGAAGGGCAAAAGCCTGCCCTCTGGCGTAAACGCTATAGGGGAGCCGCAAGTGTGGTCTTCCAGGACTATCTGACCTCCGTCAATCCCGGCTTTCGCGTAAGCGAAATCATTGCCGAAGGCTATCTGGCTGGAGGCGGCAAGCCAAAGGACCAGGCCGAAAGCGTGGCCCTGCTCATGCAACGGGTCAATCTCCCCCTGCATCTTGCCAGGCACTTGCCACACCAATTAAGCGGCGGCCAGCTCCAACGCGTCTGCATTGCCCGGGCTTTGGCCTCCAAACCGTCCTTTATGGTCTTTGACGAGGCCCTGAGCGCTTTAGATGTCTCCATTCAAAGCCAAATCCTTGATT
>JAGADH010000093.1 GCA_017613715.1 Desulfovibrio sp. | reverse complement strand
CTCGGCCTGAATAGACCAAATGATAAAAACAGGCTCTTGGCACCTCAAGATCCCGCAAAAGCTGAAAAATACCAGGAATTTCGGCCACATTGCGTTTATTCATGGTAAAGCGCAGGCCAACCTTAAGACCTTCGGCCTGGCAATTGGCAATGCCCTGAAGAGCCTTGGCAAAGGCGCCTTGCACGCCACGGAAATGGTCGTGCACGGCTTCCAGACCATCCAGAGAAATGCCCACATAGGATAGACCGACGCTCTTAAGCTCCTTGGCCTTTTCTTGAGTGATGAGAGTACCGTTAGTGGAGATAACGGCACGCATACCTTTTTCTGTGGCATGACGTGCGAGCTCAACCAGATCCTTACGCACCAGAGGCTCGCCGCCTGAAAAGAGCATCACCGGTGCCCCATAGGCTGCAAGATCATCAATCATGGCCTTGGCCTGCAGCGTTGAAATATCGTCCACGCCTTCAAGCTTCTCTGCATGGGCATAGCAATGCACGCATTTCAAATTGCAGCGTCTGGTCATATTCCAGACCACAACGGGCTTCTTATCTTCTGAAAACTGCAGAAGATGTGAGGGAAGACTTCCGGAATGACGTCCGTACCGTAAAAAATCCGAAGTTTCCACCTGTCCGCAGTACAGTTTGGATATACCGATCATGTCAATCACCGCGCCTTATTATTGGGCGAGAAGTTGTTCAACCTTGGCAAAACACGCAGCGATGCCGGAAGGATTGTTTCCACCTGCCTGGGCAAGATCGGGACGACCGCCGCCCTTACCGCCAATGAGTGGAGCAGCCTGACTGATCAGGGCCGGTGCCGTCAGTCGCTCATGCAGATCGCGCGAGACATAGAGCAGCAGACTGACCTTTTCGCCTTCCACACTGGCCAGACAGATGCAGGCCTTGTGATCAAGACTCGAACGCAAGTCATCCATCAGTTTACGCAGGGCCGCAACCGGTACCTCGCTGAGTTTAGCGCAGAGACAGCTGATCTCGCCGATCGGCTTTTTGCCCGCCAAAAGACTTGCCACATCCAAGGACTTGGCTTTGCTCTCCGTTGAGGCCTTGCGCCATTTCTTGACATCGCTTTTCAGGTTTTCAATGCGCTCACAGACTTTGTCTGCGGTATCAGCCTTCAGAAGACCCTGTGCCTCACGCAGTACGGCTCGCTGCTGCACACAAAGACTATAGGCCTTTTTACCAGTCACCGCCTCAATGCGCCGTGTGCCGCTGGCAACACCAGTCTCTGAGATAATCAGGAAAAGGCCGGCTTCGCCTGTACGGCCAAGATGTGTGCCGCCGCACAATTCGCGCGATGCCACATGCTCATCGCAACCTATGGTCACAACGCGCACCGTATCTCCATACTTTTCATCAAAAAGCGCCATGGCGCCTGAGGCCTTGGCTTGTTCGCGGTCCATCTCCTCGGTGCGCACAGGATAATCGGAGAGAATGGCTTCGTTGACGCAGGCTTCGACTTTGGCCAGTTCCTCCTCGGTCATGGCCGAGAAATGCGAAAAGTCAAAACGCAGTCGCTCGCCATCCACCAGGGAACCCATCTGATGCACGTGTGTGCCGAGTACCTTGCGCAGGGCGGCATGCAAAAGATGGGTGCAGGAATGGTTGCGCGCACAGGCCAGGCGATCTTCGCGGGCCACAGCGATGCTCACTTTGTCACCCACGTGCAGTTCACCGCGATCAACCTGCACGGAGTGCACAATCAGAGTGGGCACAGGTTTTAAGCAGGTGAGGATTGTCGCCTGAGCTGAAAAAGAGCTGATCCGTCCATGATCACCGGTCTGGCCGCCTGATTCACCGTAACAGGGCGTCACATCACAAATCAAAAAGCCTCTGCAACCTTCCTCAAGATGGCTGCACTCCTGGCCCTGCGCGTCCAAAAGCAAAAGCACCTGGGCTTCTTCCTCAAGCTGCGTATAGCCTGTGAAGCGCGAGGCCAGACCCTTGGCCGCAAGACGCTTGAAGACTTCCTCGATATCGCCGGCATTGCCAAAGAAACCGGCCTGCTTCTGACTGGCACGGGCACGTTCACGCTGTTTGGCCATATTGGCCTCAAAGCCCTGGGCATCCACGCTCAAGCCACGCTTGCCGGCCAGATCATTGACGATATCAAGGGGGAAGCCATGGGTATCATGCAAAAGGAAACAGAGATCTCCGGGAATGCATTTTTCGCCCCGCTCCTCAAGCTTGGCCATTTCCGCTTCAAGCAGACGCAGACCATTTTCAAGGGTCAGAGAAAAACGCACTTCCTCCTCGTGCACGACTTTGGCAATGAAGTCAGCCTGTTCGCGCAGTTCAGGGTAGCTGTCACCCATGACCTCGACCACACGCCCAACCACCTTGAAAAGGAAGGGATCACGCACGCCCAGAAGGTGAGCAAAGCGCAATGCCCTGCGAATCAAACGGCGCAGGACATAGCCGCGGCTTTCATTGGAAGGCAGAACCCCCTCGGAGATGAGAAAGGCCGCTGCACGACTGTGGTCGGCAATGACTCTGAGAGCCGTATCCACGTCATTGGTGTCCGGCGCACTGAAGCTGTAGGTGACATTGGCAAGTTTGGCCGCGTACTGAATGAGATCCTGAAAAAGATCACAGTCAAAATTGGAGCGTTTACCTTGGCAGACGGCGGCTATACGCTCAAGGCCCATGCCGGTATCGATATTTGGCGCTGCCAGAAGAGCGCGTGAGCCGTCCTGGGCCTGATCGAATTGCGTAAAAACGAGATTCCAGATCTCCAGGAAGCGGTCGCAGTCACAACGGCCTATGCCACAATCGGGTCCGCAGGCCATGTCGCTGCCCTGATCAATATAAATCTCAGAGCAGGGGCCGCAGGGGCCGGTATCTCCCATGGTCCAGAAATTGTCTTTCTCGCCCATGCGCACAATGCGCTCAGCCGGCAAATGGGCAATTTCCTGCCAGAGCGCAAAGGCCTCCTCGTCTTCCCGGTAAATCGTCACCCACAGCTTATCTTTGGGTAACTCAAGATCTTCCGTCACAAACTGCCAGGCCCAGGTGATGGCTTCTTTCTTGAAATAGTCGCCAAAGGAAAAATTGCCGAGCATCTCAAAAAAGGTGTGGTGCCTGGCTGTACGGCCAACATTTTCCAAATCATTGTGCTTGCCTGAGACACGCAGGCATTTCTGGCAGCTCGTCGCTCTGCTGTAGGAGCGCTTTTCCGCACCCAAAAAAAGCTTTTTAAACTGCACCATACCGGCATTGGTAAAGAGCAGGGTCTTATCATCAGGCGGGATAAGTGGCCCTGATGCAACAATGGCGTGGCTCTGACGCTGAAAAAACTGCAGATAGCGTTGACGGATTTCACTGGCGCTTAGCATGACTGACCGCTCCTCTAGGACATTCTATTCAAACGTCTCGGGATCTACCCCTTCGTCGCTTTCTTCACCCGTGGGAATGAATTCATGCGGATGCATACCCAGGAATTCCTTGACGCGTGCCTCAATGGCATTGCGCAATTCCTCGTTTTCTTCAAGCAGAGCCCTGACCTTTTCACGACCCTGTCCGAGCTTTTCCGAGCCAAAAGCAAACCAGGCGCCGCTCTGTTCAATAATCTTGGCCTCCACACCGTAGTCGATCAGCTCGCCGGCTCGTGAAATGCCATGTCCGTAGAGAATATCAAAGGTTGCGCTGCGGAAAGGCGGGGAAACCTTGTTTTTGACGACCTTCACCTTGGTTCGCGAACCGAAATAATCTTCCTTGTCCTTGAGCGTCTGTATTCTGCGGATATCGAGACGCACCGAAGAATAGAACTTCAAGGCATTGCCGCCCGTGGTGGTTTCAGGGCTGCCGTAGCCTGTCATACCGATTTTCATGCGGATCTGGTTGATGAAGACCACTGAAGTCTTGGAACGGTGAATCGTGCCGGTCAAACGTCGCAGAGCATGGCTCATCAGTCGGGCATGGCCTCCCACCTGGGTTTCGCCCATATCACCTTCAAGTTCGGCCTGCGGAATTAAAGCCGCCACCGAGTCGATGACGACAAGATCCACGGCCCCGGAACGCACGAGCATATCGGCGATATCCAAAGCCTGTTCGCCGTAATCGGGCTGGGAAATGAGCAGATCAGCTGTCTTCACGCCAAGTTTTTCAGCATAGGAAACATCAAGCGCGTGTTCGGCGTCAATGAAGGCACAGGTACCGCCCCGTTTCTGACATTCTGCGATGATGTGCAGCGTCAGTGTGGTTTTACCCGACGATTCGGGACCAAAGATTTCGGTTACACGTCCCCGCGGAATGCCACCCACACCAAGAGCGAGATCAAGACCCAAGGAACCTGTGGGGATAACTTCAATATCTTCACGCGCCTCGTCGGACAACTTCATCACGCTGCCCTTGCCGTACTTGCGCTGAATAGTCATCAACGCTGTATTCAACGCTTCCATGCGCGCATTGTCTGTTGAAGTCGGAGTGCTTGCTTTTTTGGCCATATCGTTCTCCAGTAAAAAAAGGATCTATGAGAATAGCGCAACTAGCCCTGCAAGGCAATTCATCAGCGCTCGCTCTTTTTGCCTCCAGGGCTTTCCATGACCTGTAGGATCCCCACAAGCGCTTGCGCAAACTCTCTTGCGTCAGGGATTTTGCTACTATACCTCATTTTTTCACCCTTTCAAGAACAATTTTCTCTACTTTTTTGAATCTTTTGCTTCCTGACAAAGCTCTCAAGACGTCATAGAGCAGGCCTATGTTCTGAAGTATGAGACCTGATCATTGGCTAAACTACAGTTTAGTGTCTAAGATTGCCCAATTTTCGAAGTATTTTGCAACTCAAGACTAGCTTTGCATACATTAAAATATAGAAAATAGAGCTCAGCAAAGAGCCCAGTATTACGTCAGGGAGAGAATGAGAGGCCTGCTGTCTACCAGTCAACGATTGTGCCTGGGCATCAGCACGAGAAAAACAGAACCTATGGCAAGCACTGAAGCACAGATCATGCGCCAGGACACTGTTTCATCAAGCAGCCAGGCACCCAGGGCCAGGGCAATGACCGGCACCACATATTCGTAGGAGACCGCAACGGCAATGGAGACATGACGCAGAAGCCAGAAATAGCTTGAATAGGCAATAATGGATCCGCCTATAATCATCCAGGCAAAGGCAAGTACGATGCCCGCATGCAGGCGTTCAAAATGCAGGCACCTGTGTTCTCCAAGACCAAAGCCAATGACGATGCATTCGAGCCCCCCTAAAAGCAGAAGCAGGCCACAGTCCTGCAGGGCAGGGAGCTCACTGGCATGAGGGTGCTTGCGCAGCAAGAGGGAGCCTGCCACCCAGCCAAAGGTTGCACAAAGTATCCAGGCAACACCAAACAGAGCACTGCCTCCTGCCGTCTCCCTGGCCGACTGCTCAAGCGCCAAAAGCACAAGCCCGCAACTCCCCCCCAGAAGACCCAGTACCTGCACAAAACTTGGCCTTTGCTCACCGGCAAACAGCCAGCCAGCCAGGGTCATGGTAATGGGCGTTGAACCGGTGATCACAGACGCTGCCCCGCTTGGCAGATACTGCTGGCCATAGCTTAAAAAACCGCTGGCAGCGACCACCAGAAAGAGTCCAAAAAAAGCCGCATGCGCCAGATCAGAACGTTGGACACGCCGCCACCTGCCTGTCAGCAGAAAGAGGAAACAGAGGATCATTCCTCCTGCTGCCATCCGAAAGCCGCAGGCAAAAAACGGCCCCATGACCTCCAGGGTCAGACTGAAACCAAGAAAGGTTGAACCCCAGGCAATGTAAACGAGAAAAAGGTGCAGAAAAATCTGCGCATTCAGAGGAAAAGCTGATGGCATAGGCTATTGCTGCAGTTAGTCCTGCCCAGCTTCCGACGCAGAAGATCGCAGGTATTGCCTTGAAAATAACGTCGCTTGCAAACAAATTGCTTTGCAATGATAGACGATCCCGCCAAAAAGCCCTATACTGGCGTGAGATTCTTGCGCATTCGGCCTCTTCGCGAGTTCCCAGGTCTGTTTCTTGTCCTCATGGCAAAGCGAACAGCTTTTTTTCCACGGTTCATCGCAAATTTTCGCATCATCAGACAGCAGCACTCAGCATGCTCAGCCCAGAACTTTTTCGACAACACCTGCAGGTCAAGGTGCTGTAGGGAGTACCCGCTATGCCCAATGAAAAAACGGCGACTGTTGAAAACTTTTTGGCCTTTATGAAGCACAAAGGGATGAACACGACGGTGCAGCGACGCATCATTGCTGAGACCTTTTTCAATCTTCCGGGGCATCATTCCCTCGAAGAGTTCTATCAGATCATTTCCAAGCAGGATCCTTGCATTGGTCAGACCACGGTCTACAGAACCCTTAAACTTCTCTGCGAAGCCGGCTTTGCCACAGAAATTCATTTCAGTGACGATATTACCCGGTACGAAGTGGCCAATCCCACCAGTCACCATGACCACCTGATTTGCCTGCAATGTGGCAAGATTGAAGAAATCTATGATCCCACTATTGAAAAATGGCAAAAAGACATAGCTGCTGAACGTGGTTTTTCGCTCACAGGCCACGTACACAATCTCTACGGTATCTGTGACAAATGTCGCGAGGAGCTCAAACGTCAACTCTAAGCATGCCCTGAAAAGTCCTGTTTCGGGCCTGAAGGATGCCTGACATGTCGCTCGACAATATTCTGGTTTTTATTATTGTCGCTTGTGCCGTGCTCTTCTTTGTACGCCGCATCTTAGGCCATATTCGCGGAGGACAGTGCAATTGCGGCTGCGGCAAGAGCTGCCAATCCAAAGCGCGCGCTTGCAAATAGCCTGTGACAATCGTTGGAGCAGAAAGAGCCTCTCAAGGAGAGGCTCTTTTTTTTCTTAAAAGAACGATCGCTTAACGAGCTAAAAGTCAAGGGTACGCTTAAAGGCTGCGGCCAAGTTCGTGACGGCTTCCTTGAGCAGCACGCTTTCACCGCTGCGCAACGTAAAGAGCCCGTCGTCTGTGACTGTGCCCAGATAACGGCAAGTCTGCCAAAGTCCCAAGGCTTCCAGCACATTGGCCGTCTCGGGCCTCACCGTCACGATCAGTCGGCTTGCTGATTCGCTGTAGAGCAGTTCTGAGCGATTCATGGGCTCCATGGCCGCTACCTGATTGAGATTGACATCCAAGCCAAGACGCCCACCAATGGCCATTTCAGCCAGGGCCACGGCAAGTCCACCGTCTGAGCAGTCGTGACAGGCCGTCAGCACGCGTTTGCGCATCAGGGCATAGACCATGCGGTAGCGTTCCTTGGCACTGGACGCATCCACAAAGGGGACACGGTCATTGTCAAGGCCCAGTTCGGCGCACGCTTCACTACCGGCCAGCTCGCGCCAGGTTCCGCCAAGCAGATAAATCTTGTCGCCCGCCTTTTTGAAATCAGATGTCTGCGTAAAGAGCACATTGGGTACAACACCCAATACGCTGAAGAGGACTGTCGGCGGGATTGCAATACGCTCATCGCCGCTTGTGTAGTCATTCTTCATGGAATCTTTGCCTGAAATACAGGGCAGATCATAGGCCAGGGAGAAATGCCTGAGCGCCCGGCAGGCCCGCACAAGCTGAGCCAGTTTATAGCGTCCGTCGGGATTGTTGGGCGCATAGACAGGATCGCACCAGCAGAAATTATCAACTCCGGCCAGAGCATCGGGATTGCCGCCTACAGCCACAGCATTACGAATCGCCTCATCCATGGCATTGGCCATCATCCAGTAGGTATCGTAATCGCTGTACTTGGGGCAAATGCCATGGCTCACCACAAGGCCGGCATCAGCTTCAACAATGGGCCTGAAAACGCCGGCATCCGACGGGCCGTCCTGCAAAGCCCCAACTAAAGGCTTGATGACGCTGCCGCCACGCACCTCATGGTCGTACTGACGCACAATGTATTCTTTTGAGCAGATATTCAGACGTCCAAGCATGCGCTGCAAAAACGCGCCTTCATCCACGCTCTGCACCTCAAGTCGGTCGCAACCATGTTCCGGTTTTTTCCAGACCGCTTCAAGCGAAAGCTGTGGCACGCCATGATGCATAAAATCCATGGGCAGGGAGGCTATGACACGATCACGGTAACGCACGGTAAAATAGCCTGAATCGGTATAGACCCCAAGCTCCGTGGCCTCAACATCCATATGCCTGGCAAGCTCAAGGAAAGCGTTGAGAGAATCCTTGGGCACAGCCAGGGTCATGCGCTCCTGGGCCTCAGACAGCAAAATTTCCCAGGGACGCAGGCCGTCATACTTGAGCGGTGCGCGAGCAATATCAAGATCACAACCGCCCGTATCCTCGGCCATTTCCCCGACCGACGAGGAGAGTCCACCTGCGCCGTTATCGGTAATGGCGGTATAGAGTCCGGCATCACGGGCGCGCATGATAAAGTCATACATTTTGCGTTGCGTGATGGGATCTCCGATCTGTACAGCCGTAGCCGGAGAGCCTTCGTGCAGTTCCTCGGACGAAAAGGTTGCACCGTGAATGCCGTCTTTGCCGATGCGTCCGCCAACCATAACAATGACATCGCCCTTACGTGCTTTTTTCTGCCAGCCTGGCCTGCCGTGAAGCTCTGTGGGCAGAATACCGACTGTACCACAATAGACCAGAGGCTTGCCGAGATAGCGCTCGTCAAAGACCAGGGAGCCGTTGACTGTGGGAATACCACTCTTATTGCCGCCATGTTCAACGCCTTCACGCACGCCTTCGAGCACACGTCTTGGATGCAGAAGACGGGGCGGCAGAGGCTTGTCGTAAAACGGCGAGGCAAAACAAAAAACATCCGTATTACAGACAAGCTCAGCCCCCATGCCAGTGCCCATGGGATCGCGGTTCACGCCCACAATGCCGGTGAGCGCACCGCCATAAGGGTCAAGTGCCGATGGGCTATTATGGGTTTCCACCTTAATGCAGGCATCGTAGCCGTTGATAAAGGCGATCACACCGGCATTGTCGCTGAAAACCGACTTGCAGTAATCGTGCTCGCCTCGCTGTGCACGCAAGGTGGCTGTCGTATCACGAATGCAGCTTTTATAGAGATTGTTCACAGCCTCATGCCGGCCGCTTTCGGCATCCTCATAGTCAATGGCAGAAGCAAAGATTTTATGCTTGCAATGTTCTGACCAGGTCTGCGCCAGAATTTCCATTTCCACATCGGTTGGATCCTTGGGGAGATTCAGGGAACTGCGCCTGGCCTGTTCAGCCTCACTGGCAAAGGCATCTCTGATACAGTGCAGCTCATCGACCGAAAGTGCCCAGGTATTCTCCCGACTTGTGCTTTTCAGCGTCTCATCGTCCATCTGCGAGAGCGGCACAGTATCCACTCGATCATTGGCCTCACCGGTAACGCGGGCGGCCTGGGCGGCAAAGCCAGGCTCTGCCTGCCAGGCGCTCTTATCCTTGACGCGATAGCGCTGAATCAGGGTATTGCAGAGCAGATCCTTCGCCAATTTTTCCACAAGCTGCCTGTCCAAGGGCGCATGGGCCGCATTGGCAAGACGATACTGTACAGAGGTATAGACTGAAAGAGACGTGCGCGGAATCCCGAGAGCAAGAGAAGCCGCCTCACGTGCTGTACGGCCCTCGTTATCAGTGACGCCAGGCCTAAAGCCCACTTCAATGAACCAGTCAAAGCCAGGGGCATCAGCCAGTTCGCCAAGCTCCGCTGTCTGCAAAATGGGATCGTGCCAAATGCCCTCGTCAACGAGCTTCTGACACTGCTCACGGGAAAGTCCGTCAACGGTGAAGACCTTCAAGAGACGGACCTTGGAAACTTCCAGACCGAGGGCCTTGGACATCTGCCTGGCGACTCCTACGCCCTGCATGTCTTCCATGGCAGCATGCAGTCCTGTGACTATTCTGTAGAGCATGAGATCCTCACTTTGTTCTTTCACGCACAAATGCCGCCATTTCCTGCAAAAGCGTACGCTCCTTGCCTTGTGGCAGATCCATCAGCGCCTTTTCCGCACGGACGAGATAGCTGTCGGCAAAATCGCGCGTACGACGATCAAAACCCTGACTGCGCACGCTTTCACCGATGGCCGCACTGTCTTCTGATGAAAATGATCCTTGCCGGAACTGCTCGTCAAAACGAGCACGCGCCTCAGACGCAAGACTCTCCCGGTAACAGCGCAGAGGATAGGTCAGTTTCCCTTCCCTGAGATCGCCAAGACTGGGCTTTCCCGTGACATTGGTCTCGGCAAAGTCAATAGCGTCGTCCACAAGCTGAAAGGCAATACCAATATTTTCTCCAAAGTCGGCTGCGGCAGCCACCTGCTGCTCTGTGCCCCGAGCCAATAAAGCCCCCATCTCACAGGCAGAGCTGATCAGCTTGGCTGTTTTGCCGGCAATAATGCTCAGATACTGCTCAAGGCTGAGTTCTGGATCCCGCTGCGCAGCAATTTCCAATATTTCTCCGGCACAGGTTTCCGTGGTTGCCTCGGAAAAACAGCGCGAAAGGGCAGTATTGCCAAAATCCGCCACAAAGGCATTAGCGCGGGCAAGCAGGGCATCACCGGCCAAGATAGTCTCGGTTTGCGAAAAAAGAGTATGAGCCGAAGGTTTGCCCCGCCTTGTGCCGGCACAGTCTATGACATCATCGTGCAGAAGCGTTGCCGCATGCAGCATCTCTAATGTTACGGCGAGATGGTAGACTTCGTCCGTCTTGCAGCCCAAAAGACGGGCCGTGAGCACAAGCAAAAGGGGGCGAATGCGCTTGCCACCTGAGCTGAAGATATGATGAGCTACTGGCTGAACAGGCGCGGGCAATGCATGTTCTGCCTCTTCAAGGGCTGCATTGATGCGCGGCAGCTCAAGTGCCAATCTGGTCTTAAGAAGTAGATAGGCCATACGCTAGCAGCACAGCTCCCAAAAACGCCCAGAAAGCTGCGCCTTCCTCCTCTCCGAAAGGGTTTCGACTAAAAACTAGACGAGATGTAAAAGCGAAAAAAGCTCTTCAAGCCGTCCAAGAGCACCGGAAAAATCTTTTTCTTCTGGACGGCGCGGACCAGTTTTATTGGAGACGCAACGAATCTCCGTACACGGAACAGCCAGGCGGGCACAGGCATAGGCCACTGCAAAGCCTTCCATATTTTCAAGATCAGCATGGTACCTGTCCCAGAGCGTCCGTGCCCGCTCAAAGCTGGCACTGACGCCAGCAACAGTCAGGGAAGAACACAGCTGAAAATTCTTGTCAATGACCTTGGGGGTCAAAGCAAAGGATTGCGCACTGTCCAGATCGATTCTGTCAAAGACAGGCCCGCCTGGTGCGTCTTTCCACTGCGGCCATTTAAAGGCCTGAGCGATGACGGCATTGCCGTCATTGAGGCCATACTCAGGCCAGATCTCCTGCTGCACAAGACAGAGTGAGCACAAGGGGATACGTGCAAGATCATAGGCTCCTGCAAGACCGGTCAACAGCACTCGCTCGACCTCAATGCCGCTGCGTGAAAGAATGCCCAGGGAAACTCCCGTGGCTAAAGCCGCATTCAGAGGACCTGTGCCCGTCAGGCAATAAAAAACCTTGTGCTTGTGCGGAAAAAAACCGTCTGGAGCTGGATGAGGGAAATATTCCTGCATCTTGTCCGCAGACGGCCGGAATTTATCGGGAAAAAGGGCAAAAAGTTCTTCTGCCGTGGCTGTCAGCAGCAAAAGCGCCATATGGCCTCCTCCGGCAGCTGCCGGCAAAATAACGTCTTTACAGATCGTAGAATTTGCAGAAGAATACGGCCCATGAACTTTGATTTTTCTCTCTTTTTCCGTGCTCTGGGACTCGCCATAGTCCTCGAAGGCTTGTTTTGGGCCATCTCACCTCACGGTATGCGTCAGGTCATGACGCTCGCCCTTGAAAAAAACAATAACGAGCTCAGAAATATGGGCGTCCTGGGCATTATCGCAGGTCTGCTCGTGATCTGGCTTTTTGGCTCCTAAGCGTCCTTTTCTCCGAGATGCAGACAGACAATACCTCCCGTAAGCTTACGGTACGAGGTTTTGACAAAACCCGCCTGGCGCATTTCCTGCTCAAAAAGCTCTGCCTTGGGAAACTCGCAGATGGTTCGGGCAAGATAGCTGTAGGCTTCCTTGTCCTTGGAAAAAAGCCGGCCAATGACGGGAAGCAGATGCTTCAAATAGCAATTGTAGAGCCCGCCGAAAATTCGCTCAGAACCTGAACCGAATTCAAGAATACAGGCCCGTCCTTGGGGTTTAAGAACGCGCAGCATTTCGGCCAGGGCCTCGCTGCGTGGCTGAATATTGCGAATTCCAAAGGCAATGGTCAGACAATTGATGCTCTCATCCGGCAGGGGCAGTTTTTTGGCATCGGCTGCCACAGGAATGATACGGCGCGCATTCTCCCCCTGAAGCTTGGGAAGCCCAAGCCGCAGCATGGGAGGACAGAAGTCAAGCGCAGGTACCGTTACCTGCGGGAAACGACGCCTGATGGCCAGGGACACATCCAAGGTTCCTGCCGCAAGATCAAGGACCACGCCCTCACGTCCCGGTCTGACTGCTGCCGCGAGTTCATGCCGCCAGTAATAATCAATGCCCAGACTCAAGACATGATTGAGAAGATCATAGAAACGGGCAATTCCCCCGAACATCCCCGCAACAGCTGAATCATGCGCCGAAGGCTGCATAGTCTTCCCGTTCACTGATCCGCCTTTTGACCGCTGTCTTGGCCATCTTCCGCTTCCCTGATGGACTGATAGACAATACGAAAGACAGCTGGAAAAATTTCCGCAAAATTTCCCGGTGAAACGGTTCGCGTTTCAATAAATTTGGCTGTCAATTCCTTGGCAACCTGCAGGGCTTCCTTGTGGTCTTTGTCCATCACATATTCAGCACGGAAACCTCGGCATTTTTGCCGGGGAGGAAGCGCTGCCTCCAATGTTTTTCCTGGATTGATAAGAGAAACCGTCGGCCCGTCCAAGAAGGCGACAGTATTTTCATAATATTCCCTGGATTACGCCATCAACAGCCTGAATATTGAATGAACCGCTTTTCTGATGGCGATTCGCCCTTCGTAACATCCCTGATTTTTTATCTTTCGTCACATTGGCCATGACAGTCGCCGCAAGCAAAACCGTGGATCTGCTTTTCTAAGCATTATCCACGTGGAAAGCCGAAGGCATCAACTCTTGTTCGCTTTGCGAACCGCACCCCATGCCCTTGATGAATAAGGGACGTTTATTGATCCCATGAACCTCGTCGAACTCTCCAAGTCATAACGCGTCGATCCAATTTCCTTTGGAAGATTGAGGCGAATTCTGTTCTATTGTGTCTGGCCACCGGTCCCGGTTTCCACAGGCAATCCTCATGTTTCAGTTTTCCAGAAGAATCTTCCTGCTGTTGACCGCGGCGCCCTTCAGCGGAGCTTTCGCCCGTGCTTAGATTCAAAAGTTCAGAATTTCCCGCAAGAAATGTTTCTCTTGAATGATTGCCTTTGGCCTGATTACAGCCGATTGACACTGCTTCTCTCTCGTAAACATTGAAAACCCGTCCACGGGGAATGGCGCCGACCCACCACGGGTTGAGCCTGGACGGGTAAAAGAACGGAAGGGAACCCCCGCCCTTTTTGTTGATATTCCCATTCTAGGCCTGTTCAAGCAGCACGCGCAATTCCTCGCGTAAAATTCTAGCGGCAGCGCCGGCAGCCGCTTTATCAATGCGGGCATTAAAGGTTGGCTCAAGAGTATCAATACGTTTTTCAAGGCCATCCACCCGAGCTACCAGCACTTCCTTTTCTCGCTGCATAGCAGCAATTTTTCCCTCAAGCCCCTCAAAATCATACGCCTCAATCTTGCTCATGACCTGTTCAAGGCTCTTCTCGCTCTTTTGGGCAAACTCATTGGCCATAGCCTCGATTTTCTGGCTGAGCTGCGCTAGATCGCCAGAGCTCTTTTCCGAAGCCAACCGTACTGGTTCCAAACGCTTTTCAAGATCTTCTGCTGAGAGTCCAGGAGCAAGGTGCGCGGTTTTTTCGTCCAGCATTTTCTCGATATCTTCAAGAGGTGTACTTCTCTGCTCGTCTACTAAACCCTGCACCTTGGCATTCAGATCATCGAGACGGCTTGTCACATCCTGATGTAAACTTTTCTGCGTTTCCGCTTCCTGCACAATCTTCTGCATCCCCTGCTCAAGGGCTGCGGAAATTGTCTGTCCAATATGCTGCGTTAACGGGGAATCTTTAGCCAAAAGCTTTTCAGGATCCAAGAGCGACGTAAGCTCATCGCGCAAGCCCCCGAGAGAAAGCTGCACATCGGAAAGCGTTGTTTCACAAATTTCCATGCGTTCCGTGAGACTTCCCTGAATTGTTTCTAATTGTTCGGCATAATCAGCCAAACGTGATTCAAGTTCTTGCACTCTTGCGACAAGTTCTGAAGAAGCTGCTCGTTCAGCATCAAAAGCCTCAGCTGGCTGAGTCTGGACACTAGCAGCAGACGCTTCTGCTGCCTGCGTAGCCACACTTGCTTGCTCGTCTGCGACATCTTCGGGCAAGGCTTCGTTCTGCACTGTTTGCTGCGAAGACGCCGATTTTTCCACAGCATCCTGCATCTGATCAAGAAGGGTTTCGATGCCAGCATTAGGCTCTGCTGCTGAAGTCACTTCAGGCTGCTGATCCATCTGGCTCATGATGGCTTCAAGATCATTGGTCATGGAGATTTGCTCATCCTTGGCAGGCGCTGGGACTTCTGGTGCAGCTTCAGGCGTTGGCTTGGCTAGTTCTACCGGCATCTCTCCCAAAAGTGCATCGACTTCATCTGTTGTCGGCGCCTTAGGCTCCTGCGCAGGTTTTGCCTTAGAAGCTTGCGCTGTCTGCGCCTCGATTCCTCCCATCAAAGCATCTATGTCATCAGCCGCCGGCGCTTGCTTAGCTTCGGGCTTTTGATCAAGCTGACCCATCAAAGCATCAAGATCATCAGTTGTCGGCGCTGCCTGGCTGACTGTGTCTGCGGGCTTTTGATCCATCTGGCTCATCAAGGCATCAATATCGTCGCCCATGGCAGCTGCGGCTTCTTTTTGTGCAGGTTCAGACTGAGCAACTTGCGTCTGAATCTCTCCCAAAAGCGCATCGACTTCATCAGCTGCCGGCGCCTGCTTGGCTTTGGGCTTTTGATCGAGCTGACTCATCAAGGCATCAAGATCATCAGTTGCCGGCGCCTTAGGCGCTTGCGCAGGTTTTGCCTTAGAAGCTTGCTCTGTCTGCGCCCCGATTTCTCCCATCAAGGCATCAATGTCATCGGCCGCCGGCGTTTGCTTAGCTTCGGGCTTTTGATCCATCTGGCTCATCAGCGCATCAATATCGTCGCCTATGGCAGCTGCGGCTTCTTTTTGTGCAGGTTCAGACTGAGCAACTTGCGTCTGAATCTCTCCCAAAAGCGCATCGACTTCATCTGTT
>JAGADH010000092.1 GCA_017613715.1 Desulfovibrio sp. | reverse complement strand
GCTCCGTGGCTGCTGTTGAGCAGAATCTTGGCCTTGGCTATGCCGGCACCATCGGTACAGGTGCCCTGACCGGCGCCCTGATCGGCACAGCCACCCATTCTCCTTACGGCATGGCCACAGGCGCTGTCGTTGGCGGACTGGCCGGCGGCGTGGGTGAGCTTGTGACCGGAAGTCTGGTCAAGGATGTCACCTACGCTTTGATCTGTGATCTCCAGATTACGGAACGTGCTGCTGATGAGTCCAGGGTGCATCAGACACGGCTTGCGGCCCAGGCCAATAAGGTCAACCTCAACTATGCCGAGGCTGCACCGGTGCTCTGCCAGGCCATGGGCCATGCCATTGCCGGTATTCTTTAGGATCTTTTTGCCTTGCTGGCCAGATGGGCCTCACAGGCTTCAAGACTGGTAAAACCGTAGGCCTTGACCTGATTTGTGAGATTCTCGCGCGCCTCGTTTTCGCCGGCTGCGGCTTTGGCCAGGGTTTTGGCGTGGTAGAGGGCAATGGTCCTGGCGGAATAGGTCAAAAGCTCGCCGCGTAAATAGGTGGCGAGGGAGGTTACGCCAGCTCCCTTTGCTTCTGCGGGTCTGGCGTGGCTTAAAAGACAGGGATAGCGTTCAGCCATGGCTTTTTGCCAGCCAAGGTGAATATCCACGATCTCCTGAATCTGGGCCCGACTGACTTCAGAGACCTGAGGGAGACTTTGAGAAAGCTTGGCAAATTCCCAAGGATGCGTCTCCTCCATCATCCAGGCGTATTTTTCGCTAAGAAGATTGCGGCCCTGGTTTTTGGCCTCTCTTAGGTCTTCAGAGTAGCTTTGCAAAAGCTCTTCATCCCATGTTGCCAGCTGACTTTCGCGCATGATCTGAAAGGTCCCTGGATCATGCTGGCAGTCGGCTTCGCCGCCCACATTCTGCACCTGACGAAACATCTCCCATTCCAAGGCAATAATTTCCTGGAGAAGCTTGTGACGAGACAATTGGTACACTCCTTTGACGTTGTGAAGAACAAGACCAGGCCTGGCCTGGGCTTTGCGAAAAAAACGGCCAGGAGAGCTTTTCTGGCAGATGCCTGCTCTTCTGCCCAAAAAGGCGCCAAAAATAATTTGGGCCTTGGATTTTTTAGCTTACGAGGGAAAGCATGAGCACAGAAGTATTGGCCGAGATCCGAAGGCTTATCCAGGAACGCGGTTATGCCGAGGCCGAAGAACGTTTGCAGGCCCTTTTGCCGAAGCTTGAGGGCGAAGACCGTGTCTTTGGCCTGGACCTTTTCTGCACGCTTTTGCGAATGACCGGACGAGTCGAAGAAGCCTGTGACGTAGCGCAGGAGGAGCTTGCGCTCGCCAGGACTCTCTATGCGGCAAGCGATCAAGCGTTAGCCAATGTGCTGCACAATGTGGCCATGACGCTTGATAGTGCCGGTAAATTTGCCCAGGCCATTCCCTATGCTGAAGAAGAAGTGGCCATACTGCGCAAAAGTTCACCCGAAGACACTCAGCGCCTGGCTGATGCTCTTTTGGCGCTTGCCAAACATCACTATGAACAGGGGGATTTTCCCCTGGCGCGTGAGCTAATCGAGGACTGCCTTGAGCGTTACACCAGGGTTGCTGGCCGTAAAAGCCTTGGGGTTTCAGCCTGTCTGAACAACCTGGGCAGAATTCTGGAAAATCTTGGAGAAAACGAGGCTGCCATTCCGCTCTATGCCGAAGCCTGTGCCATTCGCCGGGAAATCCTGGGCAGTCACGAGGATACCGCTTTTACGCTCCTCAATTACGGCACAGCCCTGGCAGCTCTTGGGCGCTATCGCGAGGCTGCGGAACAGCTTCTGGCCTGCAAGGACATCTATTTGGCCCTGAATATGACGGATAGCCCTTATCTTCAGGCAGCCCGCGACAATCTCATGCTCTGCTGGAACAAGGTCTGCACACCCTGCTGAGGCCGTAACTAACGCAGGCAGTTTGTCTGCGAAGAAGGGGACTTTGTGAACGGACTTGAGCTTGCGCGTGACTTCTATGCGCATTGTCGGCCGCTTTTGCAGGCGGCTCTGGGCGACATCTGGGATAAGGCCTGTGTGGGGCTTGTGGGAGAAGGGTCAGAATGCTTCGGTCTTGATGATGCTCTCTCACGTGACCATGATTTTGGTCCGTGTTTTTGTCTGTGGCTGGATGAGGCGATCCTTGAGAGGGAAAAGCAACGCATTCAGGCTGCACTGGCTGGCCTGCCAGAGTCCTTTGCCGGCTATCGATCGCGCCTTCTGGACGCAGAACGCCTGGGGCGGGTGGGCGCGCTGGCAACCGAGCGTTTTTACCGTTTTTTTCTTGGCCGCAGTAGCGTCCCTGAAACCTACCGTGAGTGGCTTGCTATTGCCGAAGATCAGCTTGCCTGCTCAACCAACGGGGAAATATTTGAAGAGCATGCAAGCCTTTTTTCTGAAATCCGAAGGCAGCTTCTTTGCTTTTATCCGCGTGAGATTTTGCTCACGAAGCTTGCCGCAAGCTGTCTTACGATGGCCCAGGCAGGTCAGTACAATTATCCGCGTTCACTGGCGCGGGGAGAGGCTGCGGCTGCCTTTTTTGCTCTCAGCCGTTTTGCCGAGTCCGCTCTGGCCTTTGTCTATCTCATTAATGGCCGCTATAGGCCCTTTTATAAACATGCCGCAAGACTGGCAAAGCAGCTTCCGCTCTTTGGCGAGCGTATAACAAAGCTTCTAAGCCTGATCTGCGAGGTCAAAGAGAGTAAAGACGAGGAAGAGATCATGGAAGGCATTGAGGATTTTGCGCAAGCCTCTGCCAGCTATCTGCGGGAGCAGGGCTTAAGCCGCCTTGCCGGCAACTGGCTCTGGGATCAGGCAGGCGAGATCATGGGGCATGTGCATGATAAGTTCCTGCGCTCGCAGAATCTTCTGCGCCTGACTTAATGACCAAGCTTGCGTCGTTCGACTTCCTTCTTGCTTGGTCTTCCGCGGTGGCCGATCAGTTTTTCAGCACGGCCCATGCGTTCCATTTCCTTGACCTTGCGGAAAATGGTGCTGCGGTCCATTTTGAAGTGCCTGGCCATTTCCGTCAGAGAACCGTACTGCTCAAGACCGCGTGTCAGGATGGTCTGCTCGATGTCTTTCATCAGCTCCTTGAGGGAGCGGCCCTCAATCTGGGGCAGGCGGAAATCAAGATTGCTACTTGTGCCTTGAGAGCGCGGAACGGTAAAGAGATCTTCGGCTTCCACGATGTGTTTTTGCGTCGTGGCCACCACGCCCTGAATGGTATTTTCGAGCTCCCGCACATTGCCAGGCCAGGAGTGCTGGCAGAGAGCCTCGAGTGCCGAGGCTGAAAAACGCAGCTTTTTTTTGCAGCGCGCGGCATAGTAGGTGAGAAAGCTCTCGGCCAGAGGCTGGATATCGGTTTTGCGTTCCCTGAGCGGCGGAATGCGCAGCACAGCCACCTTCAGGCGGTAGTAGAGGTCCGAGCGGAAACGTCCGCGATCCACTTCGCGTTCAAGGTCCTTATTGGTGGCGGCAATAATGCGCACATCCACGGGCTTGGGACTTGTGGCTCCCACGCGCATGACCTCAAAGTCCTGCAGCACGCGCAAAAGCCGTGACTGCATGGGCAGGGGGAGCTCACCGATTTCATCCAGGAAGAGCGTGCCTGAAGAGGCTGCCTCCACAAGACCGGCCTTGCCGTTGCGGCTTGCACCGGAAAAGCTGCCCGGGGCATAGCCAAAAAGCTCGGACTCAATGAGATTTTCAGGAATCGAACCGCAGTCCACCTTGACAAAGGGGGCATTGGCACGCCGGCTGTCACGGTGAATGCGTCGTGCGACCACATCCTTGCCCACACCGGTTTCTCCAAGCAGAAGCACGGTGACATCGGTTTCGGCAATGGCCAGGGCTTCGGCACAGAGCCTTTGCATGGCTTTGCTCTGCATGATCAGGGGAACTTTGAGCTCTGACTGATCAAAGGCGTTGAGATTCTGGAAGGTTTCGAGCAGTTCCTTCTGTGTGGCCAGCTCGCTTCTGAGCTTGGTGAGGGTTGTGATGTCACGCAGGATGGTGACCACAAAGAGCACCTTCCCCTGCTCATCCTTCATCGGATAGCCGTCCAGGAGCAGGGTCTTGCCATTGGAGAGCTGCTGCACCTGCGAGACTGGCTCGCCGCTGGCCACGATTTTGGAATTGATGACCGTGTCGAAAAGGCCTAGATGCACAAGATCTTGAACCCGTTTGCCGAGGATCTCTTCCTTTTTGATACCTGTCAGGTCTGCATGGCGTTTATTGACAAGCACACAAAAGCCTTCGGCGTCGGTCACACAGAGGGCATCCTTGAGGGTATCGCAGAGGTCTTGGAGATAATGTGTAAGCATTTCAATAGTATACATGCATTTCTCCAGTGGGGCAAGAGAAGAAAAGGAAACAAAATGGGCAAAAACGCATAGTTTTGCTCTCGGGCTTTGGCCGTCAATGCGCCCGGTCTTATGGCATTTGCCTTCTCTGAGGCTTAGCGTTGGCCGACAGCTGCGCAGTCAAGATCGCCAAGACCCTCTGCTTCGGCTTTCTGAAACTTTTGCAGGGCTTCGTTAAAGAGCGGGGTTAGGCAGTTGCTGTCCTTGGCCATCTGGCAGCCTAGGAGCATGTCCTTGAGGGCCAGAGCAAGTCTGAATTTGACGTCATGGTAATCGTTTTCGGCAAGCATTGTGCCGCGATTTTCCATCTGAAAGCTGCGGGCTCCGGTATCCATAAGAACGTTAAGCAATGTCTTAGGCTCAAGGCCAAGCTTACAGCCAAGCCTAAAGCCCTCGGCTAACACACAGAGATTGGTCATGCCGATGAGATTGCTCAAAAGTTTGGCAGCACAGGAGGCTTCAATGCTGCCCACGCGCAGAGGTTTGCCTATGGCGCAAAGAAGCGGCCAGGCCCGGTCAAGGCTTGCGCTCTCACCGCCGGCAAAAATGGGCTCCTGCGCTTTTTCAGCCATGGCCGGTGTTTTGCCAAGGGTAGCCTGCACATAGTCAAGGCCAAGCTCTTGGCAGGCCCGGGCTAGTTGAAGCGCGCTTTGCGGGTCAATGGTTGAGCACTCAATGTGCAGAGAACCCTTGCGCATCAGGGCATAGAGACCGTCTTTGCCAAGGAAGGCGGCCTTAAGGTATTCGGGTCTTGCGACGCAGCTGATCACGATTTCGGCTTTGGCCAGGTCATGAAGGCTTTGTACTGCCTGGCCGCCCGGGCCAAGCGCTGCCAGCTTTCTTGCTTTAGTAAAGTCTCGGCTGAAAATCAGAACATCGCGGCCCTGTCGCAGAAGGTTGCGCAAAAGACCTGAACCCATGAGGCCTGCGCCCCAGAAAGCGATGAGCATAGTTATCCTTTTGTCTTGATATGTTTGCGCCCTGCAGGCAAACCTGCAGGGCGCTTGCTTTTAGAGTCCGTAGCCTAAGAGATGCGGCAGCCAGAGAATGATTTTGGGGAAGTAGGTAAAGAAGAGAATGCAGGCTGTTAAAGCCGCAATATAGGGCAGAACCGCAACTGAGACCTTTTCCACGCTCGTGCCCGAGAGCCTCGAGGAGACAAAGAGATTGACGCCAAGCGGTGGCGTGAGCATGGCCACGTTATTGGTCACAACCAGGATGATGCCAAAGTGGATGGGATCAATGCCAAGCTCGAGAATCATCGGCAGCAGTACCGGCACGAGAATGATGATGGTTGAGAGCGTCTCCATGAACATGCCAAGAATATAGAGCACGCCTATGATCATCATCAGCACCACTTCGGGATTGCGTGAAATGCCAAGCACGAGACTTGTGAGCTTTTGCGGTGCTTCCTCAAAGGTCAGAATCTTGCCGAAGAGCGTGGAGGCACCAACGATGAGCAGGACGGTTCCGCAGATCATGGCGCCTTCGAGCAGGGCCTTGTAGATGTGAACAAAGCGCAGGCTGCGGTTGATGATAAGTCCCACAAAGAGCGCGTAGAGAATGGCGACCACGGAGGCTTCCACAGGTGTGGCATAGCCTGAATAAATGGAGCCCAGGATGATGAAGGGCGTCAAAAGCGCAAAGAAGCTCTTGCGGCAGCTCGTAAGGAAATGGCGAAGGTTGAAGCGGGCATTGGGATCACCGCGGAAACCGCCCTTGCGGGCCAGAAGATAGGCTGTTGTGACCATGGCAAAGGCTACGATAAAGCCCGGCACAAAGCCCGCCGTGAACATGGCGGTGACGGAGAGATTGCCTAGAATGGCGTAGATGATCATGGGATTGCTGGGCGGAATGAGAATGCCGATGGTTCCGCCCGAGGAGGCCGCAGCCGCAGCGTATTCCTTGGAATAGCCGTTGTGGATCATGGAAGGGATGAGAATGGTGCCGACAGCAGCCACGGTTCCCGGACCTGACCCTGAAATGGCCGCAAAGAAGGTGCAGGCGAGAATGGTTGTGATGCCAAGGCCCCCGTAGGTGCGGCCAACCAGCTGCTTGACCACGTCAATGATCTGATTGGTGATATTGCCAAATTCCATGAGCGTTCCGGCCACCACAAAACAGGGTATGGCCAAAAGCGGGAAAAGATTGAGACCGTCAAAGAGGGAATTGTGGATGATGGAGAGCGGCAGGATGTCACCGCTAAGCAAGGTCACGGCCGCGGCAATGCACAGGCTCATATAGATGGGCATGCCGATCAAAAACATGATGACCATGACGATCAGGGCAATTTCTAATGGGCTCATCACTGCTGCTCCTCGTAATTGACCATGGAATACAGTGTGCCGGCCCGGTAGTTGCGCACATAGTCCTCGACAATGCGGAAACTTGTGAGCAGGAAGCTGATGGGCAGAATCATTTCAACCTTGGCCTTGACGACCTGCAGGGTGGGGGAAATTTCGGGAAATTCGAGACCTTCCTGAATGGTTTCCCAGCAGACAAAGACAAAGAAAATATTGAAGCCGATCCAGATCAGATCGCTGATGACGCGGAAAAAAAGACGGGTTTTCAGCCCCGCTTTCATGAACTGGGCTGTGATGCGGACGTGGGCGGACCGTTTGACGGCCAGAGCAGCGGCAAAAAAGACGGCCCAGATGAAGCTGTAGCGGGAGAGTTCTTCGGTCCAGGCAAAGGAGGAGCCCGTGAAGACACGCCAGACAGTTTGCGTAGTCAGGGCGAAGATCATCATGCCGACGAAAAAGGTACAGACGATCTCCTCGAAGTTGTCATAGAGATTTTTGAGCAGCTGCATGCGCGGACTCCTCGGTGTTTAGGGGGGGGATTGCTCCCCCCCGCACAATGGAACTACTTCATAAGCGAGAGCAGAGCCTTGACGTTTTCTTCGCCACCGACCTTGGCGTAGAAGTTGGGCCAGATGCCGCGGGCGGCTTCGGTCCAGGCCGGCTCGTCGGTGAGCTGATCAATGATCATGCCCTTATCCTGGCATTGCTTCTTGGCCACGGAATCCTGTTCGGCAGCCCACTTCCATTCGTAGTCGGCAGCTTCCTTGGCAGCGCGTGTAATGAGTTCCTTGGTCGGAGCGTCCAGCTTCTGGAACCAGCGTTCGGAGAAGAGCATGGGGCCGACCCAGAGCAGGTAGTGCACTTCAGTGATGTACTTCTGCACTTCCCAGAACTTCTGGTCGCGGATAACGGTATAGGGATTCTCTTCGCCGTCGATGACGCCCTGCTGCAGACCGTTGAAGGTCTCAGACCAGGCCAGAGGATTGGGCTCGATGCCCCAGGAGCGGAAAGCAGCCAGCTGCAGTTCCACGGCCGGCACGCGGATTTTCAGGCCCTTGAGGTCGGCCATCTTGGTGATGGGATGCTTGGAATTGGTGATGTGGCGATAGCCGCCAGTCAGCCAGGAGAGAGGACGGGCGCCGCTTTCTTTGGCGATCTTGTCGTTCATGGCCTGCATGAACTTGGCATCGTTAAAGACCATGGCGGCCTTGTCCATGGAGGGGAAGCCGTAGGGCAGATAGAAGACACCGGCTGTGGGGGCAAAGGGGGTCAGATTGCCACAGGCGAGCACGGCCAGATGGATTTCAGCCGTACGCAGCTGCTTGACATTGGCCTGCTCATCACCCATGGAGCCGCCGATGAATTTCTGCACTTTAATTTTGCCGCCGCTTTCCTTTTCCACGATTTCGGCAAATTTGTTGATGGCCAAAACATGCAGGCTGCCGTCGGGATTGGCGGTGGCGGCACGGATGGTCATGGCTTTGTAGTCGGCAGCAAAGGCTTCGACTTGCATGAGTACGAGGGCCAGGGCACAGAAGGCCAAAATGAGTTTCTTCATACAATCCTCCGGCGCGGTGAGGATATAAGAACGCCGCGCTGACATATAGGGTTTAGGTGAGATTGCTTGGCTTGACCTGATTTGTGACTGACGTGGACGACTGATGGGCTTAAGCGCTTCTCTGCAAATTGCATGCAAAATAGTCGGAATTGCGATGCTGGCAAATGACTGTGCTTGGGCTTTTGGGCCGCCATGGCGGCTTTGGGCAGAGCTTGTCAGGCTCTCTTGGCCTTTCCGTCTTTTGAAAACCTGCACGATTTTGCAGGAAATTAGGCAATTATACAACAAAAAATTGGCAAGTGGGTCATTTCAGGCCAAAAGTCGGCCATAAGAAAATTGCAATAATGCATATCTTTATGCAATTTTGCACATTTTTGTTGGCTATGAAGCTACTTCTGAACAAGGCCCGGGATGGATAAGGGCAGAGCAAAGGCGATGGCGCGCAATTTCTGCATGGTCTTTTTATCCAGTTCCTTGCCTTCAAGGGCGTAGCGGCGGCAGAGGTAGCCGTATTTGGGTTGCCCCATGCGGTGGTAGGGGAGAAGTTCGTATTCGATGGTGGGTTTGAGCGGTACAAAGTCGCGGATGGCGCGGATATCGTCTTCGTTGTCGTTGAAACCGGGAATAACCGGTGTCCGCACGAGGATCGGCAGATCGGGAAAGTCCTGACAGACGCGCCTGAAATTTTCAAGGATCAGCGTATTCTCAACGCCTGTGAAGGTCTTGTGTTTCACGCTATCCAGGCACTTGATGTCCATGATCAGCTTGTCAAGATGCCTGCAGGCCTCCTCGAGATAGCGATAGGGGGCATAGGCCGAGGTCTCCATGGCCGTATTGATGTGCCGTCTTTTGGCAGCGCGCAGGAGCGCCAGGCAGAAATCGTGCTGAAAGAGAGCCTCGCCGCCTGAAAGGGTCAGGCCGCCGCCGCTGCGTGCGTAGAAGGTCTGATCGCGTTCCACAAGGTCGAGAATCTCGCCTACGCTCTTTGACTCGCCGTAGACTTTCTGCGCCTCGCCGGGACAGGCCCTGGCGCAGGCAAAGCACTGCGTGCACTGGCTTCCGTCGAACATGATCATGCCGTTGACAAGCGTAAGCGCACCGTGCTTGCAGGCCTCAAGGCAGCGGCCGCAGACTTCGGCTGTCAGACAGCGGGCGGGATTAAAGGCGTGCTCGGGCTTGGCGGACTGGGATTCGGGATTGCTGCACCAGGCGCAGTGCAGGGGACAGCCCTTGAGAAAGACCAGGGTGCGAATCCCTTCGCCGTCGTGCACAGAAAACTTTTGAATATTGAAGATGATTCCGCTTACGGCTTCGTCGTTCATGGTCAGTCCTTGTTTTCTGTGCAGCTTGCTTGGAATATGCTTGGAAAAAAACCGGCAAAGCTGGCCAGGGGGGCAAAGCCCCCCTGGCTTATGCCTGACGTCGCTTAGACGTTTTCATGCTCGGTACGGTCGATGATATCGTTCTGCAGTTCGCGTGAGATATCGCAGAAATAGGCGCTATAGCCGGCAATGCGCACCAGAAGGTTACGGTAATTGTCGGGTTCCTTCTGAGCCTTGACCAGGGTTTCGCGGTTCACGATATTGAACTGCAGATGCCAGAGCTTTAAGTCGCACCAGGTGCGGATGATATCCATGACCTTCTTGGTACCGGCGTCGCCGGCCACGCTCTTGGGTGAGAGCTTGATGTTCAGAAGGCGGGAGGCTCTGTTGATCAGATCGTAGTTCTTGGAATGGTAGTTGGAAAGCAGCACAGCCGTGGGGCCGTTGACGTCGGCACCGTGGGAGGCGGAGGAACCGTCGGAAAGGGCGGTCCAGGCATGACGGCCGTTGGGGGTTGCCGAAACAACCTTGCCAAAGGGCACATGCGAGGTGATGGGCACAAAGCGCAGATCCACATGAATACCGCGTTCCTTGCTGCTCTTCATGGCTTCCAGCTGGCAGATACGGTCCACATCGCGGGCAATGCTGTCGGCAAAGGGATCGTCGTTGCCGTAGCTGGGAGCCTGGCGCAGCATTTCACGTACCGGCTCATAGCCCTTGAAGTCGGCGCGGCAGGCTTCCACGACTTCCTTCATGGTCAGCTTCTTGTCTTCGAAGACGACCTTCTTGATGGCGGCTAACGAGTCCACGATGGTGCCATAGCCCAGGAATTCGAAATAGGAGTAGTCAACGCCGCCGGGAATCTTCTCGGTGTGCAGGTCAAGGGCGTTCTCCATGCAGAGATTGTGCAGGACCGAGGAGAGGGGAGCCGCAAAATGCTGAGGACGCAGACGGTCGACCACCACCTGCTGCTGGAAGGCTTTCTGCAGCAGGTTGATATGCTGTTTCTTATAGGCTTCGTAGAATTCGTCAAAGCTCGTGAAGGTTGTGGGATCGCCGGTCTCAAAACCCAGAAGCTCATCGCCGTAATGCAGCATGCGGCCGTTGTAGAGGGTCATTTCCAGGGCTGTGGCGAAGTTCACGTAGACGCAGCCTGAGGTATAGGTGTCACGGTTGGGCATACGGGTTTCCGTGCAGCCGGAGACCGCGTAGTCGAGGGCTTCGCTGACCGGGCAGCCCTTGACGGTGTTCAAGAAGACCACTTCTTCGTCGTTGATCAGTTTGGGGAAGCCGGAACCGTCCTTGACGGTCAGGGCCACTTCATAGAGGAAGCGCTCGGGGGTACGGCTGTGAATACGGGCGGCCAGGTCAGGGTAGTTCAGCGGGAATTCGCGCTTGCTCTCCAGGAAGAGATAGGAGAGATCATTGGTGGCGTCCTCGCCCTCGGGGGTCTGTCCGCCAATGGTCACGGCTTCCCAGTGCGCATAGCCTTCCTGGAACTCAACGCCAGTGGGATTGATGTAGAGGTCGATGAACTGAGCCATGTCGACCCACATGCATTCAAGCAGTTCACGGGCTTCTTCGCGGGTGATGCGGCCTTCTTCGATGTCTTTCTTATAGTAGGGATAGAGGTACTGATCCATGCGGCCG
>JAGADH010000091.1 GCA_017613715.1 Desulfovibrio sp. | reverse complement strand
TCAGTTCCCTGGCAGGCGCGACCCTTGCCGTGGCGGTTGTGGAACCGAGCCTCTCGGGCCTGCATGACTTCAAGCGAGTGGCCGGCGTCTCTGCCCATTTTCACATTCCCTGTGCTGTGATCATCAACCGTTATGATCTGAATAGACAGGGAACAGAAGAGTTTGAAGCATTCTGCCAAAAAGAAGGTTATCCGCTCTTGGGCAAAATACCCTTCAGTGCCGAGCTGCAGGCAGCCAGCCAGAAAGGGCTGGCCCTGACCGAGACTGGCGGAGCGCTGACAGAGACAGTGGCAGCCATTTGGGAGAAGATCGTCAACTTTCACCCCAGCACACGCAGTCAGCTCAGGCCAATGGCGGCAAAAAGATACGAATAATATTAATATGTCAAATCTATTTGGATTGATGTCAAGACCAAGCTCCCAGGCCACATGCGCTTGCATCTTCAGCACGGAAACCTCGTCCTAGGGCAAGGTGATTGACTCTCGCCAAGTCGACCCCGGCCCCGTGTTTTCAGCCTTGCGCCTCCTGGCAGAGGCAAGGATTTAGACCATGCGTTTTCTCCGCAGGCGAACGACCTCATCCATGATGTCGAGAGCAGAACGGACAAAGGCCTTCTGCGCCTGGGAGCCCATGTGACCAAGTCGAAAGACTTTGCCCTGCATGGGCCCAAAGCTGCCCGCGACGATCAGCCCGCGCTCGCCTAGCGCCTTCTTCCACTCCTGCCAGGTATAGCTTTCTGGAATCCTGGCAGCGGTCACTGTCGGCGAAAGGCAGGCATCTGCCTTGGGCCAGAGGGCAATCTCCAGGTCGGCAAGCCCGTTACGACACAGTGTGGCCGCTTCCTCATGGCGTTGAAAGACCTCTGCATAGCCCTCCAGGGCAAGCGCATCGAGCGATGCTCTGAGGGCAGCGAGACCGTGCCAGTTGGGCGTATAGGGACAACGCCCCTCTTGGTAGATGTTTTGAAAGGGCAAAAGAGCGTCGTAGCCCTGATAGGCAACTTCTTCAATACGTTTCCAGGCTTTGGGACTCACGCCCACAAAACAGAGCGACGGCGGCAGCGAAAGGCATTTCTGGGAACCGCCCAGGGCAAGATCGATGTGCCAGGCATCCATTTGCACAGGCGTGCCCGCAAGACTTGAGACCACGTCAGTGTAAAAGAGAGGCACACCATAACGTTCCTTGAGCTGACCCAAAGCCGCAAGGGGATTCAGGGTGCCTGACGGGGTTTCACAGTGCACGGCACAGAGCAGGTCCGGCGCTTTTGCGGCAAACTTCTTCTCAATGAGGGCCAGGTCTTCTTCGCTGATGGTTGCATCAAAGCCCAGGGAAAGGCAGTCGACCTTTGCCCCGAGGCTCCTGGCCATAGCGGCGATACCCTCGCCAAAAACACCCGTACTGACGACAAAAACCGTCTTGTCAGGCGTGACAACGCTTTTCAGCGCAGCCCAGAGTGCCAGCATGCCTTCGCCTGAGAGAAAGAGTATGCGATTCTTTGTGCCCAACAGCTGGCCAAGACTTAATTCGCAACTGCGCACAAGCGAAAAGTAGGCCTCGTCGATCTGTCCGGAAGGATAGTCCTTGGCCAGTGCGTTCAAAACATGTTGCGGGACCGTGACCGGGCCCGGAACCATGGGAAGCGGTGCGTACATAGAATAGTCCTTGTATTTACCATGATCAGTCAAAAGCGATAATGCCTAAAACGCGGAGGCTGCAGCCTTTTGTCCTTAGCCTGAATCAGAAAAATACGCTCTCACGATTGCAATCTGCCTTAGCCCAGCCATCCAGGCAAAAGCAGTCTACGGGCGAAGTCTCCGAGACAAAAAAAGGCCGACAGAATGACTTCTGACCGGCCTTTTCGTATTCCTCAATACTCTTTGCTGCTGACACCTAGGACATGGCGCGTAGCGGCTCTCCGTAATAGGCACGGCGATAGAGCTCACGGATTTCCGCAATCAGCGGATATCTGGGATTCGAGCTTGTGCACTGGTCATCAAAGGCTTGTTCGCTCATGCTGTCCAAGAGATCCAGGAAATCGTTTTCGGCAATGCCGGCTTCACGAATTGACGAGGGGATACCCACATCCTTCTTCAAGGACTCAATGGCCCGTACCAGACGGTCGGTCTTCTGACTGCGGATCTCCGAGGAATCCCCTTCAAGGTCATCAGCCAGATGCAGCATGTCGCAGAGACGCGCGTAACGGCCCTTGACCCAGGGATATTTGTACTGCGGCATCATGCCCTGCTTGGTCGGCGTATCGGTGGCATTGTACTCAATGACATAGGAGAGCAGCAAGGCATTGGCCAGACCATGGGGCACATGCAGGTAGCTGCCCATGGCATGGGCCATGGAGTGGCAGACGCCCAGGAAAGCGTTGGCAAAGGCCATACCGGCCATGGTGGCCGCATAGTGAATCTTTTCTCTTGGCACCAGCCTGTCTTCACCGCCTGCATAGGATCTGCGCAGATACTTGAAGACAAGACGGATGGCCTCCACGGCCTGACCGTCAGCAAAATTCGTGGCCATGGTCGAGGTATAGGCTTCAATGCCGTGGGTCAAAACATCAAGACCGGCATTGGCGATCAGCGACTTGGGCAGATCCATGACGAATTCAGGATCCACAATGGCCATATCAGGCGTCAGAGCATAATCGGTCACAGGGTATTTGACACCTGTCTTGCTGTCGGTGATCACGGCAAAGGGCGTCACTTCACTGCCCGTGCCCGATGTGGTGGGAATGGCCACCATAACGGCTTTCTTGCCAAGATCGGGGAAGGAGACAATACGCTTGCGGATGTCCATGAAGCGCAGGGCAATGTCGCTGAACTTGATGTCCGGCACCTCGTAGAGCAGCCAGACAATCTTGGCCGCATCCATGGGTGAACCGCCACCGAGGGCAATGAAGATATCGGGCTGAAAGGAATTGACAAGCCCGAGGGCTTTTTCCGCCGTGGCAATATCAGGATCAGGATTGACGTCGGAGAAAATTCTGACATCCATGCCCAGACGTGTGAGCACATCACTGACGTGTTCGGCATGACCCAGGGTGACCATGGTCTTGTCGGTGATGATGCAGGCGCGTTTACGGTCCTTGAATTCCTCCAGAGCCGGCTCGAGAGCTCCCAGCTTGAAGTAGATCTTGGGCGGCACGCGGAACCAGAGCATATTTTCCCTGCGCACGGCAACGGATTTGACGTTCATGAGATGTTTGACTCCGATATTCTCGCTCACCGAGTTTCCGCCCCAGCTTCCGCAGCCAAGGGTCAACGAGGGGGCAATGCGGAAATTGTAGACATCACCAATGGCTCCCTGGGATGCCGGCATATTGATGAGTACCCGGCCTGTGGTCAGGGTATTTTCAAAGGTCCGGATATGCTCGTCATTGCTCTCCTTGGTGTAGAGAACAGAGGTATGCCCTGCCCCGCCCAGTTCGATAAGCGTCTGCGCGTAACTGACCGCTGTGGCAAAGTCGGGCACGCGGTAAAAACCAAGCACCGGTGAAAGCTTTTCGTGGGCAAAGGGATCCGTGGGAACAATCTCCCCGCGCTCGGCAATCAGGACCTTGGTGTTTTCAGGCACATTCAGACCGGCCATGGAGGCGATTTTGCAGGCTGACTGACCGACAATGGCATTATTTAAGGAGCCATTGACAAAAATGACCTCGGCCAGTTTCGCAGCCTCTTCATCCGTGGCAAAATAGGCCCCGCGCAGGATAAATTCCTCACGCAGCTGATCGGCAATGCAGCTTTCCGCCACAATGGTCTGCTCGGAAGCGCAGATCAGTCCGTTATCAAACGTCTTGCTCAATAAAATCGAGTTCACGGCCATTTTGATATCAGCCGTGGCGTCAACGACCACAGGCGTATTGCCGCTGCCCACACCAATGGCTGGACTGCCTGAGCTATAGGCTGCCTTGACCATGCCAGGGCCACCTGTGGCCAGAATCAGATTGACATGGCTCATGAGATAATGGGTCTGATCGAGACTGGGATTCTCCAGGCAGGCCACGATGCCAGCTGGAGCTCCGGCTTCCACGGCAGCATCATGGATGAGCATGGCCGCCGTTCTGGTGCAGTTCTTGGCTCTGGGATGGGGCGAGAAAATAATGCCATTGCGTGTCTTCAAGCAGAGCAGAGCCTTGAAAATAGCTGTGGACGTGGGATTGGTGGTGGGAATAATACCGGCCACAATACCCAGGGGAGCGGCTATCTGCCGGAAGCCCGAGACCTTGTCATCCTCGATGATACCGCAGGTTTTGGTATTCTTATACTGATTGTAGATATATTCCGAGGAAAAATGGTTCTTGATGACCTTATCTTCCACAATGCCCATGCCTGTCTCTTCCACCGCCATCTTGGCCAGGGGGATACGCTGGGCTGTGGCCTTTTGCGCCGCATGATGGAAGATGGCATCCACCTCTTCCTGGGAAAACTGGGCATAGATTTTCTGTGCCTCACGCACGCGCTGCAAAAGGTCTTCGACTTGCTGCAGGGACTGTTCCGCATTCTCCATTGTACACCTCAACGCGCTTTTGGAAAAAACCACGCGTTTAACTTGATTGTTCTCTGCAAAAGAGCTGACGCCTTATCCTCAACAAGCTGCTAAAGCTTCTGCATGCGGCTGATGGCCTCGCGGGTATTATCAGGCGAACCAAAGGCCGTGAGTCGCACATAGCCTTCACCACTCTGACCAAAGCCCACGCCAGGTGTGCAGACAAGGGCCGCCTTGTGCAGAAGGTGATGGAAGAAGCCCCAGGAATCCATGCCCTTGGGCACGGAAACCCAGATATAGGGGGCATTGACGCCGCCAAAAACATCCAGTCCCATGGCCTGCATGGCTTGTGAGAGCTCCCGGGCATTGTCGTGATAAATGGCAATGGTTTTGGCGATTTCTCGCTGACCGGATGCGCTGAAAATGCTCTCGGCCGCACGCTGCACAATATAGGGGCAGCCATTGTACTTGGTGCACTGACGACGGTTCCAGAGGCTTTTGAGCTGAACACGTCCGCCGCTGCCGTCTGCCAGCGAAAGCTCACTCGGCACAACGGTATAGGCACAGCGCAGGCCCGTGAAGCCTGCGGTCTTGGAAAAGCTGCGAAATTCCACAGCCACTTCCTTGGCCCCTTCGATTTCATAAATGCTGTGGGCCACGTCAGCTTCCGTGATATACGCCTCGTAGGCTGAATCATAGAGCAGCAGACAGCCTTCACGGCGGGCATAGTCCACCCAGACCTTGAGGGCATCTTTGGGAAGCACCGTGCCAGTGGGATTATTGGGATAGCAGAGGTAGATCAAATCCGGACGGGTCTTGGGCAGATCAGGCACAAAGCCGTTGTCGCGTGTGCAGGGCAGATAAACGATTCTGTCCCAGGTCACACCCGAGAGTTTGCCGGCACGGCCGGCCATGGCATTGGAATCAACATAGACCGGGTAGACCGGGTCAGTCACAGCCACAATGCTGTCAGCAGCAAAGAGCTCCTGAAAATTGCCGAGATCGCTCTTGGCGCCGTCGCTGATAAAAATATCATCAGCGGCTATGGCCAGGCCACGTTTTTTGTAGTCGTGCTCACAAATGGCTTCACGCAGAAAATCATAGCCCTGTTCAGGACCATAACCACGGAAGCTTTCGGCCTCTCCCATTTCATCCACTGCGGCATGCAGGGCCTTGATGACTGTGGGCGCAAGTGGCTGTGTAACATCGCCAATGCCCAGACTGATGACCTTCTGCCCGGGATTGGCTTTTTTGAATTCCGCGACTTTACGGGCAATGTCCACAAAAAGATAATTGGTTCCAAGCTCTAAAAAATTGCTGTTGACCCTTGTCATACTCTCCTCGAGAACTGGCCAAATCGGCGTTGAGTCCTTGTACTAAAGCAGCACGCTGCCTTCAAAAACCGTCACGGCATTGCCTGTCATATAGACATGACCATCGCCGGCGTTCCAACTGATATCAAGTTCGCCACCCCGAAGTCCCACAGTGACCTTGCGTGAGGTTTTCTGAGCAAGAACACAGGCCACGCCCACGGCGCAGGCACCTGTGCCGCAGGCCAGCGTCTCTCCTGCCCCCCGCTCCCAGACACGCATTTCCACCCGGCTCTCAGAGACGACCTTGACAAATTCCGTATTGATTCTCTTGGGAAAAACCGCATGGTGCTCAAAGGCCGGACCAATGCTCTCAAGGTCCAGAGACTCAACATCATCCACAAAAATCACGGCATGCGGATTGCCCATGGAAACCGCCGTAATCTCATAGCGCTTTCCCAGGACCTCAAGGGGATTGGCCAGACAGCGTTCACCTGGAGCCCAGGTGGTATCCACAGGAATGAGCGCTGGCTTCAGCTCGGGTTCGCCCATATCCACCGTAGCGCCTATCACTTCGTTACCGTCTTTCAAAAGCTCAATGATCTTGATGCCAGCCCCGGTTTCAAGACGGATGACATCTTTGTGCACAAGACCGTGCTCGTAGACGAATTTGCCCACGCAGCGACTGGCATTGCCGCACATCTCGGCTTCCGTGCCATCGGCGTTGAACATGCGCATGCGCACATCAGCCACAGCCGAGGGCAGAATTAAAATCAGACCATCGCTGCCCACGCCAAAATGGCGGTCACTGAGGCGCACGGCCAGTTCCTCTGGATGCTCCACGTGTTCGCGAAAGCCATTGACGTAAATATAGTCATTGCCGATGCCCTGCATCTTGGTAAAAGCGAGAGTTTTTTGAACCATAGACGCTCCCTAGACGTTTTCGCAAAAATTGGAAAAAAAGAGTCTAATACGTCATAACCCAATAGACAAGGGGGGCCAGAAGCAAACGGTAGATGGCAAAGGGGCGCAGGGTCATGCGGCTGACGAGAACAATAAAGACCTTGACCGCAAGCAGGGCAAAAAGAAAAGAACCGGCCATACCCATGGCAAAGAAAAGCAGATCGTCGGCACTGAAAAGCTGCCAGTTTTTCAAAAACTCATAGCCTGTGGCCGCCATCATGATCGGTACGGCCGCCACAAAAGAATACTCGGCAGCGGTCTTGCGTGAAGCGCCGAGGATCATGCCGCCCAAAATCGTCGCAGCCGAACGCGAAAAACCCGGCCAGAGGACGGCAAGTGTCTGAAAACAGCCGATCCCAAGCGCAAGACCCGGTCCGATCTCATCCAGGGAACGCACCCGCTCCCTGTGGGGTCTGCTCTCCACATAGAGCATGAAGATGGCGCCGACAACCAAAGCCAAAAGGACCGGAAGCGGGGCAAATAAATGCTTCTTGATGAAGGAACCGAAGAGCAGGCCAACCAAACCAGCCGGCAGCGACGTCAAAAAAAGCAGCCAGAGGCCAGGCAGACCGGAGAAGGGAACACCCGGCTTGGGACGCACCAGCCCAAGAAAACGCTGAAAATACAGAACCACCACAGCCAGAATGGCACCCAGCTGAATGACAATATTGAAGGTCACCATTTTCTCGCCTGTTGCCTTGAGCAATTCACCGGCTAAAATCAGATGGCCGGTGGAGGAAACAGGCAAAAATTCCGTCAGGCCTTCAATGAAACTTAAAATCAGGGCTGTCAGTAACGAATTGTCCATACAACGATCTACCAGAAAAATAAGGATGAACAGAGCTAGGCAAACATACGAACGAACAGCAAGCGAACTCCATGCTTTTGGCGCAAAGCGCGACCAACGTCAATTGAAAAGTCCATAAGGTATTATGCCTGATCTTACTATTCACAGCCGACTTGGCGTCGGGCTTTTGCTCAATACCCGCTGACGGATACTCTTATCCAGTTCTTCCAGCCTACTCATCTCTCAAACTGTGGCCATGCTTCGATTTCTCAAGCCTCCATGCCGCCCTTCTTGTCGTCCCACTTCACGGCAGCGTCGCAACTTCTTGCCGGTCTCTATGGCTTCATCCCGACTCAAAGGGCTGTGAACAGAAACTGCCTGTTCAGCTCCTTTTCCTGTCCAGAAAGCCAAAATGACACCAGCAGAAGCTTGTCAGATAATGACCTAAAGAACCACAGCCATGGGCTTATCTCCAGCCAGGCCTCCTCAGCTCAGGCTGAATTGTGACCTTGTGCCTTCGCGGCGTAGCATCAGCTTGAGCTCTAAAGTTTGTCACAAGACTGCCGTTATCAAGCGATAGGCTCTTTGAGCATAAGCAAGGGATGTAGTGAAAAAAAGGAAAAAACCATGAGCATACGTGCACGCATCATTCTGGGTTTTCTGCTGGCCATTCTACTCACAGCAGCCTCAGCCGCCGTTCTGACGGCCTGGCAAATGCGGGGAGATGCGACCAGGGCTTTTACCAACTCAGCGCAGCGCCAACTTGTTCTACTCGACAATCACCTCACGGATTTCATTGACGGTATCAAAGGCAATGTCGGTGTGCTCATTGATACAGCAGGCCTTGCCGAGTCAGGGCCTTCCATGCCGCTCTTCAAAGACAAAAGCTCGCCCTCCCGCTATGCCCATGCCGAACTCGCAGGACCTGCTAAGGACTCTATCCGTGTCATGACAAGCATGCACAAAACGCACAAGGAATATGTCGAGGTCTATGCGGGTTTTCCTGATGGCCGTTTTGCCACGTCATGTGACGGCAGCACAATTCCGGCCAACTATGATGCCAGTCAGAGGAGCTGGTATACCTTGGGCCGTAATGGCGCAGACAATATCACCTTTTTGGATGCCTATCTCTCAACATCCGGCGAAACGGTGATTGCGGCCGTTGGCAAGGTCAGAAACCGCGAAGGCGATGTCGTCTCCATCGTTGGCATCGACGTGACCCTGAAGAACCTCGCCCTGATGATCCGTAAGCTCAACTTTGGGGAAAGCGGACACTTTCTGCTCATCGAACATACCGGCCGTATTCTCTGTGATCCCAAAAATGCAGGCAATACCGGCAAAATCATTGGCCAGGATATAGCCAATCAGGCGCTGCTGACCCTGAAGACAGCCCAGGACGGCCCCATACAGCTTCAATACAACGGTGTGGCCACCAATGCAGTCGTGTATACGGCAGACTGCGGCTGGAAAATCGTTGTCCTGCAGTCGGAAGCTGAGATCATGGCCCAGAGCAATCAGGCACTACTGCGTCTGCTCGGCATCATTGCCATCGTCGCCTCGATACTGACAGTGCTCGGCCTGATTATTGCCCGCAGCATCAATAAGCCGCTCTCACAGCTTGTGAAGGCCATGGGCGAAGTGGCCGACGGAAAGTACAAGGCTGTACCTGACAAAAGCGGCTTCTACAAGGAATTGCTTACCCTGCGCAATTCCCTCTCCAAGATGGTCAAGGCCAATGTACACGCCATGGCCATTGCTCAAAAGAAGACCAAGGAGGCTGAACGGGCTGTCCAGGACGCAGAAAAAGCAACGGCCAAGGCTGAAGAAGCCGCCCAACGGGCTGAAAACGCTAAACGCGAAGGCATGCTGGCCGCAGCCGATCAGCTGGAAGGTATGGTTGCGGGCATTTCTGCTGCCGCAACCGAGCTCTCAGCCCAGATTGAAGAAAGTGACCGCGGAGCTGTGGAATCTTCCGAGCGTCTGGCCCAGGCCGCAACAGCCATGAATGAAATGAACGCCACGGTACAGGAAGTGGCCCATAATGCTTCACAGGCTGCGCAGGTCTCAGGCGAGACAAAAAGCAATGCCTTAGATGGCCAGAAGATCCTCTCTGAGGCCATGTCCAGCATCAATCTTGTGCAAAAGGTTTCCATGGCTCTGAAGGAGGACATGGGAAGCCTGTATGGTCACACCCAGAATATCAGTCAGATCATGAATGTGATCAGTGATATCGCCGATCAGACCAACCTTCTGGCACTCAATGCCGCCATAGAAGCCGCACGAGCCGGTGAAGCCGGACGCGGCTTTGCCGTTGTGGCCGATGAAGTTCGCAAGCTTGCTGAAAAGACCATGGCCTCCACCAATGACGTCAGCCATGCCATCACCGCCATTCAGACCAGCGCCCAGCAGAGCGTCAACCGCATGGAAGAGGCTCTCAAGGATGTGGAACAGGCAACAAGTCTTGCTGAACAGTCAGGGGCAGCCCTGACCCAGATTGTGCGCCACGTGGAAAACACCGCAGACCAGGTGCGGGCCATTGCCACAGCCAGTGAAGAGCAGTCGGCGGCAAGCGATGAGATCAACCGTTCCATCACAACCGTTAACGAGATGTCCGCGCAGACAACACAGGCCATGAATGAGGCGGCCAAGGCCATCGCTGAACTGGCCAAGCAGAGCGAACGCTTAAGTGCCCTGATCGAAGAAATGAAGCGGACCTAAGCCGCACCTTTTGCCTCAGTATCTCACGAAGGCCCGGCAGCAATGCCGGGCCTTCGTGTCTTCATGCTGCCTGCTTTGATCCCATCTTTTCCTCAAAAATGAGCAAAAAATAGCCGTATAAGTAGGCGTAGAGCCAGTTTCCCGGATTTTTATTTTCAGACTTATGTAGAAACGTGCTTTTCCTCTTGCATCAGTCATCTTGCATCGCTGCCGAAGCTTAGTTTTTGCTGCTTAAGAGTCCTGAGACTTGCCCCCCAAAAAAAGAGAGCTGCAGAGTTTCGCTCTCTGCGGCTCTCCCGGGGTCAGGCAGCCCGTGAAACGCCTGCGACCTAAACGTTTTGGCATCCTTGCCGACAAATGATTACTGTAAACCCTTGCTGTTTGAAATGTATCTATGCGGAGGTGAAGCTGGTATGCGTCTATCCATGACAACAAAAAGCATCCTGATTCTGGCAGGAAGCGTCATTATCGGAGCAATGGGGATTTTTCTAACCTCTCGTCATTATTTGCACAAGGGGTTTGAAGATTCTCTGGAAGTGCAGTTGCAGAGTTTTCATCAGGTTGTTGACGATAAATATGCGACCATTCTTGATCGTTTCAAAAGCTTCGGCCCGATCTTGGCTGAGTCAGAAATAGCAGAAAAAGCCTTTCTTTCTGGTGATTTCAACCAATTGAAAGCATTTGCGCAGCACGCAAAGAATGAAACCAACGCGGGATTTGTGACGCTGACGGATGAGAAAGGGACGGTCGTTGCACGAGCTTCAGGCGACAAAAAGGGCGATTCCATAGCCAGCAATGCACTCGTTTCCGTTGCCATGCGTGGCCAGGTCAAAACGGATCTCGTCCATATGAAGAATAATGGCTTGTCTATTGGCTGTGCAGCACCAGTCCTCCAAAACGGAAAGGTGATCGGGACGATTCTTTTTGGTGAGGGTTTTCGTTCTCATGCCTTTGTTGACGGCTTAAAAAAGATCACCGGGCTTGAAGTGACAGTTTTTGAAGATGATACCCGTGTTTCCACGACAATCCAGAATAATGGGCAAAGAGCGATTGGAACACAGGTCAATAATCCTCAGGTCGTCTCTTCTGTCCTGAATAACGGCGGAACCTATCTCCAGACGGCCTCGATCTTTGGCAATGCCTATAAGACGATGTATTGGCCGCTTAAGAACGTGGAAGGCCGCACAATCGGCATGTTCTTCATCGGAACCAGTATGGAAAAGATGGAGACAACGATTGGGTCTATTGTTTTTGCCTGTCTTGTGGCCACCGCCATTATTGCCGCTATCTTAAGCCTTCTTGGCGCCCTCTTCTTCCGTTCCATGGTATTACCCTTAAAGCAGACAGTATCCTACGCGCAAGAAGTTTCGGAGGGTAAGCTTGACGCGCCGCTCGTTACTCGTGCCAGAGAAGATGAAGTCGGAGATCTCGTAGGGGCACTTCGCCAGATGGTCGGATCCCTCAAAACAAAAATCTCCGAAGCGAATGCCGCTATGCAAACGGCTGAAGAACAGTCCAAGCAGGCGGAAAAGGCGACACAACAAGCAGAAGCAGCCGCCAAAAAAGCTGAGCTAGCCAAGTCTGAAGGCATGCATGCCGCGGCCAATCAGCTGGAAGGCATGATCAATGCCATATCGGCTGCAGCCAGTGAACTGTCTGCACAGATTGAGGAATCGGACAAAGTGGCGTCGGAATCATCCAGCCGCCTGTCTGAAGCTGCAACAGCCATGAATGAGATGAATGCCACGGTACAGGAGGTTGCTCATAATGCGTCTTCAGCAGCTTCAGTCTCTGCTGAGACCAGACGCAATGCCGAAGACGGGCAGAAAATTCTCGCTGATGCCATGAACAGCATCAATCAGGTGCAAAAAGTCTCACGGGAGCTTCAAGAAGACATGGGGCAACTGCATGATCATACCCAGAACATCAGCCAGATCATGAACGTCATCTCTGACATTGCTGATCAGACCAACCTTCTTGCCTTGAACGCTGCCATAGAAGCCGCAAGAGCAGGTGAAGCCGGACGTGGATTTGCTGTTGTCGCCGACGAAGTACGCAAGCTTGCAGAAAAGACGATGTCTTCAACAAATGATGTTTCCAAGGCTATTGCGGCCATTCAAAACAGTGCTCAGATGAGCGTCGACAAGATGTCGGAAGCCTTAAATGCAGTGGAACAGGCCACGACCCTCGCCCAACAATCCGGAGAAGCCCTGCAGCAAATAGTCAGGAATGTCGAAGCGACGGCTGATCAGGTGCGAGCTATTGCCACGGCAGCTGAAGAACAATCCGCAGCCAGTGAGGAAATCAATCAGTCGGTTACTGCGGTGAATTCCATGTCTGGACAAACTGCCGAAGCTATGAGTGAAGCGACAAAAGCCATATCTGATATGGCACAACAAACAGAAGCTCTTGCAAGTTTGGTTGAAAGTATGAAAAACGAATAAGCAAAAAATGTTCTTTCCCTCAGAATAGAGAGCAAATGTCAAAAAGCAGGGTACCCTTTGGGTACTCTGCTTTTTTTTGCCTACAAACCTAAAAACCGAATAATGGTCACTAAAAACGGAGCCAAGCGCTTTGAGGAAGTTTTACTCCAATATTTTTATGAAAGAGTTTGTCTCTTGGTAATCATGTGAAATTATATCAT
>JAGADH010000090.1 GCA_017613715.1 Desulfovibrio sp. | reverse complement strand
GGGTGACAAAGAGTTCCAGATTGCGCTCGCTTGTGTCATCGATGAGCATTCTTCTGCCGAGATTGAGCGGCACAAAGGCTTCAAGCTGATCAATGGACGCTTTCTGCATCTGTTCGATATAGCGCAGAAGCTGAGCACAGGCCTGGGCCAGGGCAGGCTTTTTCTTGAGTCCAAGGGCATCAAGGCTGTGCACATGCTGGGCGCGGCAGAGGATTTCGCTGGCATTGTCCGCTGAGAGCAGACCAGGCAGCCGTACAAGATGCACGCTGTCCAGAAAACGCAGTTTAGGCACGCTGATGGCCTGTTCAAGCAAGAGCTCGCGTGGCCCCATTTTCTGAATCCACTGCCAGAGATCGTCTTCTCTGTGAAATTCTGTGCCGGTCCACTGACCTGTGGAAATATCAGCCCAGACAAAGGCCCAGCCGCCGTCTGAGGCTTTGGCCCTGCCGTTGATGACACAGCCAAGATAATTGTGGCGTTCAGCCTGAAGATTGTCGCTGTCCAGCACAGTACCAGGGGTAATGACCTGTGTTACGGCTCTCTGCACAAGACCTTTGCCCTGGCGGTCTTTGGGATCTTCGGTCTGCTCGCAGATGGCTACCACATAACCTTTATCGATGAGCTGGGCGATATAGCTCTGCGAAGCATGCCAGGGCACGCCACACATCGGTACGTCATTACCCGCCGATTTATTGCGGCTTGTCAGGGCAATCTGCAGTTCTTTGGAAGCAGTGACGGCATCATCAAAGAAGAGTTCGTAGAAATCGCCCATGCGGTAGAAGAGCAGCGCATCCTGGTAGTCGGCCTTGATGCGCAGATACTGTTCAAACATGGGGGTCGGTTTGCTGACTTCTTCCATAGGACTTTTTGAGCAGAAGTTACGGCGGGAAGCGGGAAGAGCAAAAGGCTGGAAAAATGTACGCCCCATATCCCACGGGATATAAGGCGTACAAGAGGGAAAAAAGGCAAAAAAACAGGAAAATTACGCGGGCTGCTCCGCCTTGACACTGGCGGCGGCCTCACTTGGCGCTACGGCTTCTTTGGGGGCTTCGACCTTGACGGCCTCTTTTTGAGCCTGCGGCACTGTCTTGGCTACGGTATCCACACTCTTCTGCCCATCATCGCTCGGCAGCACGGGCTTGGCCTCTTCAGCGCTGAAGAAATTGCGCAGACGCGTGAACCAGGAGGGCTTGGGGGTGCGATTGAGGAGTCGCTCAGCCTTGGCCAGCTTGCTTGATAACGACTGTACCTTCCACTTGCTCTTGAGCAGGCGTGCCGAAAGCTGCAGTCTGTCCCAGACAAGGAGGGAAAGGGCCAGCAGAACGCCAACAAAGAAGGCACAGATCACGAGAAAATAGAAAGGCAGCGAGATGGACGTCATAGGCGGAATGAAGAAGAGATCGAGTTTCAGTTCCATCTTGGTTGCAAGGATATTCTGGTTCTGGAAAAAGAAGACGAGCGCCAGAAATATCAGACATGCCAGCAGCAGCACTTTAATATAGCGCATGAAAACCTCCAGGTTCAACGAACGTTGACAGAACGTCCTTTTCCGGGCCCAGTTGCGGAAAAGGACGTGTCGTTCTTAGCTATCTTGCACGGTCAGCCTCTGGCGGCCGGCCGTTTTTGCTCTAGGTGAAATATGGGGCCAGGGCCCGATAGGTGCTGGAAAGATGTTCAGGAATGGTGCGCACTTCGTCAAAAACCGCCATAAAGGACGAATCACCGTTCCAGCGGGGTACAAGGTGAAAATGCAGATGTTCACGGATGCCTGCGCCTGCGGCCTGGCCCTGATTCAGGCCCACATTGATGCCCTCACAGTGGAAATGCTCCTGCAAAATCACGGAACAACGCTGGATCAGGCCGATGATTTCATGCAGTTCTGGCAGGGGAACATCAGCCAGCTGCATAACATGGCGGTAAGGGCAGACCATGAGATGGCCGTTGCTATAGGGATATTTGTTCATGATGACGAAGGCGTGCTTGGCTCTGTGCAGGACAAGACGCTCTTCATCCTCATCAGTGTGTTCCGGCAGACAAAAGACGCAGCAGTCTGGCTTGGGACCGAGAATATACTCAATGCGCCATGGTGACCAAAGTTGTTTCATACTATTCCTGGCTTGGAAAATCTCTTCGGACAGGGAGCAGTCTGGTTTGGTGAGTATTCTTGGGGGAAGTCCTGCTAGGACTATGAAGAGATATATTCCCAATCAATGTATCGACACTACACAAAAAAGCGTATCTGAGCAAGTCTGCAGCCAGATTTTCCTAAGTCCAACGAGTCCCTGGGGAGGAAGCTTATGTGCAAGGCCTGCCAGGCGCCGATACACGGCTGAAATGTGTCTTTTGAAAATTTCTGCCCGCTGGCCTGAGCTGAAGCGCGCTTCTTTATCAGGAGTACTTTTTGTGGGTCTTCGTGACCTGTGGATCAAAGGGCTATCTCTGGCACCCGCATTGCTCTGCCTGGAAAGCGTATTTTCTTGAAGAGACTTGGGGCCAAAAGCAGCTTGAGGAAAGGGGCCGGCCCTAACTGGGGGTGCAGGAGCCTTTGCCATGAAGAGTCGAGGGTTCGTTCGAACACTGACTGGATTATACGGTGTTTACAGTGATCAGTGGTCGGATTGACCCACACAGCTGAGAGGCTTTTCAGTTCAGCTGCCAGCTTGAGAAGATGCAGAGCAAAGGGGACAAAGGCCTGTGAACGTGGAGCAGCGTTATCGCCTGTGTCGGCTCTGCCAGAGGGGAATTTCAGGCGCTTTGAAGTTACGCAGGGCATTGAGGTCAATGCGCATGGGACGGCCATTGCGCCCCCGAATGATCGGGCCACGGCGTGAAGCATTGGCCTGAGCCGGCATGTAGGGCGAAAAATGACCTGAACATTGCTGTGGGCCGATTTTCTCGGGGATCTGCTCTGCGCTTGGTCTGAGCACATCTTCCACACGGCTCAGATACCGTTCAGGGTCAAGAACGCCTTTTTGCTTGGAAGCAAGGCTGAAATGCAGGTGGGCGCCTGAGGAATGGCCTGTGCAGCCCACTTCGCCGACTTTTTCCCCCTTGGCGATTCTTTGCCCGGGAATAAGCTGCGTTGTATGCAAATGGGCATAGCGCGAGATAAAATCATCGTCGTGGACGATTTCCACCATAATGCCCGCGTTACCATAAAAGCCAGCCTTGGTCACAGTGCCGTCGGCAAAGGCCACAACCGGCCAACCCAGATGCGCCCGGATATCCAGACCATGGTGGCTCCTGATGCCTGTGGGGCCGCCGAGACGCGGTTCTCCAAAACGCGAGGTGATCAGCGCTTTTAAGGGTGGCAGTGCTTTTTCGGCACAGGCCACAGGCTGATGGAATTCATGCAGAGGCTTGCTGTTGGCTGGGGTTTTCCCGCGCTTTTTTTTCTCGTCTTTTTTTTCGTTTTTTGTATTGCTTTTCTCGGGCGTCTTCTTATCTTCTTCCTGTTTGGCGCTTTGTTCCTCGTGTTCAGCTTTGTCGTCGGCCGCGGCAGCCTCTTGCTGACTGGCAGGCTCTGCTGCGACGTGTGACAGCACAAGACTGAAGGAGAGGGCAAGCAGAAGACAGGAAAGCAAGAGAGCTTTCATGGCGCTTGCTGTCCGCGCTTTTCGGCAGGGCTTGGTGACAGAACGTTTGCGTAAAGGAACTCTCATGATTACATCTTTTCCGCCCGGAATCCTGATCTGCATTGATGCACGCTATGATCGGCCAAGAGCCTTTTTGCAGGAAGATGCTCTGCAGCTTTTGGTGGATAGATTGGCCCAGCAGGATCCCGCAGCCGGTTGGGAGTCGCACGATATTGCTGAGGATGAGACCGTGCGTGCCCAGCTTGTGGGCTCAAGCGACGGACTGACAGCAGAATATCAGGCAGTGACCCGGGATGGCCGCAAGCTGCTTTTTACGGTAGCTCAGTTTGACCGCTATGGAGCGGCTGAGATTAGCCAGATGCGTCAGCAGGCGTAACTATTTTTTGCTCAAGGAGGAAGCCATGAGCCAGGAAGAAGAAAAAACAGTGCAGACAGAGTCGGACAAAGCCGTACAGCTCCCCATGGTGCTCAATCACAATCATATACCCAGCGATTTTGCCAATGTTTTTCAGACACGCATTGTCGATGGTCTTCTGGCGATTTCCTATGGCGTGAGCTATCCCGATAACGCCACAGACGCCAATGGTCAGAAACAGCCGGTCTATGCCGTTGAGCTGGAGCGCAGGCTCGTGATGTCGCCAGCATCAGCCAGGCGTCTGGTCAAGGTGCTGGCACAGACCTTGAAGCAGTTCGAAGAAGCGGCCAAGTAGTCATTCGCCGATCTTGCGTCGCACCTGCCGGCAGAGGCCCATCAGGGCATCGTATTCGCTGCGGCTCAGTTCCATGCGCGCAAAAAGCCTGCGCCAGGGCAGAAAAAAATACTCGATATTGTCGCCGTGCAGGCAGTCTAGGGCAATGAGCATGGCCTTGAAGTGTTCGAGAAAGCGGTCAAGGTCGCCATGCGAGATGCTTTTGCTCTTGTGCGGAGACCTGGTATTCTTTCTGCGTTCTTCGGCGCAGACATAGAGCAAAAGCAGCACGGCCTGGGCTAAATTGAGTGACGAGGCCTGATCTGTGGGAATGCTGATCAGATCGTGGCAGGCACAGATCTCGCTGTTTTCAAGACCGCGGTCTTCTGGACCGAAGACGAGTGCCACGCGCTCCCCGGCCTGAAGTCTTTTGACGATGCTTTGGGCTGCCTCGCCAGGATGCAGGAGCTTTTTACGCCAACCGCCAGTGCGTGCTGTTGTGCCAAGCACATAGCTCGTATCGGCTATGGCACTTGCCAGGTCAGGCCTAAGCTCTACTCTGTCCAGGATGGTTTTGCCCTTGGGGGTTGCCAGGGGCTCTGCCTTGGCATAATCCCAGCGTTCGGGTTGCACAAGCCAAAGCTCCGGGCAGCCCATATTAGCCTGGGCACGGGCCACCATGCCGATATTTTCGGGAAAGCGGGTTTTGACAAGAACCGTGCGCAGGCCGTCAAGGAGCATATCTCTCCCCTAAACCTGACCAGAACTGAAAAGTGCCCGGCCAGTCAGAAGCACAATGGTCAAGCCTGCGCCGCATTTGCACAAAGCCCCCAGAAAACGGCCAAGCAAGGTTCCCTTGGCGGCTTGGACCGCATCATCCCAGGCCCTGCCTTTCAACAGTTCCATCAAAAGACAGCCCAAAAAAGCACCTACCAGGGCTCCTGGCAGGGCGCCAAAGCCCATCAGAATCGGCGCGCCAAAGATAGCCCCGGCAAAAGCACCGAGCATGCCGGCAACGGTGCCTGCTGTGCTTGCTCCTGCCTCCTTGGCTCTGGTGGCCAGGACCCCCCATTCCAGAACCTCGCCAAGCAAAGCGCTGCCACAGCTGAGCACCCAGAAGAGCATGCCGAAGGCTGTGCCTGAAAGCAGGCAGAAGATGCCCACGCAAGCCAGAGCCAGCCAGTTGCCCGGAAGATTGACGAAGTTCAAAAGGACAAGCAGGCCTAAGAAGACAAGAAAGCCAAGACTGAAGAGATTACCGGCCAGAGCAAGCGTTTCGGTCATTTCTTGGTCCTGAGGTCTTTAACCCGGACAGCCTTGCCTTCGGAAAGGGGCAGACTATTGCTTTCCACAAGTTCCACATGCGGTGTCACCAGGATTTCATCCTTAAGGGCACGGGCAATTTTCTGCTGCACCTTATGCAGCTGGCGCAGATCCTCCACAAAAAATTCGTCGCGAATCTCCACCTTTATGCGCAGAATGTCTCCGAAGCCGTCGTCTTCCAGCTGAATGAGATAGTTCTTGCCCACTTCCTGAAAGCCCATGATGACCTGTTCAATCTGCATGGGATAGATATTTACGCCCTTGACAATCATCATATCGTCGGCACGGCCCAAAATCCTGTCCATGCGCCGATGTTTGCGGCCACAGGCACATTCCCCAGGCATAAAGCGCGTCAGGTCGCGGGTGCGGTAACGCAAAAGCGGCATGCCCTGACGGCAGAGACTGGTCATCACGAGCTCGCCGATTTCACCTTCCGTGACAGGTTCGCCGCTTTCGGGATTGACTATTTCCGGATAGTAGGCGTCTTCCCAGATATGCAGACCATGCTGTTCAAGGCATTCAAAACCTACGCCGGGTCCGTTCATTTCGGATAAGCCGTAGGAATTGTAGACCTTCATATCGAAGAGTTCCTCAATGCGGTTGCGGAATTCCTCGGTATAGGGCTCGGCGCCCACCAGAGCGATACGCAGGGGGAAATCGTGGGGATCCTCACCCATCTCGCGCAGCCTTTCACCCACAATGAGGGCGTAGCTTGGCAGAATATGCGCCACGGTGGTGTGGAAATCGCGGGCGAGTTTAATCTGGCGCTTGGTATTGCCGGCGCCTGCGGGGATAGTCATACAGCCAAGACGCTCAGCGCCATAGTGGATGCCAAGGCCGCCCGTGAACAATCCGTAGCCGCTCATATTCTGGAAAACGTCATCACGGCGCACGCCCACCATATACATGCAGCGGGCCATGAGATCGCTCCACCAGTTCAAATCGTTGGCTGTATGGCAGATGGCTGTTGGTGTGCCTGTGGTGCCGCTTGAGCAGTGCATGCGCACGATTTCCCGGGTGGGCACGGTGAGCAGACCCAGGGGATACTGATCCCTGAGATCCTGTTTGGTGGTGAAGGGAATTTTGCGAATATCATCAATATGTGTCAGGGAATCGGCGGTGATGCCCGCTTCATCAAGGCGCTTTTGGTAGAAGGCGCACTTTCTGGCCTGGGCCACGGTGGATTTCAGTCGCACAAGCTGCGTCGAGGCAATGCGATCGCGGCTCCAGGTTTCCGCCACATCATAAACATCCATGTGCATGAGCTTATTCCGTAAGGTTGGTAGGTGTACTGGCGGCCAGGCTTAGGCCGTAGAGAAGTCCGAAACAGCCGGCGACCATCATGTCGCCTAAGGGATTGGCAAACTGGCCAAGACCTGCGAAGCGTTCGCGTTGCGGTCCTGTGAAATAGGTCGGCTCAAAGCCGCCCGCCTCTTCAGGGCGTTTGCCATAGACTGTGCCATGGCCCATGGCTTTTTGCACCTGTTCGCAGGGCAGCCAGCCAAGTCTGAAGTCCTTGAGATCCTGAGCCAGCTTGGCTTTGTCAATCAGCCCCGTGTGCTGCTCATAGAGACCGCAGACCTTGCCCTGAAAAATCAGGGCTGCAAGGGTATGGGTATTGCCGGCATTGACAAGGGTAATGCCCGTATCAAAGGAACGTTTAAGAATGCCTGAATCACATAAAAATGCAAGGAGGGCGCTTGTGCCGGTATCAGCCACAGGGCCGCCGCTGGCTGCCTGCAGAGCTCCCAAGCGTGTTAAGGCCTGTGGCACCTCGTGATAAATCCAGTCTGGCAGACTGGCGTGACGAGCCAAAAGATCAGCCCAGATCTGCATGCGGAACGTGCGGTTCCCTGTCAGGCAGAAGCCGTGATCCTGGGCAGAAGCGACAGTAAGAGCAGGCAGTGGCAGGTCAAGGCTGAGCCAAAAGGTCTGCCAGAATTCAGGAGAGAAATCCGTCAGATGCAGGGGCAGAGCAGCCATGGGGCAGTGTTCGGCAAAGGTAATACCCATCTTCTGCACTTTCTGGGGATCGTCGCAAATCGCCTTGGCAGCTTCCTGGGTGGCATAGCAGGGAAGCCCCGCTGCAAGATGGGTGACAAGAGCCTGAGAAAAGCCGCCTCCCATATTGCCGCCATAGAGCCAGAGCGCTGTTTTTGCCTGCGTTGCCTTTTCAATACGGCTTCGTATTCTGCGGGCAGGCGAGGGAAGAACAAAGCGCGGCCAGTTGTCGAAATTGACACCAGGTAGGGCAAGAAGAGCATCCTGGGTGCCGCTGCCGATATCAAGGCAGAAGACTGGGCCGATTTTTTCAAGGTAGGCGTAGATGGCTTCGTTCATACCTTGTCTTCTCCTTGGGCGTGGTTTTAGAAAAATGACCCCGGAAGCAGGGCTTCCAGGGTCAGGAAAAAGCATACGAAGGGGCGGAAACGCTAGTGACAACCGCCGCAGGTGGCACAACCACCGCCTTCCGGCACGGGCAGGGGAATTTCCGGCTCAACGGTAAAGCCCATGAAGGTCAGATCGATCTTGCAGCTTTTAATCTGTTCGAGCAGCGCTTTATCAATGCAGAACGTATAGCTGCCGTTCTGTTCGGTGACATCATTTTCCGAGGGATCATCAAGCGCCATATTTAAGCTCGGCCCTGAACAGCTCATAGCCTGATAGACGCGGATATTCTTTTTTTCCTCGGGTTTTTCCGCAAAAAAAGCGTCGAGCTCCTTGCGGGCAGCATCGGTCAATGCAAACATAGTGGCTCCTTCAACGTTCTTCAGCAAAAGCATGCGCTGTTTGACAAAGGATTTTGGCACGCAAGGAAGGCCGGGAATGAGGGAGCTTGTGCGTTTGTAAGGCCATGCCTTCGTGTCCGAGTAAGTTAAATCTAAAAGAAAATCATACGTTACCGCTCTTTTTCTGTCAATGTGTGCCCCGGGCGCCGACAGGGTTGCAGCATTTACCTTTCACACCTCTCCCTGGTTCCCAAAGGGTTTTTAAAAAATGGCACGCATGCCAAGCCCCCCATGCATCTCACAAGGTTAAGCCTGCATGGATACGCTCTATGGCGTGCAAAGAGGTGATAAAACTCTGCAAAATACCTTGGTCGTGAGCCTCCATTGCTCGGGTGAATCTTCCCTCAGGAGGATACTGAGGCGGAACACAAAGAAAGAAGCTTAAAAGAAAGGCCGTGATCTTGCGTGTCCTTCTAGCACAAAGGCTCTCCAGCCAGTATCTTCAGTATATTTTCCGGATTGGCGTGACATCTATTCTGCAGGGTAATCTTCGAGACATACCTGTGAGCGGCGTCTTTTGCTTTTTGCAGGATGCAGAGTGCAACCTTGCGCAGAATGTTCAGATTTGACGGAGCGAATCCTTTTTTCACTC
>JAGADH010000089.1 GCA_017613715.1 Desulfovibrio sp. | reverse complement strand
GGTCATGCCCTCAGACTCTTTTTGCTTGGCAAGCTTCAGCGCAGTGGAAATAATGTTGCCATTAAAACTGCCGCAGAGGCCACGGTCGCTAGTGATGAGGATGACACCGCAGGATTTCTTTTCCTCGTGCTCGGCAAGCAGAGGATGAGCATTGCCTTCGACCTTGGTTGAAAGCTCTGCCAGAACATCATGGTATTTTGCCGCATAGGGTCGGAAGGCCTCAATGCGAGACTGAGCACCACGCAGTTTTGCCGAAGCCACCATGTTCATGGCTTTGGTGATCTGCTTGGTCTTGCCGACCCCGACGATCTTCATTTTTACATCTTTTAGTGAAGGCATGTGAGTACCCTCCCGGATTAAGCCTGCCAGCCTTTCTTGAAGGCGGTCACAGCGTCGGTGAGCGCACTCTCAATACTGTCGTCGATAACCTTCTTCTCTTTCAGAGCGGAAAGGACGTCTTTCTTGGTATCACGAATGAACGTGAGCATGTCGGTTTCGAACTGGCGAATCTTATCCACAGGCACATCGTCCATGTGGCCGCGTGTGGCAGCCCAAATGGAGGCCACCTGTTCTTCGGCGGGCATAGGACGGTACTGCGGCTGCTTCAGAAGTTCGACCAGACGGGCGCCACGATCCAGTTTGGCCTTGGTGGCTTTATCAAGATCTGAACCAAACTGGGCGAAAGCGGCCAGTTCACGGTACTGAGCAAGATCAAGACGCATGGTACCGGCAACCTGTTTCATGGCCTTGATCTGAGCGGCACCACCCACACGCGAGACCGAAAGGCCGACGTTGATGGCGGGACGCACACCGGCGTTGAAGAGGTTGGGTTCGAGATAGACCTGACCGTCGGTAATGGAAATAACGTTGGTCGGAATATAGGCCGAAACGTCGCCAGCCTGGGTCTCAATGATAGGCAGAGCTGTCAGGCTGCCGCCACCGAGGCTGTCGTTGAGTTTGGCAGCTCTTTCGAGCAGACGCGAATGCAAGTAGAAAACGTCGCCGGGGAAAGCTTCACGTCCGGGAGGACGACGAAGCAGAAGCGACATCTGACGGTAAGCCACAGCCTGTTTGGAAAGATCATCGTAGATGATCAGGGCGTGCTTGCCATTGTCACGATAGTGTTCAGCCATGGTGCAGCCTGTGTAGGCGGCAATGTACTGCAGAGGTGCAGGATCGGAAGCCGTGGCTGAAATGATCGTGGTGTATTCCATGGCACCGTATTTGCGCAGGGTATCTGCGACGAGGGCCACGGAGGCTTTCTTCTGGCCGATGGCCACGTAGAAGCAGTGGATGTCGGTTTCTTTCTGCGCAAGAATGGCGTCGATGCAGACAGCGGTCTTACCAGTCTGACGGTCGCCAATGATCAGCTCGCGCTGACCGCGGCCAATGGGGGTCATGGCGTCAATAGCCTTCAGACCCGTGGGCATTGGCTCATGTACGCTCTTACGGGCAATGATACCAGGAGCCTTAATTTCCACAGCGCGCACTTCAGTGGCCTCAACCGGTCCAAGACCGTCAATGGGCTCACCCAGAGGATTGAGCACGCGCCCCATAACTTTCTCGCCCACAGGCACGGAGAAAATTTTTCCGGTCCGTTTGACGGGATCACCTTCCTTAATGCCGACATCCGAACCAAGCAGAGCTACGCCGACGTTATCCTCTTCCAGGTTGAGGACCATGCCCATGACACCACCGGGAAATTCCAGCAGTTCCATGCTCATGGCATTCTGCACGCCGTGCACGCGGGCAATACCGTCACCGATATAGAGAACGGTACCGGTTTCACTCATTTCCACGCGCTGATCGTAGTTCTGGATTTGCTCTTGGATGATCTTGCTAATCTCTTCAGCTTTGATCTGCATCTCCTTACTCACCCCTCTTGAAAGTCTCCCGCAGGATACTCAGTTGCGCTCGCAGACTTGCATCCAGCACACGATCTCCCATATGGAGCACCATTCCACCAAGGATACTTGCATCTACAGCAAATTCCAGTTTTATGTCACCACCGCTTTTCTTTGAAAGTGAGTTCAGAATAGACTTTTCAGTTTCAGGGGAAAGCGGAATGGCCGTTGTCACACGACCACGAACAATGCCCTTTTTCTCATCCAGCAGTTCACCATAACGCGTGGCAATGTCACGCAGGAAGGAGAGCCGCTCTTTGTCTGCTAACAAAAAGCAGAAATTTTTCATGACCTTGTCGGCTTTGAGCTTAGAAAGCAACTTGGCAAGAACCGCTTTCTTCTCCTCAACGTTGACAACAGGACTTTTCAGAGTCAAATCCAGGCCGGGCGTTGCGGCAATCATGCTTTTCAAGTTCGCCAGGCACTCACCACGCTTGGTCAGCGCCTCATCCCCTTCCTTTTCGCCCAGCGCAAAAATCGCGTTGGCGTACCTGCGTGCAACCACGGTATTAATCAATGGAGCACCACCTTATTAAGGGAATTGGTGATTAGCTTCTCGTGTTCGGCGGGTCCCAGTTTTTCCCGCAGAAGCTTTTCTGCCGCATCCACAATTTCATCGGCCATAGTTGACCGAACCTGAGACAATATGGAACGACCCTCGTTTTCAGCGGTCAGACGGGCTTGAGCCACAATCTGTTCAGCCTGACGCTTGGCATCGTCAATGATATTTTTCTTCAGAGCCTCGGCCTGGCTGCGGCTTTCATCAAGAATAGCACGCCGCTCCTGCTCGAGATTGGCAATATGGGCTTCGACTTCACTCAGTTTCTGCTTGGCCGCTTCGCGGCGGCTATCAAGGTTGTCGAAGGTATCCTGGATATTCTGACGACGACCACGAAAATAATTTTTGATCAATTTGCCCGTAAAGTACCAGAGGATGCCAAAGAAAATAATGAAATTGACAACACGGTAAGCAAAATCTCCCCAACGGTACTCGTGCCCCTCATTGGCCAGGGCTTCCGTGGCGAAGAGACAGACGAGCAAGGCCACGTAGCAAATGAACCCTTTTCTTGGCAGTGAATTCAAGTTGCACCCCCAATATCGTGCGCACATCACTCTAAAGATTAAAAAAGATCAGCCTTTAATCAAGCGATCGGCGAGTTTCTCGGAAAGGGCTCCAGCCTGAGCCCGCAAAGCTGCCAACGTCTCGTTGGCTTCCTTTTGCAAAGAGACGCGAGCCTGATCCAGAATGGAACGGGCTTCTTTCTGCGCCTGTGAGACCAGGGACTGCTGCTCGCTCAGGCCCTGTTCACGACCCTTAAGGCGGGCCTGTGAAGCTTCCTGACGGGCCTGCTTCAGTGCCGCTTCGTAATCCGAGAGACTCTTTTCGGCCTGACTCTCAAAAGTTTCCGCTTCGCCGCTCATATCGTCAACGATCTGCTGACGTTTTTTCAAGACCTGGCGTACGGGACGCACCAGCAGTACATTGAGCAGATAAACGGCAATAAAGAAGTTGGCCAATTGAAAAAGCAGTGTGATATTGAGATCAAGCATGCATATTCCCCCTCTGGAAGCGCTTTTACCACTATCCTGCCTAGTACTAAAATACACCCGACATTTGTACATTCCGCAGAGAGTCATGTCAATGCTTTCCAGCAAAAACTCGCTTACTTCGCGCTTTCGCGAAATTGCTCTGCCAATTCGCGGCAGAGCTCCTGCAGAGGCCTGTCCGCAGCAAGCACATAGCTGGCGCAGCTTTCATAGAGCTCAGCACGCTTGGCAAGGACACTGTGCACTTCTTCCTGCACACTGCCTGGACCGAGCGCAGGACGCTGTTCTGCCTTGGGATCAGCGCAGAGTCTCTCAATGAGAACCCTTTCCGGCACCTTGAGATAGCAGACCCAACCAGAAGAGCGCATCAACTGGCAATTGCGAGGATCGAGAACAATGCCACCGCCAGTGGCAACGATGAGATTTTTGCTGCGAGCCAGTTCTGCACAGGCTTGCAACGTTTTTTGCTCTTCCTCACGGAATCGTGTCCAGCCGTTGGCCGCCACAAAATCAGCAATACTTTGGCCGCTGCGCTCGCAGAAAAGCTCATCCGTATCCACAGCCGTATAGCCATCAAGCCTTTCGACAAGCATCCGGGCTATGGTTGTTTTGCCGCAAGCGCGGGGTCCGATGAGATAGATGGGTCTCCCCATACCTGTGCTCCTTGCCAAGCCTACAAAATGCGGACACCGTCTTCCTGCACAAGAACGGTGTTTTCCCAGCGAATACCGCCCCATTTAGGATAATAGAGACCTGGCTCAACCGTAACCACCATACCCGGCTCAAGAATCTCCTCACTGCGCGGTGCAAGGGACGGCTTCTCGTGCGTTTCAAGTCCTACGCCATGACCCAGGCTGTGGGTAAAGGCTTTGGCTACACCCGCCTGCTCAAAGACTTGATAGGCTTTGGCATAGACCTCCCGACAGCTCAGGCCGGGGCGCATACAGGCGATGGCAGCTTCCTGAGCCTTGCGTACCAGTGCCAGGGTTTTGCTGTAGCGTTGGTCTTTGTCATCTCCAATCCAGAAGACCCTGGTCTGATCCGAACAGTAGTCATCCACACGGCAGCCCACATCAACGAGAACAAGGCTGTTGTTTGTGATGGTCTTCTCACTGACCAAAGCATGCGGCAGGGCTGCATTTTGATCGACGGCCACGATACTGGGAAAAGCCAGTTCACTGGCTCCGTTTTCCCGAAAAAAGCGCTCAATGATCCAGCTGACGTCTTTTTCACTCAGTCCCGGCTTAAGCTCCTTTTCAAGCCAGAAGAGCATGGTGTGATTCAGAGCAAAGGATTTGTCGATGGCTTCAATTTCGACGTTGTCTTTAATAACCCTCAGTTCCTCGGTCAGCCCGTCACAGCTTTCCAGGGCAAGCTGCGGCGCGCTGCTGGCGAGAACCCGCATAAAGTTCATGCTCAGAGCGTCCATTTCCACGCCCACTCGCACACCAAGACTGCGTAAAAGATCAGCAAGTACCTTGTAGCTATCACGGTGATAGAGTACAACGTTCTGCCTTGGCAGACACCTGGCCGCAGCTTCGCAGTAGCGGGGATCTGTAACGAGATAATCACGGCCGTCTGCGCCTATCACCAGATGACCTGCCGATTCGTTACCTTGAACATCATGCAGTTCAAAACCCGAAAGATAAAAACGATTCGCCGCATAGCTGATCAAGACAGCGTCCAGGCCCTTTGCCGCCATGCGTTCACGCAGGCGGTTGCGGCGCTCTTCAAATATTGTATGCATTCACCCCTCTCCCTTGGAAATAGCGATACAGTATCGTGATTGTCTTCTCTCAGTCGCTCTGCTGAGTTCTCATCGCAATGTGTTTTTGATGAGCAAAGAGTTCCAAGCAGCCTGATACGACGCCCGTGACACGGCACAAAAAACGGAGAATGATAATAATCCGGTCCTCCACTCACAGGCAAAAGCGTGCTGCATTATTATGGATGCCTAGACGAGCATCGACAAGTCCCTTGGCTATGCGGAAAGTTCAAAAGCAGGCTTGTCTTCTCCTCTTTCAGCTGTCGTGGCAGGACTTGTGTCCTTCTTCGTTTGCACAGGCTCAGGCTGCAACCTTATTATCGTTGTCCTGCATCAGTGAAAAAATGACTCAGAAATGAGCTTCTTGGCATAGAAAGAGCCCATTCGTAAAGGCGAAAACGGCCTGTGCGCCCGGGATCTTCGCCGTTGTCTCGGCACAGCTCTTTTGCTATGGTCAATTCTTGCGTTGGTGATCTTCTGCGCTCATTTTGAGGCTCAAAGGCTTGTCTGCCGAGCCTTTCCAGAGCTCAGCTTCTTTTGCTTGGCAATTTCTTACTGAGGCAGTGCCGGGTTCTACGCCAGCACTGAATGCCCATGAAAGCTGAACGTTGTGTCGAACTTACGGTCCTTGATCTTGTACCCTTTGGACAGAGCGAGAGCGACCCCCTTTTCTTTGCCCTCAGGCTCTCATGCCCCAACTGGCAGCAATGGACGCCTGGGCAGTTTGTCATGGTCAGACCCCTGTCTTTCGGCCTTGAAATCCCCTGGGCCAGGCCCCTTGGGATCTGCCAGCTGAACAGCCAGCATCTGGTCTGCTTTTTTCAAGTCCTTGGCCGCGGAACTCGCAGGCTGGCCCAGCTCAGACCAGCGGACAAAGTGCTTGTCTGGGGTCCTCTCGGCAACGGCTTTGCCATGGAAGAACATAAACCGACCTTGCTTCTGGCCGGGGGCATGGGTCTTGCGCCCTTTGTGGGCTACGTGCACAGACATCCTCAGCCCTGGAATCTGAACATGCTCTTCGGGCATCGTCCGCCCCTCGACTGTTATCCCGTCGATAGCATCAACGAACGCATTACCCTTGACACCCTGCGCGAAACAACTCCTGGCGATCTCGACAATCTGATCTTTTCCCTTGAGGAACGCATCAAGGACAATGCCGAACAGAACGGCCTGATCCTGGCCTGCGGCCCACTCCCGTTTTTACGCACAGTGCACGGTTTTGTCCTGAAATACAAGGCACGCGCGCAATTGTCCCTTGAAAACCGTATGGCCTGCGGCGTAGGTGCTTGTCTTGGCTGCGTCACTAAAGTCCGCAAAAACAATCAGGATCCATCTGATCAGGAAACTAGCTATCAGCAGGTCTGCACCAGAGGCCCGGTTTTCTGGGCCCATGACCTGGTGCTCTGAGCAGTGTCTTGACCATCTCAATGCTAGGAGTTGTCTCTGTGGATTTGCACGTCACACTTCACGGAAAACGTCAGGATCTTGAGCTGAAAAACCCCATTCTCACGGCGTCGGGTACCTTTGGCTACGGAGCGGAATTCTCTGCTTACGGCAATCTCGCAAGCCTGGGCGGCTTCATTGTCAAAGGGCTTTCGCTCGAACCGCGTCAGGGTAATGCCACGCCGCGCATTGTGGAGACCACAGCCGGCATGCTCAATGCCGTTGGCCTGCAAAACGACGGGGTTGAACATTTCCTCGGCAAAACCCTTGCGCGTCTGCCCTGGCAGGAGACCGCTGTCATTGCCAATATCTATGCTGCCTCGGCAGAAGAATTTGCACGGCTTGCGGCACGCCTGGATCAGGATGAACGTATACCTGCCCTTGAAGTCAATATTTCCTGTCCCAATGTCAAAAAAGGTGGGGTACTCTTTGGTCAAGACCCACGACTGGCGGCCGAAGTGACAAGCGCTGTCTGTCAAAGTGCTCCGCATAAGCATGTCATTGTCAAACTTTCACCCAATGTCACCGATATTGCGGCCATGGCCCTTGCCGTGGAAGCCGCCGGGGCAGACAGCATCTCCTGTATCAATACGCTTCAGGGCATGAGCATCGATTACCTTAGCCGCCGCCCCCGCCTGGCCAATGTCATCGGCGGACTTTCCGGACCTGCCATCAAGCCGGTTGCTCTCAGATGTGTCTGGCAGGTTGCACAGGCTGTCAAAATTCCGGTGATCGGCATAGGCGGCATCAGCTCCTGCGAAGACATTCTTGAATTCATCATAGCCGGCGCAAGCGCCGTAGAAATCGGCACAGCTCATTTTATGGATCCCCGGGCTTCATTCAACATGGTACGAGACCTGCCCAAGCTCTGTGCACGACTCGGCATCACGTCCCTGACTGAACTGCGCGGCAGCCTCAAGCTGGATTAACTATGGCTGTCCATATTGTGCCTGTACTCTCAGGGCTTGATCTTGAGGCCTTCATCGATTTGCCCTACCGCTTGCATGCCCATAGTCCCTGGGTTCCGCCTCTGCGCAGCCAGGAACGACAGCTGCTTTCACCGGCTCTGCATCCCTTCTGGCAAAACGCCAGCTGCAGGCTCTTTCTGGCCAAGCGCCAAGGTCAGGTCGTTGGACGTATTGCTGCCATTATCGACCATAGCTACAATAGTTATGCCCATGAAGCCTGCGGGGCTTTCGGCTTTTTCGAATCACAGAATGACCGCGAAGCCGCCCATGCCCTGCTGCAGACGGCCTCAGACTGGCTTGCCGCTCAGGGCATGGACTTCATCCGCGGCCCGCTCAATCCTTCAACCAATTACAGCTGCGGTCTCCTGGTGGATGGTTTTGACGAGGCCCCGGCCCTCATGATGCCCTGGAATCCGCCCTACTACGCCGAGCTCCTGGCCTCATGGCATGCCTATAAAGAACAGGATCTTCTGGCTTACCGCATTTTTCGTCATAGTCAGTCCCTGCAGGAGATATCCGGTGAGCAGTCCCTGACGGACGCCTTCAGCTGTCGCCACGCCAGCAAAGCAACGCTCAAAGAGGACATTGAAAGTCTGCTGGCTCTCTATCGTCGCTCATGGGCCAAAAATTTTCTGTTCACGCCGCTCTCAAAGCATGAAGAGCGCTTGCTGGTAGAAGAACTGCTTCCCATCGTTGATTGCGATTATTTTGTGCTCTTTTTTCATGAAAAGAGAGTCTGTGCTGCCATGGTGGCTCTGCCTGACCTCACCCCTCTCTTGCGCAAGCTTGACGGTTCGATCTCCTTAGCGGCACCTTTTCAGTATATGGCGCTGCGTCCGCTTTTCCGCCGCGGCTACCGTATCATGCTCTTCGGCATTGAAGAAGAATACAGACTCTTTGGTCTTCCCTCCCTTTTGATGCGCTATATGCTCAGGCAGGCAGAGCAAAATCCTGATCTTGAGTGGGTTGAAGGCTCCTGGGTGCTTGAAGACAATACCGCCATTTGTGATCTCATCGAAGATTTTTCAGGCGTGATTACCAAACGCTATCGCATCTACCGCAAGGAAATTGTCACATGCAGATGCTCACGGGAAAACGTATTGTTCTGACCGGAGGCACAGGCTTTGTGGGTGGACATCTTCTGCCCAAGCTTGTGCAGGCCGAAGCCGATGTCCACTGCATCGTGCGCTCAAGCTCCGACACGTCACGACTTCCGCCTGAAGTTAAAACGCATGTCTGCGATCTGGCAAGCGGAGCTGGTCTGAAAGAAGCACTGGATCATTGCGACGTCTTCATCCACATGGCAGCTCTGCTTTTTGGCTCGGGTTTTCAGGCCTATCTCGAAAACAACGGCACATCGGCGCAAAGACTCTGTCAGGCTCTCGCTGAAATAGCGCATCCCCCCAAACGCGTTATTCTGCTCTCAAGCATGGCAGCCTCAGGCCCTGATGCCTCAGAGCAAGGGGCCAGCGATGGCTGTCTGCCCAGGCCCGTCTCTGCCTATGGCTGGTCCAAACTCTTTGTTGAACGCACCTTTCAGGCGCATTTTCAGGGTGAGCTTATTATCCTCAGACCTGGCATAATCTACGGATCAGGTGACAGAGGCCTTCTGCCGGTCTTTCAGGGAGCAAAACACGGCTTTGCTGTCAGTCCCGGTTTTGGCCGAAGCTTTCCCGTCTCCTGCATCCACGCTCAGGATATGGCCGAAGCCTTAATCTGTGCCCTGCACGCTCAGGCCCACGGTATTTATCATGTCAGCGACGGCCAGCGTTACAGCATGGACAGCTTTTGTCAGGCCATCTGCCAGGCCCTCGGCCGAAAGGCGCATATTTTTCATATTCCCCTGCCCATCATGGCTGTCACGGCGGCCTGTGCCACCTTCTGGGCCAGGCTAAGGGCCTGCCTCAGCCGGGACAAATCCGCTAAAGCTCCCAACTGGAATCTCGACAAATACCGCGAAGCCCGTGAAGCTGGCTGGGTCTGCGACAGTTCTCGACTCAGCCGGGATACGGATTTTCGTGCGCGCCTGAGTCTCGCTCAGGGCATGCAGGAAAGTGTCGAGGGCTACCGCAAACGAGGCTGGCTGTGAAAGCGACGTTACAGGACATCTCCAAATCCTTCGGTGGCCACGATATCTTCTCGCATTTTTCCCTTGAAGTGGATTCTGGCTTGCGCCTCTGCGTCTGTGGCCCCAACGGCACCGGCAAATCCACGCTTTTGCGGATGATCGCAGGCCTTGAAGAGCCCGATGCCGGCAAAGTGATACTGCCGAAGGGCTGCCGTCTCGGCTATGTGGAACAGGAGCTCACAGAGGATGCCTTACGGACACCTCTTTTGACCTATGTGCTGGATGTGCTCCTCGACTGGCAGGATTTCTGGACACAATGGGAAGAAGCCGCTGCGGATGACGATCAGCGCCGCTTACAAGAGCTGATGCATACCCAAAGTGAGCTTGAACGCAGCTATGGCTACAATCCCGAGCAGCGTGCCAAAAAAGTGCTCTCAGGTCTGGGTTTTTCCGAGGCCAAATGGCAACGCAGCCTTGGCGAACTTTCCGGCGGCTGGCGCGAGCGCGCCAAGCTGGCCCGTGTCCTCACAGCAGGCGCTGATCTTCTCCTGCTCGACGAACCAACCAACCACCTGGATATCGACGCCGTGGAATGGCTTGAGGAATTTCTCCTTTCCTTCCAGGGCGTACTGATTTTTGTGGCGCATGACCGCCGCTTCATGGATACCATCGCCAGCCACGTGCTTTATCTTGGCCTCTCCAAGCCTGTTTTCCGCAAAACAAACTACAGCCAGTTCCTGGCCCTGCAGGACGAGTACAATGCTCAGCGCGAACGTGAGCGCCAGGCTCTGCAGGATGAACTGTCCCGCAAAATGGCTTTTGTGGACCGCTTCAGGGCCAAGGCTACCAAAGCGCGTCAGGCTTCTTCCCATCAGAAAATGGCCAAACGCCTGGAAAAAGAACTTGAGGACTACCGGCCGGAGCCCAAGCGTAAAGAACTGCGCTTTTTCTGGCCTGAAGCTCCGCATGTCGAAAAAATCGTGCTTGCGGTTTCCGAGCTTGATTTTCATTTCCCGGACGGCAAATACCTCTGGCCACAGTTGACATTCACCATCTACCGCGGCATGCGCATTGCCCTGGTGGGGCACAACGGCTGCGGCAAATCAACGCTTCTGAAACTGCTCTCAGGACAGCTGACACGCACAGGTGGCAATATTGCCAGTGCCCAACAATTGCGTATGGGCTACTATACCCAGCATCAGATGGAGACCTTGCGTGCTGATTCCACAGTGCTGGGAGAAATTCGCAGACTTTCCGATCCGCACACAACTGAAGAAGAGCTGATGAGTGTTCTTGGGCTATTTCTGCTCGGAGAGAACTATTTCGATAGACAGATTACCATGCTCTCAGGCGGGGAAAAATGCCGCCTTGTTCTGGCCAGCCTTTTCCTCAGGCGTTGCAATTTTCTGCTCCTTGATGAGCCAACCAACCATCTTGACCTGGAAAGCCGTGAGGCCCTGCTCAAAGCTCTGAAAAACTACAACGGCACCCTGCTCATGGTGGCCCATGACCGCTGGCTGCTCCAGGAAACGCAAGCTGAAGCCTGGGAGCTCACCCCTGCGGGTCTGACCGTCTACGAAAGCTATCAGTCCTATGAAGCAAAACGCCATGAGCCACAAGAAGCGACCTTAGACGAGAGCAGCACAGATCATTCTCAGCCCGTCAATCAGCTCTCGCGTGAAGCGCAAAAAAAGCAAAAACGTGAAGAGGCCGAGCGCCGCAATGCCCTGCATCGCAAGCTCAAGCCTCTGCGCACAGCCTATGAACGCTGTGAAAATGAACTCAACGACACCCTCGCTCTGCAGAGCCAGGTGGAAGAAGAGCTGGTGGATCCTGATGTTTATGCCGATCAGAAGCGCTCAAGTGAATTGCTGAAACGCTTCGAAGAATGCAAAGAAAAGAGCGAAAAGCTCCTGGAAAAACTGCAAAAGCTCGAAGATGACATTGAAACGATCCGAAGGGAAGGCGAACTTGATGATCGAGGAAAACCCTATGCAGGCAGCAGGTGACAGCCTACCTGTCATTGACGTCGCGGCTGGCATCATCTGGCAGGAAAACACGTTTCTCGTAGCCCAGCGCACAAAAAGCGGCCCCTTTGAAAATCTCTGGGAATTTCCCGGCGGCAAATGTGAAGCAGGTGAAAATCCGGAAGACTGCCTGATCCGAGAGCTGAATGAAGAACTCGGCATCACTGTGCTTCAGTGTTCCCTCTGGCAGACCATCGAACACGAGTATAGCGAACTCAAGTACCGGGTGCGTCTCTTCTTTTTCCATGTCCGGGCTTTTTCCGGTGAAACCAGAGCTCAGGAAAATCAGGTTCTGCGCTGGGTTACGCCTCAAGAAGCTCTCAAGCTCGTCTTTCTGCCGGCAGATCAGAGCATCCTCACCCGCCTGACGGCTCTGCGACTGATAGAGTGAAAGAGCGCCCCTGCGTCAAACCTCTTTTCCTCAAACCTGGCCACGTGCCGCACCATAAGCTATGAGTACCTCCATATTCACCACATCCATTCCTGAGATCGATTCTGTTGTAGATCGTCTCTGTCAAGGACAGTCGCTGCAAAAAGTCTGGTGCCAGACACCATCGGCTGCTTCCATGCCCCAGCTGGTGCAGCTCAAGGAAATTATGCAGCGCCTCAGGGCCATCATTTTTCCCGGTTATTTTGGCGCCAGCGTCAGTGTGCGCTCGGTGCGCTATCATCTGGCCGCCAATCTTGACAGCGTCTACCGCCTCTTGCGAGATCAGATCCAGTGCGGTTTTGCCTTTGCTGAGGCCATCAGTCAGCAGCAATCGGACGAAAAAGAACGTAAGGAGCGGGCTGAGTCCTGTACTTTTGCCCTCATGGAACAATTACCGGAAATCCGAGATCTTCTGGCCCAGGACGCCCAGGCAGGCTACGAAGGGGACCCGGCAGCTACAAGCCCGGGTGAGACCATTTTCTGCTACCCCTCGATGTACGCCATGTTCCACCACCGCATTGCCCATGTCCTCTATCAGCAGAATGTTCCGCTGATTCCCCGTATTATCTCAGAAATGGCCCATGCCGAGACCGGTATCGACATCCACCCGGGTGCCTCCATCGGTCCAAGCTTTTTCATTGACCACGGTACAGGCGTCGTCATCGGTGAAACGAGTATTGTTGGCAGCAATTGCCGTCTCTATCAGGGTGTGACCCTGGGCGCACTTTCCTTCCCCAAAAACGCTGATGGCACCTTGACCAAGGGCATTGCCCGTCATCCCATTCTCGGCAATCACGTCACCGTCTATGCCGGCGCAACCATTCTCGGCCGCATCAGCATCGGCGACAAGAGCGTGATCGGCGGCAATGTCTGGGTAACCGAAGACGTGCCGCCTGGTGCCCATATCATTCAGGGACGCCAATGAAGCCCTGTTTAGTCTTGATATTCTCCGTGCTCGTGCTGCTCGCTGCCTGTCAGGCCGTGGAATTTCGTGCCCAGGGCTCAGGTCAGGTCAGCGTGCGAAGCGGTCAGAGCCTACGTTAGCCACATTCAGAAGGGAGGCAGCGTCTACCAGGATCCCTGGTCGCTGAAAAACTATGCAAGTTCTTATTACACCACGTTCCTTTGGCAAACAGAATCCCGCGCTCTTTGACCTTCTGACGGCCAAAGGCCTGACCATTGTGCGCAACGACACAGGCAGCATTCTTTCTGAAGAGCTGATGTGCCAAAAAATAGCCGACTGTGACGGCGTGATACTGGGTATTGACCCTGTCAATGCCAAAGTGCTCGCTGCGGCACCTAAACTCAAGGCCATCGCCAAATACGGTGTAGGCACTGACAATATTGATCTTGAAGCCTGCCAACGTCGCGGCATCAAGGTTTCTAAAACCCTTGGTGCCAACAGCAATGCCGTTGCCGATTACGCCTTTGCCCTGATGCTGGCCTGCGCAAGACGTCTCAATCTCATTGATCGTCGTTGTCGGCAAAAAGACTGGGGAAAGATCACAAGTATCGATCTCTACGGCAAAACCCTCGGCATAGTAGGCCTTGGCAATGTTGGCAAATGCGTGGCCAGGCGCGCCCTTGGCTTTTCCATGCGTGTTCTCGCCTACGACGTCTACCAGGACGAGGCTTATGCCAAGGCCAATGGCATTACCTATTGTGATCTTGACACCTTGATTCGCGAAGCAGATGTCATCAGCCTGCATGCGGCCTTAACGGCTGACAATCATCAGATGATTTCCAAAGAACGTCTCTGCGCCATGAAAAAGACAGCCATCCTTGTCAATACAGCACGCGGTGACCTTGTGGACGAGGAGGCCTTGCTCTGGGCCCTCAGCCAGGGCGAAATCTACGCCGCAGGTCTTGACGTTTTTAAGGAGGAGCCGCCCAAGGATGCCCGCTGGTACGAGCTGGACAATCTGGTCATGGGTTCCCACTGTGCCTCGTCCACAGCCGGTGCCACTGAAAGCATGGGGCAGATGGCCGTAGACAATCTTTTCCGCGATCTCGGCCTTGACTAAACACTCGGCCAACCTACGCCTTGGCTACAGCGCAGCTCTGCTCGCGACCATCATCTGGTCGGGAAATTTTATCGCTGCCAGGGCGCTTGCCGCATGCATTCCCCCCTGTCAGTTCAATTTCTGGCGCTGGGCCATTGCGCTTGTGGCGCTTCTGCCCTTTGCCATCCCGCATCTGCACCAGGACTGGCCGGCGATCCAGCGCCACAGAGGCTATCTCTCGGTCATGGGCCTGCTCGGCGTGACCCTGATGAATACCTTTGTCTACAAGGCCGGGCAGACCACAGAAAGCCTGAATATGGCGCTTTTGATGCCGGCAACGCCAGTGGTCATACTGCTTCTGGCCCGCCTCCTGTATGCCGAGCCCATAGGCCCGATGCGTCTGTTGGGCATGCTCACAGCCATCCTTGGCATTCTTGTGCTCGTCTGCCGGGGAGACCTTAGTCTCATCACGGGCCTTGCCATTAATAGCGGCGATCTCTGGACCATGGGCTGCATGCTCTGCTTTGCCCTCTATTCGCTTTTGATGCGCAAACGCCCCAAGGACATCTCGACTCCGGGCTTTAATGCGGCGGTCTTCAGCCTTGGTCTGATCTACGCCCTGCCTTGCGTTGCCGTGGAGATCTGGCTTCTGCCCCTGCCTTCGCCAAGCCTGTCGCTCTTCACAGGCTTACTCTATGCCGGCCTTGGCTGCTCGGCTCTGGCCTTTTGGCTCTGGACGATGGGCATTGACCGCATAGGACCGGTCAGAGCCGGTATCATCTACTACAGCCTGCCGCTCTTTGCCGGCATAGGCTCCGTAGTCATTTTGCACGAAGAAGTCTCACTGGCTCAGGTCTTTGGGGGATTGCTCATCGTGCTCGGAATCTGGCTTGCCACCATCCATGCCAAAGGCTGAACATTCAAGCAGCTGCCACAAACGATAAAAAGCCGGGGTCCCGTAGGATCCCGGCTTTGCCATAGCAGGACAAAAGCAAAACTAGACTTTCATGACCTCGGTATACCAGCTGGCACTCTTTTCAAGCAGGGCACGTGTGCGTGCTGCCACAAGCTGAGGATCCTTGACGTAGCCGTCGAGCAAAAGGCAGGCATCAAAAAGGCTTTCGGTCATTTCACGCAGGAAAGGATCTTCCTTATTGGCCTTATAGATACGCAGCATATTGCGCAGAAGCGGATGATCCTTGTTCACTTCCATATTGCGCACAGGCAGAGAATCGTCCTTCTGCATCACGCGCATGATTTTTTCCATGGACGAGGTCATGCCATCGGGGGAAACCAGAACAGCAGGACTGTCGGCCAGTCTGCGTGATACCACGACATTTTTCACGCGTTCACCAAGAATCTCTTTGACGTAACCTAGCAGGTGATCAAACGTTGTGGAATCTTCCGCAGAAAGCGGCGGCTGCTGTTCCTTTGGCGTCTCTTCCTGATCGGCAAAATCCTTGAGCGCATCATCGGCTGCGGTTTCGATGGACTTAAATTCCCATTCCTTGTACTTGCCAAGGTTTTCCATGAGGAATTCGTCCACGGGATCCAGGAGAAAGAGCACTTCAAGGCCCTTCTTGCGGAAGCGCTCCATGTGCGGGCTTAATCTCGCCGCCTCGCGGTTGGGAGCTGCCACATACCAGAAAGTCTTCTGTCCTTCCTTGGCGCGTTCCATATAGCTGTCAAAACTCGTCAAGGCTTCCTTGCCGGCTTCGGTATCCGGCAGAGCGGAGGAATTAAAGCGCATCAGGGCACAGACACGCTCGTGATTGGTGTAGTCACGATAGCTGAGCTTGAAGACGCGTCCATGGAGACGCCAGAATTCTTCATACTTGGCGACATCGTCCTTGGCCATTTTTTCGAGCTTGCCGAGGGTCTGTTTCACCAGGACCTGCTGAATCTTGCGCAACAGGGCATTTTCCTGCAGTGTTTCACGTGAAATGTTCAGCGGCAGATCTTCAGCATCCACCACGCCTTTCATAAAGCTCAGATATTCAGGCAGAAGATCCTTGTTCTTGTGCTGGATAAGCACACGGCGGGTGTAGAGATCAAGGCCCCAGAGGTCCTGATCCTGACCGAAGAAATCCTGGGATGTGGCCGGGATGAAAAGCAGAGCCGAAAACTGCACCGGCACGTCCACGGAAATATGCTGCACATCAAAGGGATCCTTGCCATCATACGTCAAGGACTTATAGAAGCTTGCGTACTGCTCCTGTGTGACCGAGGTCTTGGGCTCACGCCAGAGGGCAGGCTGGGTATTGGCCTGCTCGCCATCCACAAAAACCGGGAAAGGTACAAAGGCCGAGTGATTGCGGATGACAGAATCAATGCGATATTTTTCGGCAAATTCCAGAGCATTTTCTTTGAGATGCACCACAATGATGGTACCGCGGCTGGGCTCTTTGTCCTCCACACGCTCAACCGTAAAAGTGCCAAGGCCGTCACTGCTCCAGACATGGGCAGCATTGTCCGCACCTTCGGGAACAAAGGCGGGACGAGAGGTCACTGTCACCTTTTCAGCCACCATGAAAACCGAATAAAAGCCGACACCAAAACGGCCAATGATATTTGAGGCGTCTGCTTTATTGCCTTCTTCACCTTCCTTGGGCTCACAACTGTCCAGATCGGCCAGAAAATTCTCCGAACCCGAACGGGCAATGGTGCCTAAATTGTCGGCCAGCTCCTCTTCGGTCATACCAAGACCGGTATCGGCAATAGTCAGGGTCTTTTTGTCCTTATCCAGGGTAATGCGGATTTCAAGCGGCAAATCAGCGACAGCAGGGCTTTCACCGCGATTGATACGAAAACGCAGCTTGTCCAGAGCATCCGAAGCATTGCTGATCAGTTCGCGTAAAAAGATCTCGCGATTGGTGTAGAGAGAATTGGTCAGAATATTGAGCACCTTGCGCACTTCCGCTCGGAACTCGTGGGTTTTTGCTGTTTCAGCCATAAAAAACGTCTCCTTGTTGGTGACCAGATAATAAGATCGCAAAAACGCGCGTCAAGGCTCGCACAGTTGAGAAAAACTGAAGATCTGATACAAATTCCCTGAGACAAACTACAGGGGGGACCTATGGATGTTGTCCTGCTTTCACGACTGCAATTTGCAGCGACCGTGTTCTTTCACTTTATTTTCGTGCCGCTGACTCTGGGCCTCTCCATTCTCGTGGCCTTCATGGAAAGTCGCTATGTTGCCACAGGCGATGAGATCTGGAAACACCATACCAAATTCTGGGGCAAACTTTTTCTCATCAATTTTACCCTTGGTGTGGTCACAGGCATAACCCTTGAATTCCAGTTCGGCACCAACTGGTCCCGCTACTCGGAATATGTGGGCGACATTTTCGGCTCGCTGCTGGCCATTGAAGCCACGGTGGCCTTTTTCCTTGAATCCACCTTCCTCGCCGTCTGGGTCTTCGGCTGGCAAAAGCTCAGCCGCAAAGCCCACTGCCTGTGCATCTGGCTTGTGACCATCGGCGGCAATATTTCAGCGCTCTGGATTATTCTGGCCAATGGCTTTATGCAGCGCCCCGTGGGCTATCTGATCAACAGTCAGGCTGGCCGCTGTGAACTGGCAAGTTTTACCGATGTTGTCAGCAACGGCTTTGCCTGGAACATGTACGCGCATACCCTTGTCGGCTCCTGGGCCCTGGGCGGTTTCTTTGTGCTCGGTGTCTCAGCCTGGCATCTCCTGCGCAAGCATCAAAGTGATTTCTTCAGACGCTCCTTCCGCATGGCTGCCCCCTGGACACTGATCATGGTCCTGCTTTGTGCCTTTACCGGCGATTTGAACGGCAAGGACGTGGCCGAAACTCAGCCGGCCAAGCTTGCCGCCATGGAAGCACATTGGCAGACTGCCAAGAATGTTCCCTTCAATCTTCTGGTACTGCCAAGCGAGGCAAAGGAAGAGAATAGCGTCGAAGCCATCGGTCTGCCAGGCTTGATGAGCTTCATCGCCTATGGGTCCTGGGACGCCGAGATCAAGGGCCTGAAGGATTTTCCCAAAGAAGACCGTCCGCCAGTGCTGGCAACTTTCTGGACCTTCCGACTGATGGTGGCCTTAGGCTGCTTCTTTGTGCTTCTCGCTCTCCTGGCCTTTGTGCAGAGAAAGCGTGAAACCATGAGTAGTCGCCTGCTCTCCTGTCTTGTCTGGAATATTCCGCTACCTTATCTGGCCCTGGCTTTTGGCTGGGCTGTGGCTGAAATCGGCCGGCAGCCGTGGATTGTCTACGGTTTAATGCGCACCCAGGATGGCGTTTCTCCCCTTGCAGCCACCCAGGTTTCGGTTTCCTTCATTGCCTTCATCATCCTCTATACGCTTTTGGGTGTGCTCGACATCTATCTTTTGCGCAAGTATGCCATCATGGGCTCAGACAGCGAGGAGGCCTATCATGCTTGAGACAATCTGGTTCATCCTCTGGACACTGCTCTGGGCTGTCTACTTTGTCCTTGACGGCTTTGATCTTGGTCTGGGCGTGCTGGCCCCCTTCTTAAGCAAAAACAACTATGAACGCCGTGTGATTTACGCGGCTGAAGGTCCTTTCTGGGATGGCAACGAGGTCTGGCTGATCGCTGCTGGCGGCGTGACCTTTGCCGCCTTTCCCAAGGCCTATGCCGTAATGTTCAGTGCCCTTTACGCGCCGCTGCTCATTCTGCTTTTCGGCCTCATTTTGCGCGCCGTTTCCTACGAATTCCGGGAAAAGGTGGAAAACAGTCTTTGGCGCGGTTTTTGGGATTTTGTACACTTCGTTGCCAATCTCGTGCCCGCCCTGCTCCTGGGCGTAGCCTTTGCCAATCTCTTCCAGGGACTTCCCATTGACGCCAAGGGCGTTTTCCACGGCAGTCTTCTGGGCCTTTTGAACAGCTACGGCCTTGTGGGCGGACTCTTCTTTATGACTGTCTTTATGCTGCACGGAGCTCTCTGGCTGATCATTAAAAGCGACGGACAGCTCCAGCTCAAGGCGCTTGCCTGTGCCAATTTCCTCTGGCCTCTGGTACTGCTGCTGCTCGTCATCTTTCTCTGGATGACCAAGAGCCATACCCATATCTTTGATAATTATGTGGCTAATCCAGCCCTCTTTGCCCTGCCTGTCCTGGCTCTGGGCGCGCTCATTGCCACGCGCCTGACGCTCAGCTCAGGCCGCGTCTGGTCGGCCTGGGCCTGTCATGGACTTTTTATCCTGGCTGCGACGTTCTTTGGCGTCAGCGGCCTCTATCCCGGCATCATCCTTTCAAGTCTTGATCCGGCGGCCAGCATCACGGTCATGAACGGCGCCTCAAGCCCCCTGACCCTCAAGATCATGCTCGCTGTCGTGGTGGTCATGGTGCCCATTGTCATTGCCTATCAGGTCTGGATGTACCGTCTGTTCAAGGATCCGCTCGAAGTTCCCAAGTCCGTCTATGACGATTGAGCACAAGGGACCGTTCTTTCGCAATAAGGAATAAACCTGATGATCAGTTTTGAAGATCTCGCTGCCAAGAAAAAAAGCGTTGCCGTTGTGGGCCTGGGTTATGTCGGCTTGCCCCTAGCTGTAGCGCTCTCCAAGCATTTCGACGTGATTGGTTTTGATATTAAAGAGGCACGTGTTCAGGCCCTGCTGGACGGCCACGACAGCACCAATGAAGTCGATGATGCCAGTCTCAGCCAGTGCACAGTGCACTTTTCGTCTCATGCCAGCGATCTTGCCAGGGCAGGCGTTATTATTGTTGCCGTGCCAACGCCTATTGACAGTCACAGAAACCCCGATCTGGCGCCAGTCATCGGAGCCAGCCAGACTGTTGGCCAACATCTCTCCAAGGGGGCCATTGTCTGTTACGAATCAACGGTTTATCCGGGCGTAACTGAAGAGATCTGCGTACCACTGCTTGCCAAGACAAGCCATTTAACCTTTGGCCGCGATTTCAGTGTCGGTTATTCGCCTGAACGCATCAATCCCGGCGACAAGGTGCACAGGCTTGAGACCATCTGCAAAATCGTCTCTGGCTCGGATACGGCAAGCCTGGAGCTTCTCTCGCGTGTTTACGGAAGTGTGGTCAGCGCCGGTATCCACCGAGCCTCTTCCATCAAAGTGGCCGAAGCGGCCAAGGTTATTGAAAACACCCAGCGTGACATCAATATTGCCCTGATGAATGAATTGGCCATGATCTTCAATAAAATGGGCATCGACACCCTTGAAGTGCTGGAAGCAGCCGGCAGCAAATGGAATTTTCTGCCCTTCAAGCCGGGTCTCGTGGGCGGCCACTGCATTGGCGTTGACCCCTACTATCTGACCTTCAAGGCAGAAGAAATCGGCTGTCATCCTGAAGTCATTCTCGCAGGTCGCCGTATCAACGACAGTATGGGCAAATACGTGGCCGAGATGTGTGTCAAACGTCTGATTCAGGCGGAAAAACAGGTGCGCGGAGCTCGCATCGGCATTTTGGGCTTCACCTTTAAGGAAAATGTGCCTGATACGCGCAATACCCGTGTCATTGACATCATCAAGGAACTGCAGGAATACGGCATCAGCCCCCTTGTCTACGATCCCGTGGCAGACAGCGATGATGCCTGGCGTGAATATAGCATCAGGTTTTGTGCTCTTTGTGACCTGCAAAAGCTCGATGCCCTGATTCTCGCTGTCGCTCACAAGGACTTCGCCAAGCTCTCGCTCGAGCAGCTTGCGGCCATGTTCAGCCAAAAACCTGCAATACTTATGGATATCAAGGGCTTCTTCGATAAAACTGCCTGTCAGAAGGCAGGCTTCGATCTCTGGCGGCTCTAAACAAAAAGCCCCTCCGCAGGAGGGGCTTTTTGCTAACCATAACTCGCCATCAATCGCGCTGAAAAAGATCTCGCGTATAGACTTTGTCCTTGTACGGAGCGAGCTCTTCACTCAGACGATTGGCCACAATGACATCACACTTGGCGGCAAAAGCCTCCAAATCATCAAGGAGAATATATTCTTCCGGCAATTGCCCCTTGAGCATGGGCTCATAGACGTAAATCGGCAGACCTATCTCGGACAATTCCCGCATCACATCCTGAATGGCTGACTGACGGAAATTGTCGCTGCCGGCCTTCATGATCAGACGGTAAATCCCCACGGACTTGGGTTTACGCAGAAGAATGCGCGAAACAATAAATTTCTTACGCGTTTCATTGGCACTGACAATGGCCGGCACAAGATCGGCCGGGGTCAAAGCAAAATTGGATTTGAGCTGACGCGTATCCTTGGGCAGACAATATCCGCCATAGCCAAAGGATGGATTATTATAATGGGTGCCAATTCTCGGATCCAGGCAGACACCTTCGATAATTTCAGCCGTGTTTAAGCCATACTGTTCGGCGTAGCTGTCCAGTTCATTGAAATAGGCTACGCGCAAAGCAAGATAGGAATTGGCAAAAAGTTTGATACATTCAGCTTCCGTGGCATGCACAAGACGCACCGGCACATTCTCATCAAGCGCTGCCTGCTGGAGAATGGCAGCAAAGTCAGCAGCACGCCGTTCGAGCTCTTCTGAGCAGTTTTCAGGCATACCAACAATAATACGCGATGGATGGAGATTATCGTAGAGCGCCCGCCCTTCACGCAAAAATTCTGGAGAAAAGAGCATATAGGGCAGCTCCGGGAAACGCGCCATGGTCTTTTTAATATAGCCCACAGGCACCGTTGACTTGATGACAATGGTGGCTTCTGGGTGCACCTTGGCAACAATTCTGAGCACAGCATCAATGGATTTGGTGTCAAAACGCTGGCTTGTGGGATCGTAGTTGGTCGGTGTCGCAATAATGATGAAATCAGCCTTGCTATAGGCCGTTTCCGCATCCAGTGTAGCCTGAAGATTGAGCGTCTGATTGGCCAGATAGTCCTCAATTTCCCGATCAACAATGGGTGATTTCTTGCTCTTGATCATCTCCACTTTTTCGGGGAGAATATCTACCGCAGTCACAGCATGCTGACGCGAAAGGAGTACAGCGAGACTAAGGCCGACATAACCTGTTCCAGCAATGGCGATATTCACAGTACGCTCCAGGCTAAAAAAAAGTCCGCAAACGCGGACAAAAAAATGGGGCGAGGGGCGGGACTTGAACCCACGGCCCCCTGGGCCACAACCAGGTGCTCTGCCAACTGAGCTACTCTCGCCACAGGTTTTGTAAAATATACTTCTTTCCACGCCTTGGCAAGCACTTTTTCCGTGAGCCGGAGCGCAAACGGCTGAGAAGATAAACGATCCCTGCAAAAAGCCAAATGGCCCCCTTGTAGCATACCTAAAGCCCTGTACTGGTTTTGTCGTCACGACTCACGACAAGCCTGTGCCAAGAGAACAATCACATGGATAAACTGATTATCGAAGGTGGTGTGCCACTGAACGGCACAATTCATGTCAGTGGCTCTAAAAACGCCGCTCTGCCCATTCTTTTTTCCGCCATTCTCCTGGACTCCCCCTTTTCCTTTCTCAATGTTCCGCATCTGCAGGATATTACAACCACCATCCGGCTCTTACGGCTTTTGGGGGTGAGCTGTGAAATTGAAGGCCATGTGGTGCAAACAGAACCAGGCCATCTTGTGCCTGAGGCTCCCTATGATCTCGTGCGCACCATGCGGGCTTCGGTGCTCTGCCTGGGACCACTCTTAACACGTCTTGGACGGGCCAGGGTCTCGCTGCCAGGCGGTTGCGCCATTGGTGCACGACCCGTGGATCAGCACCTCAAAGGCTTTGAACAGATGGGTGCCCACTTTGATCTTGAAGGCGGCGACATCGTGGGACGATGCTCCACCTTGCGCGGCGCCCATATTGTCTTTGACATGCCAACGGTTGGCGGTACGGAAAATTTGCTGATGGCCGCTGTGCTCGCCCAGGGTACGACCATTCTTGAAAACGCGGCACGCGAGCCTGAAGTTGTCGATCTTGCCAATTTCCTCTGCTCATGCGGGGCCAAGATTCAGGGACAAGGCACAGGCATCATCACCATCGAAGGCGTTTCCTCTCTTGAAGGGATGACCTATACGATCATGCCCGACCGCATTGAAGCAGGAACCTTTCTGGCAGCTGCCGGTATCACTGGCGGCAAGCTGCTTGTGCAGAATTGCCCTTATGCAGAACTGGAAACGGTCATCAATACCCTTGAACAGCTCGGCATGGACATTCAACAGACCGATGAGGGCGTACTCGCCCAATGCGGCAAGGCCGGCCTGCACGGAACAGATGTCAAAACACAGCCCTATCCCGGCTTTCCCACTGATATGCAGGCCCAGATTATGGCCATGATGTGCATTGCCCAAAGCTCCAGCATCGTGGATGAACGCATTTTTGAAAACCGCTTTATGCATGTGCCAGAGCTTATCCGCATGGGCGCACAGATCAAGATTTCAGGGCATACAGCCATGATCCGTGGTGTGCAGCACCTTATCGGCGCCCAGGTCATGGCCAGTGATCTCAGGGCCAGCGCTTCGCTTGTCCTGGCCGGTCTTGCGGCTCACGGCACAACACACGTGCGCCGTATCTACCATCTTGACCGTGGCTATGAACACATTGAAAAAAAGCTTAATGCTGTAGGTGCCCGCATTATTCGTGCCGAACAATAAGGAGCCAGCCATGCATACCAGACCCTTTCCCGTTCTCCTTCTTCTCCTTGCCGTTCTCCTTCTCCATGGCTGCGCCTACGGCATTCTCGATGACAAACGCCTGCTTGACACCATGAGCCAGGACAAAGCGCTGGCTTCCAATATCAAGTCTGCCCTGATGAAAAAGGACTTTGCCAAGGGCTTCTCCATCTCCGTTTACAGCTACTATAAGCATGTCTTTCTGGTGGGTGAACTGCCCGAATCTTTCCAGAAACGCGCTCAGGCCATTGCACAAAGCAAAAATCCCCGTTCTGTGACCTGTCACTGGTTCACGCCCGCCAAAAACGCTGACAGCGATTTCATCCTCTCAGGCCGTCTGCGAACAGCTCTGATCGGCGCCAAGGATCTTTCCTCCACGCGTGTGGATACAGAAATCAATGCCGGCAGAGTCGTGCTGCTTGGCGTGGTAGGCAATGAACAGGAACGCAAGATTGCCATCAAAACAGCGCGCAAAGTGGATGGTGTAGTCAATGTCACAAGCTATCTGATGCTGCCGCCGCACAGTCATCAGCCCAATACGCAGCCCACAAAAGAGCTTGCTGCCCCGTCCAAGCAGAAGCCCTAAGATGTCAGAAAAGCCTTTTCCCAAGGCCGAAGACCGCCTGAAGATGCTGCATGAGCTGGCCGAGCTGATGCACAGCTTTGACGATATTGCCAGGGCTCTGGATCTGGCTCTTGAGCTGATGGCAAAACATCTTGCCATCAGACGCGGCTCCATCACCCTGATCTCTCCCGAAAGCGGCGAGATCCGCACAGAAGCATCCTATGGCATCACGGCCAGCGAACGGAAACTCGGTACCTACCAGAGAGGCGAAGGTATCACGGGGCGCGTCGTTGAAAGCGGAACATCCATGGCTGTTTCCAATGTGCGCTCTGATCCGCGTTTTTTAAACAGAACAGGCGCGCGCGATCTCAGCCGGGAAGCCATTGGCTTTTGCTGTGTCCCCATCATGCTCAATGGCCAGGTGGTGGGTGCTTTATCCGTAGACAGCGAAGATACGCGGCCGGTTTTTATCCAGATGCTGGAAATTGCCGCAAGCCTGCTTGCACACGCTGCCATGGAATGGCAAAGCCGCATGGACAGTCACCGGTCGGCCTCCAAAAGACCCGAGGGCTTTATCGGTCAGTCCAGTGAAATGGAAAATGTCTACCAGCTCATCCATCAAGTGGCTGATTCCTCGGCAACGGTGCTGCTGCAGGGTGAGTCTGGCACAGGCAAGGAACTCTGCGCCCGTGCCCTGCACACGCACAGCGCACGGGCCAAGGGACCTTTTATTTCCTTAAACTGTGCCGCATTGCCTGAGCAGCTCATTGAAAGTGAACTTTTCGGCCATGAAAAAGGTGCCTTCACCGGCGCCCAGAGTCAGCGCAAAGGCCGCTTTGAACTGGCCCATACAGGCACGCTCTTTCTCGACGAAATCGGTGAACTGCCCCTGACAACACAGGCGAAACTGCTCAGAGTCCTGCAGGAAAAGCAATTCGAACGCGTCGGCGGCAGCCAAACGCTCAGTGTGGATGTACGCTTTATTACAGCAACGCATCGTGATCTTCTGCAGATGGTTGCCGAGGGCAGTTTCAGACAGGATCTCTTCTACCGCATCAATGTCTTTCCCATCTTCCTGCCGCCTTTACGCAAACGCAGCGAAGATATTCTTCCTCTCTGCCAGCATTTCCTCAAAAAATTCGCCCACGAGAATGGCACAAGCCCGCCGAGAATTTCCTCCAAAGCCATGGACCTTCTGCAGCGTTACGCCTGGCCTGGCAATGTGCGTGAGCTGGAAAATGTTCTGCTGCGCGCTGTGCTCCTGCTTGGCCAGGAAAAACTCATCACCCAGGATCACCTGCCGACTCTGCTCAGCCAAAGCCCTGAGGAGCAAGCCCTGACCAATCAGGGGGGAGACCTGCCCTCAAGGCTGGCACAGCTGGAAAAAGCAGCCATGATCCAGGCGCTTGAACAAAGCCGTGGAAGAATTCGTACAGCCTGTACGCTCCTAGGTCTCACGCCGCGCATTTTTGCTTACAAAATGCGCAAATATCAGCTGAACTATCAGGACTTCAGACATAAAGCAGCTCTTGACCCAACGTCATCCGCATCTTGACGATTATTCGTCAGCACTCTACACTTAACGCATGTTCTCAAGCAAAGCCCCGCACCAGAGCCACGTTTTTCGAGCATCCTTTCAGGAGAATGCCCGACGTGTTATCTGCGGGCCTTCCGGCGCCACCTGACGTGTTCTGCTCGGGTGGGGCAGGATGTCTTCCCTCTTCTGATGGGCTTTGGCCCGTCTCACGTTTCCCTGTCTTTTCAGTATCCCCCCGCCTGCAGCCTGTGGCCTTTTTCCATTCACCACTCATTGCGGAGGGATCCATGTCCACTCTTCCTGCCAAAAGTTTTGTCCTTGCCTGCGCAGCCCTGCTCTTTACAGCTCAGTCTACGCTGGCCGACCCGCTCGACCCCTTTAAAAAACTCTCCGGTTCCCTGGATATCGCCGGTGGAACAGCCCACATTCCTGTCATGAAAGGCGCGGCCCAGGAGATCATGCAGGCCAATCCCGCGATCCGCATCACCGTCACCGGTGGCGGTTCAGGTGTTGGCGTGCAAAAAGTCGGTGAAGGCCTTGTACAGATCGGCAATACCGGTCGAGCTCTCAAGGAAAGTGAAATCGCCAAGTACGGTCTTGTCAGCTTTCCCTTTGCCATTGATGGCGTGGCTGTAGCCGTCAATCCCAACAATAACGTCACAAACCTGAGCAAAGCACAGATCAAGGATATTTTCGCCGGCAAGATCACCAACTGGCGTGAACTTGGCGGCAATGATGCAGCCATTAGCCTCTATGTTCGTGAAGATGGCAGCGGCACCCGTGAAACCTTTGAAAGTCGGGCACTGGACAAGGCAAGCTCCACAGACAGCGCCAATGTGGTCAATTCCAATGGCGCCATGAAGACCGCCATTGCCAGAGACCCCAATGCCATAGGCTATGTGGGCATCGGTCACCTTGATGCCTCCATCAAGGGTGTTGCCATTGACCAAAAGCAGCCGACCCAGGAGGCTGCAGCCAAGGGTGAGTATCCTGTAACCCGCCTGCTCTACATGAACACCAAGGGGCAGCCCGAGGGACTGACGCAGGCCTTTGTCAACTACATTTTCTCAGACAATGGCAAAGCTCTGATCATCAAGGCCGGCTATATCCCGTATGCCAAAAAGTGATCGAGCGGCACAAAAACGACAAGACAAGGACAGCGAGGCCAGTCTCTGGATCAGGCTGGCGACGTTTCTCGCTGTCCTTGCCGTCGTAGCTCTCTGCGGCATGATCGTGATTGCGGCTCTGCCGGCCCTGCTTGCTTCGTCACATACCCCCTTTGAATGGGTCTGGCAGCCGTATCAAGGCCATTTCGGCATTCTGCCCATGTGTGCGGGATCAGTTCTGCTCGCTCTTTCTGCCCTTGCCCTGGGTTTTCCCTGGGCGCTGGCCATTGTCATCTGGCATCTGACGGAAGAAGCGCAGGCGCTGGCCTCGGCAAGAAAGGGCTTTGGGATCTTTATCCGCCTGCTGACCACGGTCCCGACCGTTGTCCTGAGTTTTGCGGCAGTCTTTCTGCTCACGCCGCTTTTGCGCACAGCCTTTGGCGGTACAGGCATGTGCCTGCTCGGAGCAACGCTGATGCTCAGCCTGCTCATTCTGCCCACGATGGTACTCGTCATGGAAAGCGGGCTTAGCCAGCGTCTCGACGCACTCTGTCCGCACGCTCTGGCCCTTGGCCTTTCACGTTATCAGCTGCTTTGTCACTGCGTGCTGCCTAAAAACCGACAGACTCTGATCCAGGCTGCAGTTCTGGGTTTTGGGCGGGCCTGCGGCGATACGCTCCTGCCACTCATGCTTGCAGGCAATGCCCCGAAACTGCCCACAGGTTTCACCGAAAGCGCACGCACCCTCTCTGCCCACATGGCGCTGGTTACCGCCAACGAGGTTGGCGGAGCGGCCTATAATTCGCTCTTTGCTGCCGGCTTATGCCTGCTCTGTACAACCATCGCCGTAACACTCGTGCTGCGCAGGCTTGCCCCGGCAAAAGATCAAAAAACTCACTCATGAAAAGTCCTCTGCCATGGCTTTTACGGCTTGCCCCGCTGCTCCTTGTGGCTGTCTGCGCAGTCCTGCTCATATTCCTTTTGCAACGGGGTCTTGGCACCTTTTCGCTATCTCTGCTCTTTGGCGATGTACCGCCACTTCAAGCCATTTTCGGGCAGAGGCCTGTCTGGGACGGCCTTTGGCCTGCCTGTGCCGGAACGCTGTGTTTGGTGCTGCTGACGCTGACGCTGGCCTTTCTCCCCGGTCTTGGCTGCGGCATCTATCTTGCTGAATACGCAAGTCCCGGCAAAGCCTCCTTCATTGGACTTGCCATGGATATTCTGGCTGGCACGCCATCCATTGTCATGGGCCTTTTTGGCTTCACGCTGATTGTCTTTCTGCGTCAGACCTTTCTGCCCAATGCCAATACCTCGCTTCTGCTTTCAGCAGGCTGCCTCTCGCTGCTTGTTTTGCCTGTGATTGTCAGCAGCTCTTGCGAAGCACTGCGTGCTTTGCCCAGGGATCTGCGCATCACAGCCTTTGCCCTTGGTATGACCAAGAAGACAGTAATCTCAAAAATTCTCATCCCTCAGGCTTCGCAAGGCATTGCCGCGGGTCTGATTCTCGCCCTGGCGCGGGCCGCCGAAGACACAGCCGTAATCATGCTGACAGGTGCTGTGGCCAATGCCGGGCTTCCAGCCGGTCTTTTTGACAAATTTGAAGCTCTCCCTTTCGCCATCTACTACACAGCCGGTGAATACCAGAACACAGAGGAACTGGCACGCGGTTTCGGGGCAGCACTGCTGCTGCTTCTGCTCTCCGTACTGCTTGTGCTGACAGCGCATTTTCTAGAACGCCGCTATCTGCGGCAAAGGCAAGGCTTCCATGCAGCTGGCCGTGCTCGTTGAAAATTTTAGCTTGGCCTTTGGTGAGGACATCATCCTCAACGATGTCCATTTTTCTGCGCCAAGCAAAGGTATCAGTGTGCTCGTGGGGCGTTCAGGCTCCGGCAAGACTACGCTTTTGCGCAGCCTCAATCGCCTGAATGAAACACTTGGTCAGGTCAAAACCCGCGGCCGCGTACGCCTTGATCTGGGCCAGGGCCTTGAAGATATCTACCCGCAAGACAATGCTCCGGCTCCACGCCCGCTCAGTGAAATTCGTCGCCTCGTGGGCATGGTCTTTCAGACACCCAATGTGCTCCCTTTGAGCATTGCCCAGAATATCGCTCTGCCCCTGCGCATTGTCCGCAAACTTCAGCCAGAGGAAATCAAGCAGCGTATCCGTCATTGCCTTTGTCAGGTAGGTCTATGGGAGGAAACCGCTCACAGGCTTGAGACATCTGCCGAAAATCTTTCAGGCGGACAGAAGCAAAGGCTCTGCCTGGCCCGTGCCCTGGCCCTTGAACCGGCCATCCTGCTTCTGGATGAACCCACAGCATCGCTTGATGTACACGCAGCGACAAGTATTGAGGAGCTGCTCAAAGAACTTGGCGAACGCTATCCCATCGTGCTTGTCTCGCACAATCCCCGTCAGGCCTGCCGGCTGGCCTCCCAGCTGACTGTCATGGAGGCTGGGCGCATTGTGAACAATTTTTGTCATGAACTACCCGATGCCCAGACCATCAAGAGCCTGCTCAAAGAGCACAGTCCGAGCGAAACCATGTCGTAATCACAAGCCAAAGCGTGGGCAAAAAGCAGCAGTCGACGCTTGCTGCAGCTGCCTTCTCCCAAGACCTTTATCGATCATCTCCTTGAGAGCAAAAAAGAGCCTGCTTGCATGGCTCTTTTTTTATGACAATTTTGTCTCTTTTCTCAGCAAGCCCCTCAGTATCGCTCCCAATCCCAGCCATAGCCGCAAAAAATGTAAAATGACAATTTTGTAAAAAATTGGCTGACCGTGCTTTGCCTGATCATTCTCAGCAAAAAGCCTCGGTCAGTGGCTATTTGAGCAAGACTTCGAACAACAAAACAACAATTTTGTTCTTTATTTTCTTGAGCTGGATAGCGGCGTTAGCAAATCAGAGCCCGCAAAGCCGCGCTTTTTCTGGCTCAAACCTCCTGGCGAGCGCTGTGGCACAGGCCTTGCTCTAAGGCAGCCGTTCAAGGAGGTTGCTATGAATGTCGCGGACACAAGTTTTATGCTCATCTGCGTGACCTTTGTCATGCTCATGACACCAGCTCTGGCTCTCTTCTACGGAGGGCTTTCACGGGCCAGAAATATTCTGGCCACCAGTATGTACAGCTATGCAAGTCTTGGTGTCATCACAGTACTCTGGGCCATTGCCGGCTACACACTCTCCTTTGGCGGCGATATCAGTGGCCTGATCGGTGATTTCTCCTATTTTGGCCTGAACAACGTCACTCACGGTGTCCATGCCAACGCGCCAAGTATCCCTCACACCGTCTTCATGGCCTTTCAGTGTATGTTCGCTGTGCTGACAGTGGCACTGATCTCTGGCAGTTATGCCGGCCGCATACGCTTTTCAGCCATGCTGCTCTTTTCCTGCCTCTGGCTTTTTGCCTGTTATTGCCCCATGGCCCACTGGGTCTGGGGTGGCGGCTGGCTTGCCAAACTGGGAGCCCTTGATTTCGCAGGCGGAGCTGTTGTGCACATGGCAAGTGGTGCCGCAGCGTTAGCAGCAGCCCAGGTTCTTGGTCCCCGCCAAAAAATCGGCAACTTTGCCCCCAATAATCTGCCTTTGACACTTTTGGGCGGAGGCCTGCTCTGGTTTGGCTGGTTCGGCTTCAATGCCGGCAGCGCCCTCACAAGTGGTGAACTGGCAGGTCACGCTCTTCTGGCAACGCATCTGGCCACGGCCAGCGGCATCATCGGCTGGATGCTCATGGAATGGATCAAGACCGGCAAGCCCACAACGCTTGGTGTGATCTCAGGTGCTTTGGCAGGTCTTGTGGCCATTACCCCCGGTGCAGGCTATCTGCCCCTGATCTGGGCCATGTTCACAGGTTTTCTTGGCGGAATGGTCTGCTATCTCGGTGTGCTTCTGAAAAACCGTGCCGGCTACGACGACGCCCTGGATGTTGTCGGCATTCACGGTCTTGGAGGCACCTGGGGAGCATTAGCCACAGGCCTTTTTGCCAGTGCAGCCATCAATGATGTCAATGGACTGCTCTATGGCAATAGCTGGCAATTTGTGGTGCAGGCCATCTCCGTTGTGGCCACCTGGGGCTATGTCTATCTGGTCAGCCGTCTCTTGCTGGCAGGCATTTCCCGCATCATGCCACTCAGGGTTGATGCCGATGCCGAACATGTGGGTCTTGACCTTTCAGAACACAATGAACGCGCTTACAGCCTGTAAAGAGGACTGGGACGCAAACGTCACGAGTATAGACGATGAAAAAACTGCAAATCATTGTTCGACCGAGCATGCTGGATGCTGTGCGTAAGGCGCTCCAGGATCTTGGCATCCTTGGCATGAACTACACAGAAATTTTTGGCTATGGCCGCCAGATGGGGCACACCGAGGTCTATAGGGGAAACGTCATGCAGGTGGATTTTCTGCCCAAGCTTTCCTGCGAGGTGGTTCTTGACGACACAAAACTCGAGGCAGCCATCAGTGCCATTTGTGAGGCCACGCGCACAGGACATGTGGGCGACGGCAAAATCTTTGTCACGGATGTTCAGGATGCCATTCGCATTCGCACAGGCGAACGCGGCAATGCGGCCCTCTAGATCACGTTTTTACGCAAGGAGTTCCCATGCTTTCTCAACGCGCACAGGCTGTCAGTCACGCTTATGCCACCCAGGCCCGCCGGGCGGCCACAGACGAGGAACGCGGTCTTCTGGCCGACAAAATCTTTGGCGCTAACGTCTTTGGCCTTGATGAAATGCGCAGACGCCTCCCCAAGGCTGTTTTTGACGAACTTGAACATACCGTGGAAGAAGGCCGCAGACTGAACCCCGCCATAGCCGATGTGGTGGCCAATGCCATGAAGGACTGGGCCATTGAGCACAAGGCTACCCACTATACCCACTGGTTCCAGCCCATGACAGGACTGACCGCAGAAAAGCACGATGCCTTTCTCACGCCAAGCCAAAAAGGCCATGTGATCAGTGCCTTTTCCGGTAAAATGCTCATCACCGGTGAGCCCGATGCCTCATCCTTTCCTTCGGGGGGCTTGCGTTCCACCTTTGAGGCACGCGGCTATACTGCCTGGGATCCTACCGTGCCGGTCTTCATCATCGATGAACCCTATGGCGCAACCCTGCACATTCCAAGCTTTTTCTATGCCTATTCCGGTGAGGCCCTGGACCGCAAAATTCCCCTGGAACGCTCTATTGAGACCCTTTCCAAAGAGGCTCTGCGCATTCTGCGACTCTTTGGCAATACCCAGGCCCGCTTTGTCCATCCCATGGTCGGCGCTGAACAGGAATACTTCCTCGTGGACAGCAATTTAGCCGCACTCAGGCCCGATCTTCTGCTCTGCGGACGCACGCTCTTGGGTGCTCCTGCCGCCAAGGGCCAGGAAATGGCCGACCACTATTTCGGCGCCATCCCCGAACGCGTACTCGCCTTTATGCAGGATCTCGAGCACGAGCTGCTCAAACTGGGTATTCCCTGCAAAACACGGCACAACGAAGTTGCACCCGGTCAATTTGAGCTGGCGCCGGTCTTTGAAGACGCCAATATGGCCTGTGACCACAATATGCTGACCATGAACATGATGCGCCACATAGCGCCGCGACACGGCTTTCTCTGTCTTTTGCACGAAAAGCCCTTTGCCGGTGTCAACGGCAGCG
>JAGADH010000014.1 GCA_017613715.1 Desulfovibrio sp. | reverse complement strand
GGGCCTCAGGTTGGCAGCATCCGCGATGCCCTGCTCAAGGCGCAGATTGCGGGTGAAGTGTCCGACTACGCCAGCACTGTGGCCTTTGTCAAACGCTATGCGCAAACGCTCAAGAGCTGATGCAAAGTCTGCTTGAGCTCAATCAAACAGAGCTTGCTCTTTGGCTCGCCCGGGAACTTGGTGAAAAACGCTTCAGGGCGCAGCAGATTTTTCAGTGGCTCTGGCAGAAACTTGTCCGCGACATTGCCCAGATGAGCAATGTTTCACTCAGAACACGTGAACTTCTGGCACAAAAAGCGTCCATTCCCTGGCCAAGGATAGTTACGATCCAGAAAAGTCAGGACGGCACAACCAAATTTCTCCTTGAGCTTGGGGACGGTGCACGTGTTGAGACCGTGCTCATTCCTGCAGAAGACCACGCAGGACGTATCCGCTGGACCCAATGTCTTTCCTCCCAGATTGGCTGTCCCATGGCCTGCACCTTCTGCGCCACAGGCCAGTCCGGCTTCACACGCAATATGACAGCCGGCGAAATCTTAAGCCAAGTGCTCATCGGCCGTGACTACCTAGGTGATACGCGCCCAGATCACCCTATCCTGCGCAATCTCGTCTTTATGGGCATGGGCGAGCCGCTCATGAACTGCCAGGAACTCTTGAAAGCCCTGGAGATCTTAAACGACCCCCACGGGCTGGCCTTTTCCCCTCGCAGAATCACTGTTTCCACCTGTGGCATCAAAGACGGTCTGGCCAAACTAGGTGCAGCAGGTCTCTCCTATCTTGCCGTTTCCCTGCATGCCCCCAATCAGGCCCTGCGTGAGAAGATCATGCCACGCGCAGCCAGGCTCCCCCTGGATGAACTGCTTAGGTGCCTGCGTTCCTATCCTCTGAAAAATCGTGAACACATCACCTTTGAGTACCTCTTACTGCGCGATGTTAACGATTCTCCCTCCCAAGCCCATGAGCTTGCGAAAATCGTGCACAGCGTACATGGCAAGCTCAACCTCATCGTCTACAATGCCACCAATGGCCCCTATCAGGCCCCATCCCCTGAACGAGTTCTCGATTTTGAAAAAGCCCTCTGGAGCCATCATCTGACGGCCATTGTACGCCAAAGCAAGGGCCAGGACATTGATGCTGCCTGCGGACAGCTGAAAGCTCGTTTCGAAAACTGAGATTGCCCAAATACCGCTCCAAACACGAAGCTCGACACATGGCCGCCGACAGGCTTAGCGTAAGCGCCAGGACTGTCGCGTGAGCATTTCACGGCTCTCCTGGAAGCAACTGGCCTTTCCAGGAAAGACTCCCGCATGCCTGCGACTCAAAGCTCCCAACGTTTCTTAAGCTTTCACTCTTGGTCCAGAAGGACATCCCATGCCAAGCATAGCCGTAAGCCCCAAGCGTTTACCCTTAGGCAATCCTGATTTTGCTGCTCTTCAAGATCAGCATATGATTTATGTGGATAAAACAAAGCTCATTGAACAATTTGCCAAGCAAACGACGCCTCTTTTCTTTTCACGCCCAAGACGCTTTGGCAAATCTCTCCTCATCAATACCTTAAAAAGCCTCTTTCGTGATGGTTTACGTCATTTTCGCCATCTGGAGATTGAAAAAAACTGGCATGATAAAACCTATAAAGTTATTCATCTTGATTTTTCCAATCTTGACAGCACCAATTCTCAAAATTTTAAACGCGATCTCGTAGCTACTATTCTTCAACAATTTGGCCTAGTCAATACTATAAAAGCGTACGACGAACTAGGAATTCGCGGCCCCAACATTATTATCAATGAAATTGCAGAAAAGCTAAGCAATAACAGTGTTGTTTTACTCATTGACGAGTATGACGCTCCCTTGACCCACAACCTTGATAATCCGGAAAGGTTAAATGAAATAATAAATACATTAAACTTGTTTTATTCTGCTATCAAATTATATACAGGAAAGTTTCGCCTGATATTTATAACTGGAATAACCAGAGCAAGCCACGTCTCTATATTTTCCGCCTTCAATAATCTTATAGATATAAGCCTTGATGATGATGTTAATGAACTCCTAGGCTTCACACAAACAGATATAGAAAATTTTTTTGCTCCTTATGTCGAAAATGCAGCCACAGCTCTTAATATGAGTACATCAGATGTGTATGAAAGGATGGCACAGTATTATGATGGTTTTCAATTTTCTCTGAACGCCAGTAAAACAATCTACAACCCCTGGTCTGTTCTTAGCTTTCTTAAATACCCCAAAAAAGGCTTTAAAAATTATTGGTTTAAATCGGCTGGTACCTCTTCTCTTGTCATGCAGTATCTAAAAGTTAACGATACGTTTAATCCACTCAATTACGAAGGTAGCAGTCTATTTATTTCTGAAGATCAGCTTTCAGAACGTTACGAAATCACAAAAATTCCTAGCGACATTCTACTCTTTCAAACTGGCTATCTTACCATACGCAAAAAAACACATAAGCTAGCAGAATTAATCTTCCCAAATACAGAGGTTGAAGATAGTATCTTACAATTACAGCTGGCCGCCAGAGATCTTCATCCTGATATTGAAAATTATTGCAATATTGATCGCTTAATTCAATATATTGATACTAATGATCTTAACTCTATAATTAGCATCTTTAACGCTATTCTCAATGACTGTGTTTCAAACGATGGCAATATATTTAATGATGAAAGGTCTGTGCGTGACATTATCTATGCAGCACTGCCGCAGGCGATTGAGTTGCAGAAAAGCAAAGAAAGAACAACACTCAAGGGAAGATCTGACCTTGAGCTGCTCACAAGCAAAACCCATATGGTTATTGAATTTAAACGTACCAAGCCAAATCTGAATGCCCAAGCAGCATTACAAGCAGCAATCAAACAAATGAAAATCAATCGCTATGGCATCGGTAGTTTTCAAAGCCATAAGCTCTATCGTGTAGCCATGGTTATTTCGACTGAGGAAAAAGCAATCCTTGCCAATTACGCAGAGGCGATAGACTCAATTTTATCAAAAGCTAAAAGCTGAGCTACCCACAAGAAAAAAGTCCGAGTTTGTGACGAGCACAAGCCTCGGACTTTGACCTTATGACAAACAGAAACACTCAGCGTGTGCCGGTTTCCTCACGCTCAAAAGCTGAAGGCGGACGCCACTTCCAAAGAAGTGCCAGCAAGGGCAGAAGGCCTAAGATTTCAGCGCCTTCCCTTGGCAGATAGGGCAAGCTCAGAAAGTAGAGCCCAGAGCTTATCAGGGCAGCAGAAAGCATCAGAAGCCACTCTGAAGCACGCATGGGCCTTGCCTTAACCTGAAAAAAACTCACCGTCAGAATGGCCACCCAGACCTTGGTGATGGTCAGAGCCAGAGCACAGCCGGCAAGTGGTGAAGCGGGAATAAGCCAGAAGCAGCAGATAATATTGACGAGAAGGCCACTCAGATAAAAGAAAAAGAGCAGCACATGGCGCCCCATACCAATCATGGCGTAGGCAGCAAGATTGTGCAAAAAAGCTGTGGCAAGACAGGGCGTCAGAAGACGCTGCGCCGGTACAGCACTCTGGAACTGCTCACCATAGATGAAAGGCAGAATGCGGTCACTTTCCACACAGATGACAAAAATCACAGGCAAGGCCGCTGCCCAGAGAGAACGCGCCGTCTGCCCGGCAAGTCGGCGAAACTTGGCCTTATTCTCCTGCCAGAGCTTGGTTAGGAGCGGAAAGATGACTTTCCCAAGCAAGGCTCCGCTGACCAGCGTGGCCAGCCCTTCGACCATCTCCCAGGCAACGCCGTAGCCGCCTACCTCGGCATCCCCGCCATAGCGTTTCAAAAAAATCACATTGATCTTATTGTAGAACATGGCGCAGACAGCCATGCCCGTAAAGATCAGGCCGCTTTTCATTTTCCTGGCCAGATCCTTGAGCTGTGACCAGCCAAAACCGTGGAAGGGATTGCGGTGCAAGGCATAGCTGGCAAAACTGAGGCAAAGGACGGATTCGATGGGCTTATAGATAGCGATGACAAGGGGGGAGGCTTTCAAGAGCACACAGATTATGCCAAAGCCGATGCCGATGAGCGCCGCCGGGATACGGATGCGCATTTCCACATCCTGCCGGCCTCTGGCCTGACAAAGGGCAAAAAAAGAATCGCAGATGGCATCAAGACCAAAACCTGCGGCAATGGAGAGCACAATGAGGCGCAGGGTCAGACTATAGTCCTGCTGGCCAGTGATAGACCAGAGAAAAAACAGGACCGGCAAAAGCACGCAAGCCTTCAGCCAGCTGACCTCGCCAAGCAGGGCTCTGGGATGATCTTTGCCACGGGAAAACGAGGAAAGCAAATAGTCGTTCAGGCCAACGTCAACGACGGTTTTGACAAGATAGCCATAGGTCAGAGCCAGAACAATCTGCCCCAGAATCTCCTGGCTATAGCGTGCCAAAAGTATCGTAAAAACGGTCCAGGAAAGATCGCGTGTCCACTGGGCACCCAGGATGTAGCCCAAACGCTTGGGAATATCCTTGATCTTCATCGCCAGTACCTTGGCTCATTGCGCTAGCAGATAAAGGCTAGAGTCAAAAGCGCACCACGGCCTTAAAGCCTGGCTTCAGTTCAAATTTGGGATTGGGAATCATCAGCTTGACGGTAAAGTACGAGGGCTTATCCACGTTCATGTCGTTGGAGACCCAGGAGATTTCCGTAACCTTGGCTTCAAATTGCTTATTGCCAAGCGAGGGGATCTCCACCTTCACGGTTTTGCCTTCGGCAATATCAGATAATTCGCCCTCATAGACCGGCACCTGAATGAGCATGGGATCAAGAGGACCGACCACCACAGGCTCGGCACCCTGAGGCAGAAGCGAACCCGGGAAAATGCTCGCCACGGAAAGAACGTAGCCATCAATGGGCGAAGGAATGATCAAACCCGTCTCAGGCAGGACCATGCCTTCAGTCAAAGGCACCTGATAGAACTTTTCCAGCTCCTTGAGACGTGCGGCAAAGGTCTCTTCGGCCTTCTTGATGGTCTTGCGCAAAAGACCGATGCGCTCGACAATGGCTGAGACCTCGTTTTCCAAGCGTGTCAGAGCCTGCCTGGAGCCAAGACCGGAAGCCACCAACTGACGGTTTTTCTTACACTGCGCTTCCATGCGTGCCTGCTCGCGCTCAAGCTCGAGAATTTTCCCGCGCAGTTCTTCCGTATCACTGCCACGGGTGATTTCCTTCTGCAGTACGCGCTCTGCTTCACTCTGCAGATGAAAGCGCAAAAGCGCTTCCCCTTTTTTCACGGCATCGCCAGGCTTGACGCAAATCTCATCGATAAGGGCATGAAAAGGCATGGGTTCCGAGCGCATCACCGTACACAGGATCTTACCCGTCAAAATGGTCTCAGCAGCCATTGCCTGCAGGCTTGCCCAAAAAGTCAGCAGGAAGACCAGAAGCAATCCT
>JAGADH010000088.1 GCA_017613715.1 Desulfovibrio sp. | reverse complement strand
TGCGTTGAATAGGGTATATTTTAGATTTTTTTTCTAGAATATGCCCTTTTTTTATGGCATTGTGAGCCTCAAACGTAGTATTTCTAGGCTGTCAAAGCCCAGACGAAGAAGCTGAGCGTGAAGTCGCAAGAGGATCTCATCGAAAGCATGACGCTGGCTGGACCTTTCAAAAGCGAGGCTGTGATCTTTCGACAGATTGTTGACCGCCTTCATTTGTGAAACAAGCTCGCCTGGGCTCGCTGCCTCTTCAAAGCCGCAATGGCCATTGCAAGCCTGGCTTTTGGCCTGTCATGGACTCTGGGGCAGGACTGAGCCCTGGCGGGCTCTGAGCGTGGTCATCAGGGCAGCGAAAGCGGCTTGGCAGGCAGAGCAGCTCCATTTCTTGGCTTTTTGCGCCGGGCTTCAGAAGACGTGATAGCCTGGCCAGTAGGTCCCTTCGGCCACAAGGCGCACTTCGCCGGCAACGGTAGCGTACTGGGCTGAAGCATTGAGGGTGACATGCAAAAAGGCGCCGCTTGGCTGCTGCAGCGAACATGCCTTAAGGCCCTGAGACCGATCAAGTGCCAGGGCCAGAGCCAGAGAACCCGAGCCGCAGGCCTGCTCCCAGACCAGGGTTGCGGTTTCACGCACAAAGACCAGAGGTGTCATGAGCAGTGTCTGCGCTTTTTTTTCCCACCAGATGATACCAACACAGGCCTCGTTTTCCAGTTCATAGCGGCTGCGCAGTTCGTTCATGGTTTTGCCTGCGCTTTCAGGATCCGAGGCAATGGGGTTTTGGCTGCGCTCAAGCAGGAGATGGCTGATGCCGGGAAGCCTGACCAGGCAGCGGCCTTCGCCAAGATCCGTGCAGGGCTGAGACGGCAGAGGGATCTGGGCCTGAACATGCCAGGTGGATGAACTGCCTCGTGAGGTCAGAAAAATGCTGCCGGGCCAGCCGGAAACCGTCACGTGGGCTGTATAGCTACGACCGTCGCTGTCGCCTGGCATTGCTGCTTTACGGCGTGCGAGCAGTGCACCAAAGGCCAGGGTGGCGTTGAGGCAGAATTCCCCGCCAGCCATGCAGAGTCTCCGCCCCTCTGGATCGATGAAGCCAGCCTGTTCAGCACAAAGAGCCTGACTTTTGAGGGCGTGAGCTGCCAGGGAGGCCCATTGGGACCTATCGACAGCGTTGTCGGGAAAAAAGAGCGTGGTATTGCCGGCGGGATCCCATTTGGAAAAAGACAGTGGCTGCACCGTGGCCTCCTTGCCAGCCTGTGGACTTTGTTTGCAATTCTTGCGCAAGATTTGCCCTCGTGCTAGAGAGCGCACAGCGCCAATGCGCTGCTTTTGGGCCCTTCGGGGTCTTGTACCATGTCTTGGGGTCTTCCCCGCAAGGAGAGTCTATGCGTTTATCGTTTTTTTTGCGTTCTTGCCTGTTCTTGCTTCTGTGTCTGAGTGCCTTTGCTCCCTCCAAGCTCTACGCGGCACCGCAGGCGGCTGTGGTGGTGAAGCTTGAAACCAGTATGGGTGATATCACGCTGCAGCTTGATCCCAAGCATGCGCCCATGACGACGGAGAACTTTCTGCGCTACGTCAAAGCCGGCCATTACGACGGCAGTATTTTTCACCGCGTGATCCGCAATTTTATGATTCAAGGCGGGGGATTGGAAGCGGACATGAAGGAAAAACCCACCAAGAATCCCATTCGCAATGAAGCCAATAACGGGCTGCACAATAAAAAGTACACCATTGCCATGGCCCGTACCTCAGATCCTCATTCGGCCACGGCACAGTTTTTTATCAATACCGCTAACAATGCTTTTCTGGACTATAAGGAATCAACCGATACAGGCTTTGGCTACGCCGTTTTTGGCAAGGTGATTGCGGGCAAGGATGTGGTCGACAAGATTGAGCGTGTGGCCACGACTTCCAAGGGCATGCATGAGGATGTGCCTATTTCGCCCATAGTCATTCGCAAGGCAACGCTGCTGCAGAAGTAATACGCTTTTTCTGCAAAAAAAAGTCACCGCAAGGTGACTTTTTTCATGGGGCTATCTGAACGGCGAATTGCGCAGCGACAGGTGGCAGATGGCCAGGCCCAGGGCATCAGAGGTATCAAGAGCCCAGCTGATGCCCTCCGGCACATGCAGAAAGGTGCGCACCATGAAGGCCACCTGTTCTTTTTCAGCCCGGCCCGTGCCCACCAGCGTCTTTTTGACAAGGGTGGGCTCATAGTCGTGTACGGCAATGGCGTGTGCCGCACAGGCCGCTACGGCCACGCCTCTGGCCTGGCCGAGCTTCAGGGCGCTTTTGCTGTTCTGGGCGACAAAGACCTCTTCAATGGCCGCTTCCTGAGGTTTAAGGCGGTCGAGGACACTGGTCAGCTCCTGATAGATCATGGCCAGACGCCTGGAAAAGACGTTTTCTTCGGTCGTGGTGCGGATAATGCCGCATTCCACCAGGGAGAGCACGCCCGAATGCTGACGCACGACCCCCCAGCCCGTGCGCTGTGAGCCGGGATCAATGCCAATAACCGTGAGCGGCATCAGTCTTCCGGCATATCGTCGGGGAAGTCGGCGTTGACGTAGACGTTCTGGACATCGTCGTTGTCATCCAGGGCATCCATCAGTCTGAGGACTTTGGCGCCAAGCTCGGCGTCCACGGCCACGAGATTCTGAGGCACCATGGCCAGAGAGGCTGACTGCATGGCTACGCCCGCAGCTTCCAGCGCTTCGCGCACGGTGTTGAAATCGGCCATGGCTGTCTGAATGGTCCAGACATCGTCGTCGTCGATGACATCGTCGGCTCCGGCTTCCAGGGCTTTTTCCATCATCACCTCTTCGTCGTAGGCGGCTTTGTCCACGGTGATGACGCCCTTGCGATCAAACATCCAGCCCACGCTGCCATTTTCACCCATGGTGCCGCCATGCTTGGTGAAAAGATGGCGCACATCGGCCACGGTGCGGTTCTTATTGTCCGTGGCCACTTCCACCATGATGGCGATGCCGCCCGGTCCGTAGCCTTCGTAGAAGCATTCAATGAAATCACCGCCGGCATCTTCACCGGTACCCTTGCGGATGGCCGCTTCAATTTTGTCCTTGGGCAGATTGACGGCCTTGGCCGCAGCAATGGCCGCACGTAACCGCGGATTGCCGGAAGGGTCACCACCATTTTTGGCAGCAATGATGATTTCCTTGGCTGCCTTGGTGAAGACCTTGCCACGTTTGGCGTCCTGACGGCCTTTACGGTGCTGGATATTGGCCCATTTGCTGTGACCTGACATAATTCCTCCGCAAAAAAGGTTAAGCGTGTGTCCAGGGCAGATTCTGCCCTGATCCGGGACAGGCTCTAGGACGAGACGTTCTGCCCTTGAAAAGTGAGCCCAATGAGAAAGGTTTCCTTGCTTTCCGCCCGGGAACTCTTGGGCTTGAAAGTCTTGACCGAATCGAAAAGGGTGCGCATGCGGGCAAGAATTTTTGGTACATCCGGCCCCATGAAGATCTTGACCACGCAATGCCCCTGCGCTTTGAGATGGCTTTGGGCAACATCCAGCGCCTGCCAGGCGAGATCAAAGGAACGGGCCTGATCGGTGAAGCGCGTGCCAGTGGTCTTGGGTGCCATGTCGCTTAAGACCACATCAAAAGGGCCAAGAAGCTCAAGCTGTTCGGCAAAAGCCGGGGAGATGGCAAAAACGTCTTCCTTGAGAAAGAGCACTTCAGGCGGGAACTCGACGCTCGGAGTATGGAGATCAGCGGCCAGCACACGGCCTTTTTTGCCGACCTTTTTTGCCGCCCAGAGCGACCATGAGCCCGGGCAGGCTCCCAGATCGAGAACGTGTGCGCCGGCAAAGAGCAGATGGAATTTGGCTTCGATTTCCTGCAGCTTGTAGACCGAACGGGCCGGATAATTTTCCTGCTTGGCTTTGAGAAAATAGTGGTCGCGATATTCCTTCATGGCCTTTTGCGCGAAAAACCGCCTCCCCCGGGGCTTTGATGCAATAAAAAAAGGAGAGTGGGAGAATAGCCTTTTTGCGAGGGAAAGCCAAGAAAAAACATCGTTTTTGACGGGGCCCAGGGCTCAAAGGAGCTACCCCGGCAGAGGCCTCTGGCTTAGGCAGTCCAGGCTGAACGTTTCGGGGGCAAAAGCTAAGCTTTGAGAAAAGCAGAGAGAGATTTTGTCCAAAGCGTTTGGCTCTGGCAGAGGTCTTTTTGGCTGCTCACTTTCTGCAGGAAATAGCAAAGTCTGGCTCTAAGGCTCCAATTTGATCCCCGGGCCATGTCCGTCACAAGCAAGAACGCGGCCAATGACGGCGGCCAGGTCTCCGTGTGCCGTGAGAAAATCGCAGACGGGCTGAACCTTGTCTTCAGGCACCCCAAGCAGCAGTCCGCCAGAGGTCTGCGGATCGTAGAGGAGCAGTTCAAGCAGGTCGTCAACCTCTGCCTGCTTTTGCAGATGGCAGGCGCAGAAGCTGCGGTTACGGTAGGCGCCGGCCGGAATCAGGCCGTCACTTGCAAAGTCAAGGGCATGGGGCAGGACAGGGACTTTGCCTGAGCTGATCGCAAGCGTAACCTTGGAGGCCTGGGCCATTTCAAGAGCGTGGCCTGCCAGGCCAAAACCCGTGATATCAGTGGCTGCCGGCAGCTGAAAGTCATGAATGGCCTGCCCGCCAAAGCGGTTGAGACGGCCGCAGGTGGCGGTGATGACCTCTTCACTTTCTTCACTGCCAGGCCAGCCGGCTTTGAGGGCTGTGGCGAGAATACCTGTCCCGAGTGCCTTGGTCAGGATGAGCACAAGACCTGGCGTAAGCTTGTCGTTACTGGCAATATGGGCAGGGTCAATGATGCCGGTCACGGCAAGTCCGTATTTGATTTCCTGATCGTCGATGCTGTGGCCGCCGGCCAGAAGAGCAGAGGCCTCATCCAGGGCCGACTGACCGCCCGCGAGCAGGCGAGCCAGCTCTTCTGCGTGTCCGTCCAGAAGCCAGTCCTGGGGAAAACAGGCAATATTCATGGCGCACCAGGGTTTGCCACCCATGGCATAGACGTCAGAGAGGGCATTACAGGCGGCAATGCGACCAAAGGCATAGGCATCGTTGACCACGGGCGTAAGGATGTCCACAGTCTGCACAATGGCCATGTCCTGCGGTACAGAGAGCACACAGGCGTCTTCATTGCGGGCCCGGCCTGCCAGAAGGCGTTTTTCAAGGGCCGGAGCTTGCGGACGAAGGGTCGACAGAAGATGCTCCAGAGACCCTGGAGCAATTTTGGCCGCTCAGCCGGCCGCACGGGCTTTTTGCAGAAGCTGCATGGTCTTTACTCGCTCTTTGATCGTGTCTTTGGTCTTGCTAGCTTTGTGTTCCTGGCAGAGGCTGCAGGGCCGATTTTTTGCCTGTGAGATCATTGACGCAGAAGCAGGGCCTTGGCTATACTCCAGGACTTTGACATGTTTTCGTCATTGTCTGGCATCTTGTTTAGGATATCAGCCCTGCTTCTCCTGTCAATTGAGCCTCGCAGGAAAGCACCTGGCAGGAGAGCGTATGCAGATCCGTTTTACCCGTCTTTGCCCTGAAGCGCAGGCGCCCTTCAGAGGCTCCAGCGACTCCGCAGGCTATGATCTCACGGCGGTTTCCAAAACCTGGGATGCCCAGCGCAAGTGCTGGTTTTTCGGCACAGGCCTGGCCGTGGAAATACCTCCTGGCTATGTCGGTCTGCTTTTTCCCCGCTCTTCGGTTTTCAAGACCCGCTATCTTCTGGCCAATTGCGTGGGCGTCATCGATGCCGATTACCGCGGCGAGATCAAGGCCATTTTCCGTGATCTTGACAACGGTGCCAGTGACTATGCCATAGGCGAGCGCATTGCGCAGCTTCTGATCGTGCCGGTGCCTGACGTGGACTATGTGGAGGTTTCTGAGCTTTCCAGGACCGTGCGCGGAAGCGGCGGTCTTGGCAGTACGGGGACGAGCATTTAGGCGCGTTAGGCATGCTCAAAGTCTTTTTTTTTCTTTTGCTCTTGCCACCGCTTAGGCTGTCCCTGTGGCTTGGCCAGAAGCGCAATCTCTCGCTTGGCCTGCGCATGCTGGGCATCTGTGGCTTTTTTCTCATTTCCCAGCAGTTTACGCTGAATAAGCTGCTCTTTGGCGGGCTCTCAGGACCAGATATCCCCTACGTGCTCCTGCTCTGCCAGAGTGCGGCGCTCACGGCTCTGGTCGTGATTTTTTTCTGTCTGCTTGGGCATGACCTTGTGCGGCTTCTGGGCTTCATCGGGAGGCTTTGGCGCTCACGTCGGCCAAAGCCGCCTGATCCTGGCCGCAGACAATGTCTCACAGGGCTTTTTGGGCAGAGCATGCTCTTTTCGGTGCCGGCCCTTGGTTTATCCGCAGGTGCCCTGGGCGTTGCCCAAGGTACAGCCATTCCCAGGCTTTGCGAACACCAGGTCGAGCTTGCCCATCTGCCAGAGCAAGTCAAGGGACTGCGCCTTGCCCTGCTCAGTGACCTGCATATCGGTCCTTTGACCAGTCTGGCCTGGGCTGGCAGCATTGTTGAGCAGATTCAGGCTGCCAAACCCGATCTGATCTGTCTTGCAGGCGATCTCGCTGACGGTCAGCTTGGCTATCACTCAGCCGATGGCGCAACGCGACGGGAGGTGGCAAGCTTGTTTGGCAAGCTTTCCGCGCCGCTTGGCGTCTTTGCCTGCACTGGCAATCACGAATATTACAGCGACTATGCGGGCTGGATGCAGCTCTACCAGAGTCTGGGCATCCATTTTCTGCACGATAATGCTGTGCTTCTTCCCTATAACGGCGCAACTCTGGTTCTTGGCGGACGTGACGATAAACAGGCAGGAACCTTTTTTCACCGTAAAAGACAGCCTGCCTCGGTGGTTTTTGCCGGTATGCCCTGGCACGGGCAAAAGGCCGTACGCCTCCTGCTTGATCACCGTCCAGATCGGGCCCGGGAGAATGCGGCCTATGCGGATCTGCAATTGTCGGGTCACACCCACGGTGGGCAGTGTCTTGGCCTTGACAGACTTGTGGCCAGAGTCAACCGCGGTTTTTTGCGCGGCTGGTATACGGTAGAGGCCATGCGCCTCTATGTCTGCCCCGGCACGGGCTTGTGGTCGGGTTTTCCCGTACGGTTGGGCGTTGCGAGTGAAATTGCGCTCATCAGCCTGGCCTGACGGCTTTTTTCAAGTAGGCACGTGAGTCTCTGAGCAAAAGGTGAGATCCATGCAAAAATGTACGGTTTCTTTTCTCGGGCGCGACTGCCCAGGCGTCGTTTCCACGGTCAGCACGCTTTTGAGCGAGGCCGACTGCAATATCCTTGCGGCAACGCAGAGTCTGCTCAAGGGAGAATTTGCCGGCATCTTTATGGTTGAGGTGGCCGACGATCTTTCGCTCTCCCAGCTGCAGGAGCGTCTGACGCTTGGGCTTGAAAAAGCCGGCGTTGATCTGTCCCTGATTGTCAGGCCTTCCTGTGAAGGCACCTGGGGCAGCAATCTGGTCTGTCAGCCCTATGTGGTCAGTGCCGACGGCAAGGATGGCAAGGGGCAGATTTCAGCCATGAGTCGGGTTTTCTCACGCCACGGCGTCAATATCGAAAGTCTGCGGGCTTTTCTGGGCGAAGGTGGCGCTGACCATGCGCTTTTTGTTTTCGAGATCATGGTGCCTGACACTGTGGACATCGGCCGACTGCGCAGGGAGCTGCTCTGCGAGGGGCAGAACCATGGCCTGCGCGTCAGTGTGCAGCACAGAGATATTTTTGAAGCCGTGCACCGTATCGGAACTTTCTAGACGCAGGATCAATAGCAGTCCCGGCAGGACCGTTGGGCAACGAGAGACGAGGAGCAATTCATGCTTTCTGACAGAGAAGTGACCAATACCCTCAATATGCTGCGCAATGAGCATCTTGATGTGCGCACCGTCACCCTGGGTGTCAGTCTTTTTGACTGTGTAAGCCACGATTTGGAGCTTTTTATCGCCAATGTGCAGGCTAAAATTGCGCGCTATGCCTCGCAGCTCGTGCCGGTCTGCGATGAGATCGGGGCCAAGTACGGCATTCCTGTGGTCAACAAGCGCATCAGCGTCAGTCCCATCGCTGTGGTGGCGGCGCCTTTCGGGCCGGAGGGCATGGTCAAGGTTTGCAAGGCCCTGGACTGGGCGGCCAAGGAAGCGCGCGTTGATTTCCTGGGTGGCTATTCCGCGCTCGTGGAAAAAGGCTTTGCCAATGGCGACAGGGCTCTCATTGAGTCCCTGCCCGACGCGCTCTCGCAGACTGAGCGCATCTGCTCCTCCATCAATGTGGCCTCCTCACGGGCCGGCATCAATATGGACGCCGTGGCCTGGATGGGCCGGCAAATTCTTGGTTGCGCCCAAGCCTCGGAAGCGCAGGGCGGCATTGCCTGCGCCAAGCTTGTGGTTTTTGCCAATATCCCCCAGGATGTGCCCTTTATGGCCGGAGCCTACCTTGGTGTGGGTGAGCCCGATGTGGTCATCAATGTCGGCGTCTCAGGCCCCGGCGTGGTGCGCAAGGCCATTGACCGCCTTGTGGCCCGCGGCAGCAACGATCAGGGTGAGGCCCTTTCGCTGCTTGATATGGCTGAAGTGATTAAGCGTACGGCGTATAAAGTGACACGGGTGGGTGAAATCATCGGCAATGAGGTGGCTCAGCGGCTGGGGCTACCCTTTGGCGTTGCCGATCTATCGCTGGCGCCAACGCCTGCTGTGGGCGACAGTGTGGGAGAGATCTTTCAGAGTCTTGGGCTTTCGAGCATCGGAGCCCCAGGCAGTACGGCCATTCTCGCCATGCTGAACGATGCCGTGAAAAAGGGCGGTTCCTTTGCTTCGTCGTCCGTGGGTGGTCTTTCAGGCGCCTTTATTCCCGTCTCCGAAGATTCGAGCATTGAAGCGGCAGCCAAGAGCGGCTGCCTGGGCATGGAAAAACTTGAGGCCATGACCAGTGTCTGCTCCGTTGGCCTTGATATGATCGCCATACCAGGTGATACCCCGGCCAGCAGCATTTCGGGCATCATCGCCGACGAAATGGCCATTGGCATGATCAATCACAAGACAACGGCCGTGCGTGTCATTCCCGTGCCCGGCAAGGGTGTGGGCGAAGAGGTTTCCTTTGGCGGCCTTTTGGGCAGTGCTACCATTCTGCCTGTGCCCAAGGGTGACTGCTCGGCTTTCATGGCTTTTGGCGGGCGCATTCCGGCTCCCATCAACAGTCTCAAAAATTAAGGCTCAGGCCTTCATACGCAGGTGCCGCAACTTCTCCGGGAAGCTACGGCACCTTTTTTTGACGTTTGAACGCAGGTCCAGGGAGGCAGTATGGCGGATTTTGCATGGGCGGACTATCTTGCACCTATCTCTGCCGAGGAAGCGGCAGGCCACGACGCACGCTATGATGACCCCTATACTGAACTGCTCGCTGAAATTGAAAAACTGGGTTCCGTGACACGGGCAGTCTGTGACTGGCGAGTGGTCATCGCTAAGAGTTCACTGGTCCTCAAGGATCTTTCCAAGGATTTTTTGGCAGCGAGCTATCTGGCGGTTGCGCTCATCCACGAAAACGGCCTGGACGGAGCCATTGCTGGTATCAAACTTTTGGCCGGACTTACCGATGGCTTCTGGCAGAACGGCTTTCCGCAGCTTAAGCGCGTGCGGGCGCGTATCAATGCCCTGGACTGGTGGCGTGAGCGTTTTGAGGAATCTGTGACAGCCTGGCAGTCAGAGCAAGAACAGCCAGCGGCAAGCATTGAGTCCCTGCAGCAGGCGCTGGAGAGCCTGGATGAGGCTCTGGCCAAGGTCCTGCCGGATTACCCGCCGCTGCGGGATCTGCGTGAAAAAGTGGCACGTATTCCCACAAAGGCCGAGGAAAAAGCGGCAGAAGCCGAGCCAGCCGAGGCAGAGAGTATTGCTGCAAAAGCCGATACGGCTGAGCCCGTGACGCCAGCAGGAGCTCCTTTGCCAGTCTTTGGTGAGGATCTCGAAAAAAATCTTGATCAGTTTAAAACACTCTGTCTTGATTTTGTGCGCTTTGGTCAGCCTAAAGATACGGCCAATCCTCTCTATCTGCAGCTGCGCAGACTGGCTGCCTGGGGAAAAATCCGCAGCCTGCCGGCAAGCGAGCAGCAGACCACCATGATTCCGGCACCGGCTTCGGAGCAGAAGGCGCTCATCCAGCATGATCTCGGTGAGGGGCGGGCGCAGGCGGCTTTTTTGGCCTGTGAAGAGCTTTGTCTTGCGGCGCCGTTCTGGCTTGATCTGCAGCGCCTGGCGGCGGAGGCCCTGGCGCAGCTTGGCTCATCGCATGCTGCGGTCCTAGGTGCCCTGCAGGGAGAATGCGCCATTTTTCTTAAGCGTTTTCCGGGGCTTGAGACTTTGCGTTTTGCCGACGGCACGCCCTTTGCCGATAGTCAGACAACGACCTGGCTGGCTACGCTTAGTCGTTCTGGCGCTGATGACGCAGAGGCTCAAAACGCTAAGGCGCCTGACGGTCTTGAGGCAGCCCAGCAGCTTGCGGCCAAGGGGCAGCTGGGCAAGGCTCTGGATCTGCTCGACAATCTGCGCAGCCAGCAGGCATCTCTCGCCCGGGCTTTTCCCTATCGTCTGGCTCAGGCGCAAATCCTCTTGCAGGCACGTCAGATGCCGGGCGCTCTGGCCCTGGCCAGGGAATTGAGCGAACTCTGCACTTCGCTTGATCTTGTGCGCTGGGATCCCGACCGGGCCCTTGAGGCTTTGGAGCTTTGCCGTCGCATTTATACCGAATACGGGGGAGAGAAGGGTCTGCGTCAGGCCTGGGAGATCAGTGAACGTATGTCGCAGATACGGCCTTCATCAGTACTTACGGAGTAGTGGCAGGGCCTTGGCAGCTTTTTTCGGCATTTTTTGGCAGATCAGGATACTATCGTGACAAACCCGCAGCAATCGCGAGAGACGTTTTCCTCCCGCTTTGGTTTTCTCATGCTTTCCGCGGCCTGCGCCATTGGCCTCGGCAATGTCTGGCGTTTTCCTTTTATCACGGGGAAATACGGTGGCGGCATCTTTGTGCTCGTCTACCTCGTCTTTCTTTTGGCCGTGCTGCCTGTGATGATCATGGAATTTGCCATGGGTCGGGCCTCAGCCGCCTCGATGGGCCGAGCCTTTCACATCCTTGAACCCCAGGGCACACAATGGCACAGCCTAAACTGGTATTCGCTCATTGGCTGCTATCTTTTGATGATGTTCTATACCACAGTCTCAGGCTGGATGCTTGTCTACTGTCTGGCCATGGCCCAGGGAGCTTTGACAGGGCTTGATGTCGGGGCAAGCGGCACGTTTTTTGGTGCGCTGCTCAGTGATGAAAAGCGTCAGATTGTCGCTATGAGCGTATGTACGGTCTTTTGCTTTGGCATCAATGCTCTTGGGCTGAGGCGCGGTGTTGAGCGTATCGTCAATATCATGATGATCGGCCTCTTTCTCATGCTCCTTTTGCTTGTGCTGCGCGTTCTCTTTTTGCCGGGGGCCGGGGAAGGCCTGGCCTATTTTCTCCTCCCCGACTGGCAGCGTTTTCTTGCCGCAGATCCCCTTGAGATGTGCCATGCGGCCATGAGTCAGGCCTTTTTTACCCTTGGTATCGGCATGGGCTGCATGACAACCATCGGCAGTTACTATGCCAGGGAAAAATCGCTGGCCGGAGAAGCACTCTGGGTAGCTTTTCTCGACACCTTGATCGCTCTTCTGGCCGGTCTTTTGATTTTTCCGGCCTGCTTTGCCTTTGGCGTCAACCCGGACAGTGGACCTGGCCTTGTCTTTATGACGCTTCCAAGTGTCTTCAACAGTATGCAGCACGGAAATCTCTGGGGTGCACTCTTCTTTCTTTTTATGACCTTTGCTGCCTTTTCGACGGTCATTGCCGTCTTTGAGACCATCATTTGCCATTCGCAGGATGTCTTTGGCCTTTCGCGTCCCAAGGCAGCCTTGCTGCACTGTGTTCTGCTCTGGCTGCTTTCACTGCCCTGTGCCCTTGGCTGGAGCGTTTTTGCCGATATGCATCCGCTGGGAGGGGATTCCACCATCCTGGATTTGGAGGATTTTCTCGTCAGCTCCAATCTTTTGCCCCTTGGTGCGCTGCTTTTCACGCTTTTCTGCAGCTTGCGCTGCGGCTGGGGCTGGGAGAACTTCATCGCTGAAGTCAATCGGGGTTCAGGGCTCAAGTTGCCGCATTGGTTTCGTGGCTATCTGCGTTGGGTTCTGCCCCTGCTTTTGCTTTTCGTTTTTGCTGCAGGCTATCTGGAACGCTTTGCCAAATAGACGCTTTGTCTTGGGCTTTTTGGCCACGCAGGCAGGCGTCCTTCTGGGGCGTCTGGGCAAGGGAGTCTATTCTGGTTTTTGAGTAAGGCGCTTGGGTCTTACTTCGCGCAGTTTTTCCTGAGACGGGCAGGCAGCCGTACATGTCTTCTGCCTAAAGCAGGCTTCGGAGCGCTTTCCTTATCCACGACGAGCGTTGCAGAACCGTAGGCCTTCAAGGGATGGCCGTTTTCGTCAAATTCCGTGGTGTAGCGGACGATGAAGGGAATTCTGCCTACCGTGAGCGGAATGACGGCTTCCAGATGCGGCACGCCAGCCGCAATCTTTCGATGCCAGTCACGGTACATATCCGCGTAGTCCGGCGGAAAGATTCCCGCTTCAATGGCGGGCTCGGGATAATTCTCAAGCAGCGGAGGCAGGTTCAGGTCGCGCATACAGCGGAAACACGGCCGCATCTGCTTGGTTGCCACCGTATATTCCCAGGCATAGACATTGGCCTGTTCGCTGGCAAAGCGGAAGCGGCGCTCGCTATTGAAGACTTCATCAAAGAGTTTTTTCTCATTGGTGATATTATGCACCATGGCGTAGATCAGGTGCTGATCGCCGGCGCTGCCGATGACCCGCATCTCGGTATAGATGCAAACCTTGTCATTGCCGCAGGACTTGGAACAGATATTGCGCCAGGTCTCGCAGGACTCTTCCTCGCCCGACTCAATGGCTCTGCGGATGGTGTCTTCAAAGATCTGCCGGCTTTTTTCGTCAAAGTGATCCCAGGGGCGGATGGTCAGCGTTTCCTTTTCGGTCATGTTCATGCCGATTTCACGCAGGTATTTCTTATTGACGCGCAGGGTTTCCATCTCGCCGTTGCGATAGGTAAAAATGGCGGCCGCGCCCACAAGGTTGCTGAAGATGAGGGTTTCCATGGATGTCGGATCCCAGAACTTGCCGGCATCCACGGTTTTGATGAATTCCATGGCCGGGCTCATGGCCTCATGTTCAATCTGACCGATTTTTTCGATGAAAGCTTTCTCTTCCAGGGGCTTTGAGTATAAATAGCCCTGGATGTAGTTGCAGCCCAGGCTTTTCATGTATTCGGCCTGTTCCATGGTCTCCACGCCTTCAGTGATGACAGGCGTTCCGAGCCATTTGGCCATCTGCACGATGGAATTGAGAATGATGCCGCCGCGGCCGCCGATGTCCCCGGAAAGAAACTTCATGTCCAGTTTGATGACGTCGACATTCAGGTCTTTGAGGATGTTCAGCGAAGAATAGCCGCTGCCGAAATCATCCATCTCGACAAGATAACCGTGCTTGTGTAGGCGCATGATGACGTCTTTCATCAGTTCCATGCCGCCGATGGCTGCCGATTCCGTAACTTCAATGTGCAGGTATTTGACGGGCACAGCGTATTTAACGCGCAGGCTTTCGATCTCATCCACGTATTCATGCTTGTAAATGTCATATCTCGACATGTTGACCGAGATCGGCATGAGCGGCAGGCCTTCGTCCATGCATTTTCTCAGGAAGACGCAGACCGTTTCAAAAATATGCACATCCGCCCGGTAGAGCTGATCATTTTTTTCCAGCAGGGGGATGAAATCCGAGGGATACTGCATACCGTATTCGGGATTTTTCCAGCGCATCAGGGCTTCCGCGCCGACCATGCGACCGGTGCTGTGGTTGATCTGCGGCTGATAGCACGGATAAATGTGATTATCCCTGAGGGCTGTATCCAGAGAATCGAGAAGTTCTTTTTCCGACATTCTGCGGTTTGGCATATCGTTTACTCCCTTCCCCTGATGCAAGAGTGGAGAAAGCCCTGTCAAAGACGAGATACAGACACAGACAAGGGCCGCAGTTTCTGAGCTATTTTCAACGCCTCTTGGAAAGCTATCAGGGCTCATGCTGAGAAGAAGAATGAGTTTGCTAGCCACGTTCCAAGTAAAGTTTGACTATGATAGTAGGATATACAAAAGCACACCCTTGTGTAAATCCCTCGCAAGAAATATTCTTGTTCGCACGAGGGCAGAGTGTGCTGATTTGTCCTATAAGCATTTGTTTTTTTATGGATTTTAGCTTGTTGAAGGGCGTTTTCACTCATCATTTGCAAAGGGGCGGCCAAGACCTGGCCTCTTCCGACAGGTTTCGGTCCTACAGATTCATCTGGCTTGCCGTAATGCCACAGTCCATAATCAGTTCTGGCTTTTAAAAAGATGGAGAATTGTTATTCAAAAATGAGCATCACTTAGAAAATTTTACAAAAACGAGCTTATATTCTAAGCTAGTTTTTGATTAATACATTGATATCTCATTTTTTTCTACTTTAAGCGGATTATTCCTTGCTTTTATACAAATTTTTCTTGTTTCACATTGACTCTTGGCGCAGACTACGACTTGTTACGTGCTGCTCTCAGGTTGTCAAAAACCTTTCAGGTGCCTATGCAAGATATTAGCGAACACGAGGCCTGGTTTGCGGACTATGTTGCTCATGAACGCAGTCTTGAACACGAGGATCCAGGTCCCATTGATCTCAAAATTGAGCACACAAAGCGGGTTCTCGACAATGCCCGCGTCATTGTCGGTGAAGAAGACTTTCCATCTGATGTGGCTCGGGCTTGTCTGCTTGCGGCCCTCTACCATGACCTAGGCCGCTTTGAGCAGTACCTCAGATACCGCACGTTTAAAGACCGTGAATCCGTGAACCACGGACTCTTTGGCGTGCGTCTGATTAAGGCGACAGGCTGTCTTGCGCAGGAAAGCCGTGATCTGCGCCATCTTGTCATGGCAGCGGTTGGCCTCCATAACCGCTTTGCTCTGCCCAGGCATCTTGAAGCGACAATAGACCTTGTGACCCGCGTGGTTCGCGATGCCGACAAGCTTGATATCCTGCGTGTCATCGACGGACATCTGGCCAAGCGTCCGTATAATCCCACGGTTGTGCTACAGCTGCCGGATGATCCGCTTCTGGCAAGTAGAGAGGTTATTTTCGCAGCACTCCACGATGCCACAGCCTCCTATGGGGATCTGCTCTCGGTCAATGATTTCCGTCTGCTTCTGGCCACCTGGATTTTTGACCTGAATTTTGCCTCAAGCAAAAAGCGTTTCATTGACCAGGGCCATGCCCTGAATATTCTTAAGCCTCTGCCTGATACTGGCATCTACGCTGAGGCTCGCAGGCATATGCTCGCTTGCTTGCAAGCTACGGGGAGCTGAGAGCAAAAAGGAGCAAACAACCATCGCCTTCCTTGTGATTTTCCAGGCTTTTTGCCAATTCTTGTCCAAACAATCAAAATGGTCAAATACTATGCATACTATTCATACGAAAGATCAAGAACGCTATAAAGCCATTGTTGAAGATGTGACTAAAATTATAGTAGCCCATGGTCTTTCTTTTCTTGAGTCGCAAGCGTGGACTGTCTATACCACACTGCTTCATAACAACCATTCTCAAGTTTTAGCTCAGCATATTTTGGTTTCACTTGCTGCTAAAATTCCTACAGAATTACTCTCTCTTCTGCCTGCCAAAGGCCAGTCAGGCGCGAGTGAAAATACTAAAATTGAACATCAAGAGCTGATCAAGATCCTTACAGAAAAGTGTTTTTTGAATGCAGAGGCGACCAGTATGCTTGCTGATTTCTATACGGAGCTTTTTGCACCAAAGACATTTGCTGCCCTTAAAAAGCAAAAAGGTAAGGGTTTCCAAGATTTTTGTAAAAAGAACCATGAATTTGAGTGGGAAGGCAGTGCTACCTGGGTCACAAAATTTAAAACTTCTTTTGAATATACTGCAAATATGACAGTTATTTATAAGGTTGAAGATAAAAGCAAGGTGAAAGCCGCTGTTTCAGATCTTATTTTAGAAAATCCGTATATAGCAGAAGAAGATCTAGCTGAGTACTTCGAAAAATATTTGCAGGAAATGTTAGATGATACTTTTTGTGATTATATTAATGGAGATGACTATTATGAGCCAGTTTTGGATGAATACTGCTTTAATGTAGAAGATGAGATCAATGAATTTTTGTCAAAGTATGGACTTGCGTTGGTTGAGCTGACTGACTTTGATGCACAGGCCTTGGACGAGTAGCCAAAGCAGCGACGTTTGCCGCGGATTCATCCTGAAAGCAGGATAAAATCAACTAGTTAAAGAATTTTTATCAATTGAACCGCTTAAATATTGATAATGTTATTAGTTTATCTTAAAATTTTACCAACTAGCTAACTTGAAAATAGGTGACTTTGA
>JAGADH010000087.1 GCA_017613715.1 Desulfovibrio sp. | reverse complement strand
CTGGATTATTCAGCATCTGCCAAAAGCGATCGCTATCCACCCTGGTAACGATGCGCGCTTTTTGGGCTCCAACGGGAGCCAATTCAGGATAGCTCAGTGACTGACCGTAGGACAGACCCGGCTGATCATTTACGTCAATATAGGTCTCGACAGACTCAGTAATCAGGCTTGGATCAATAATCACAGCCGAGACAAGCACATCCCAGACATAAAAGGTAAAGGCCGCATTTTTTTCAAAGGACTGCCCGGCAAAGGAATGCCTGAGCATTTTGCTCATAGGGTGGCTGCCCATGCTCTTTAAGAGTCTGTCGTAGTGCTCACGCCTAAAGATCACTTTCTCGCAGACATCGAGACCCAGAACTATCTGCTCTTTGAAAGGACTGCGCACGACAATACGGGCGGCTTCAGGATCAAAATACCAGTTGAACTCCGCGGCAGGCGTCGTATTGCCCTGCTGAAAAAACGATCCACCCATGTAGACCACGCGTTTAATCAGAGGGACGATGTCAGGCGCCATACGGATGGCCAGGGCCAGATTGCCGCAGGGACCAATGGCCGCGATGGTAATCTGGCCTGGATTGGCACGCACGGTATCGATAATGAAATTCACGGCGTGCTTGTCCACAGGCTTGAGTGTGGGCTTGCAGCCATAGCTTTTTTCGTATGCTGCCTGCCAGCTTGCCGGCTTTTCAAGACCAAAGGAACCGGTCCAGAGATCATGGCCGCGACCGACAAATTTCCGTTCAAGCTCAAAAAGTTCGTGGCGATTGGGCCGTAAGGGATATTCAAGACCAAGCGCAACAGGCACAGAGCCTCGACCCGCATCCTCAAGCTGACGCAGAGCCCAGGCTGTTCCCTGCTCAACCCATGAATTGCCCGAAAGCGTAGTCACGCCCACAAGGTCAATATTGGGCGATTTGGCAAGCAAAAGCATGGCGAAACCATCGTCAAAGGCCTCCACCATGTCGGAATCAAGCAGGACTTTTTCCTTCTCCATGGCATAGACCGGTTCACGCAGGACAAAAACCATAGCCAGGAAGACGAGCAGAAGACATTGCAAACGGACAGCGTTCAATGGACAACTCCTTGAGAATGTGTTTTTGCATAAAAACCTAAGTCTAAGCCAAATTGGCACGTTTTCACGTCAAGACCTTTTCTAAACGAGTTCCGCGCTGAAGACAAGGAAAGCTGCACAAGACAACGGCAAAACGGCTGCATGGCAAAATGGCACATTTTCCTGTACAATTTTTCTGGCCTGGGCTATACTTACATAAATGGCTTCAGAAGAATCTCTCTCGTTTTTTTCTTTATCTCTATTGCTCTGATGCGACTTTTGAGCCAAAGGATACCACAGTGAAAGCAGACGATTTTTCCATAGATCGTGCCAATTGGAAACAAATCGCACGGACGGCGACAGCGCGCTCTTCTCTTTCCACATTTGAAGAGTCCTGCAAACCAGGAACGAATCCCTATGAGGGCACAGTCTACTATGTGCTCTTTCAGGACGAGCCCTACTGCATTTTTGAGGGAGCTGTCTATTCCATGTTGCCTGTGGCCGAGCCAAGTCTCGGCTATAAACTCATCTCGGCTTCCATTGACCGTAAAACCATTCTGGCGCGCTCCAACGGGATCACTGAAAATCAGGCCATCAGCGTGCTCTTCGCCCTGCCGGGCACTAAAAAGGCCAAAGAAGCCCGCGTATAAACATCAATCGGCTACACTGCATAAAAAAAGAACACTGTTCGACAGTGTTCTTTTTTTATGCACTTCGAAAGGGACGGTAGCGGCTAAAAGAACTGCCCCATGCTGAATTCAAGACGGCCGTTTTCCATTTCGCCATCGTAGTCCTGCACAAGCGGCAGGCCATAGGCAATACGCAGATCACCCATGGGTGAACGCCAACGCAGTTCAAGACCCGCCGAAGCTGCCCAATATTTGTTGAAATCCTCGGCCATGGTCTTGCTGTCGATATTGAAACCGGCATCAAAGAAGGGCACAAGCGCCAGTCCCATATCCTTCTGGAAGGTCCAGATATATTCGAGGTTCAGCACACCCATGCGGTCGCCGCCGATCTGATCGTTATTATACCGGTAGTCTCTGGGGGACAGGTCCGAATAGGCATAGCCGCGAATGGTATCCATACCGCCGACCCAGAAACGTTCAAAGACAGGAATTTCATCTTCCGAGTTTTCAAAGACCGCACCAAGACGCGTACGCACATGGAAGGTATGTTCGGGATTGATGGAGAGAAAGCCCTGCCAGTCACCCACAATCTTGAAGAAATTGTCCGTGCCGCCCAGGATATTGCCACCGTATTCCGACCAGAGACGGGTAATGGTGCCCTTGGTGGGACGCTCCCGGCTGTCAGTGGTGTCACGGGTAATGCGGGCTGAAAGGGCACTTGTCCAGTTGATACCCTTGTATTTACGGATATAGGGAGAAGCGCCGTAGTAGACATCAGAGAGATAGTAGCGTTCAAGGCGGTAAGCGGCACCCACAGTTGTATATTCACCAAGGGGATAGGCCACGCGGATGGTGTCACCGAGGGTTTCTTTGGTGAAGTTATCCCAGTACTGACGGGTATAGTAGAGGTCATTGCCCACGGAAAGATCCGTATCGTAGAGCCTGGGATTGGTGAAGGACAATACACCTGAAGAAATACGCCAGGAGAAGAAACCCTGCAGCTGCAGCCAGTAGCCACGGCCAAAAAGGTTGCGTTCCATCAGGGAGGCGGTCACACCGACATCATAGTAGGTGGAATAGCCAATGCCGCCCATCAGGGCACCGGTATTGCTTTCCTTGACCTTGACCTTCAAGTCGACTTCATCGTCATTGCCCGTGGGCACAAGCTCTGTTTCCACAGCTGAAAAATAGCGCAGACGGTTCAATCGCTCCGTGGAACGGCGCAATTTGGCACCATCATACATATCGCCGTCACCAAGACGCATTTCACGCAAAATAACATTGTCACGCGTCTTGACATTGCCTTCCACCGTCAGACGACGAATAAAAATGCGCTGCTTCTTGGTGATGAAATATTCGACGTCAACCTGCGGAGAGCCGTCATCGGCCTTTTTTATCCGTGTATCGACCTCGGCAAAGGCATAGCCGAAATTGGTGTAATACTCGGTGAGCTTCTTGGCGTCCTCCTGCATGACAGAAAGGGTGAAATGGTCGTGCTTTTCAGCCACGGCATCCATTTCCACGATCTCGGCCATTTCCTCGTCCTTGTCGATGACATCACCGCTGAAACTCACCGACCTCACACTGTACTGCGGCCCCTCATGCACCGTGAAATTGACGTAGATGCCGTCGTCTTTATAGCTGACTTCTGGTGCTGAGACCTGAATATCGACAAAACCTTCGTTGAGTCCAAAGGCGGCAATGGCATTGGTATCACGCTCGAGATATTCATCCTTGAGCACACCGGAGCCGGTAAAGAAGGAAAAAATGCCCCGTGGCTTGAGTGCCATATACTTGTCGAGATCACCGCGGCTGATTTCCTTGAGACCTTCGACATTGACTTCCTTGATATAGAGCTTGTTGCCTTCCTTGACATTGACAATCAGAACCGCGCCTCTGGCAGAAGGACGATTTTCCAGGTGATAGTCCACCTTAGCCAGATAATAGCCTTCCTTATGGTACAGTTCGGCGATTTTCTGCATATCGTCGGCAATCATCTGCTCATTGAGCACCGTGCCGCTCTTGGTGCCCATAGCACCCAGAATATCGTCCTCATCAAGATCATCGCAGCCTTCCACGCGAATCTTGTCGATCCTGGGCTTCTCCACAACCGTAAAAACCAGGGTGCGGCCTTCCATGGAGGCCTGCACATCGCTGAAATAGCCCATTTCCCAGACACGCTTGACCTCTTCGTTGATGGCATTGGCATCGGGGGTGTCACCCTTGCGGATGGTCAGGCGCATGAGTACGGTATCCGGATCCATGACATTCATGCCGCGAATCTGAATATCCTGAATGCCGCCCAGAGCAGGATTCATCTTGCCCATGGGCACAAAATCCTTCACGCCAATGGGAGACTGCGCCTTGGGCTCAGCAGCCCGGCTCTCGGTCTTCAGCACATCCTGGACACGGCCGGCTATGGCCTGCGTACATTCACCGAGGGCAACGAGGGAATTACGCTCAAAGCCCACGGGCAGGGGACTTCCCTCGTGTACGGGCACAAGACGCGTCTCCATGCTGAAGCCTTCGCCAAGCTGATTGAATGAACCGTAAATCACAAGATCCGCAGCGGCCTTTTCGCCCAAGGCCCTTGCCCGTGTCAGATCAAGCGTTGAAGATTGACTTGATCTGAGCAAATTCAGGGACTGCGTCATGGGCACGACTTCGAAATTCTTTGCCTTGAGCGCTGCCATGATCTGCTCGGGGATGCTCGACGAAGCATTGGGCATTTCAGGGCCAGCCACAGCCTGAAATGGCAAAACCAGAACACGTTTGCCAGGAGCCGCAAAACTGTCTGCAGCCTGGAGCAGCACAAACAAGAACGTCAGAAGCACCGTCCGTACACAGATTGTCAGAAAGGCATGTTTCATCAACTATTCAGCGTGGAAATCCCGTCATACATGACGGGGAGAAAACGCTGCCTCCATTTTTTCCCTGTGATAAGAATAACCGTCTGATCTGTGAACCAGTCGGCAGTATTTCCATGAAAGAGCTGAAGTACTCCGTTACGAGTCTTCCAGGCAATGATCCGATTTTTCTGATGCAGGTCGCCCTTTTGGCCTTTTCCGGAGCTATCCCGGATCAAGGATAGCCAGCCTGCGAGCATGAGGCCTAAGACATAGCAGGCGGAGGGCTCTTCTCGTATGCCAGATCAAGCGGTCTTAAGGCACCTTGCGCAAGCTCAAGACAACGGTCCATACGGGCGGCAAGCTGCAGATTGTGCGTGACAATGACCAGTGTTGTGCCAAGTTCGCGATTCAGTTCAAGCAGGAGATCTTCAATCTGCGTGCCTGTTGCGGCATCAAGATTGCCGGTTGGCTCATCGGCCAGAACGACCCGCGGTCTGGCAAGCAGCGCTCGGGCAATGGCCACTCGCTGCCTTTCACCACCTGAAAGGGTGGCAATTTTGGCCTGCATGCGACCTGTCAGGCCCACGCGCTCAAGCAGTTCACGCGCCTGCGGCAGAATGGCCGCAAGGCTCTCCCCGGCAATCAGCCGCGGCATGGCTACGTTCTCCTCAGCGGAGAATTCAGGCAAAAGATGGTGGAACTGAAAGACAAAGCCAAGCTCGCGATTGCGAAAATGCGCACGCTCTTTCGGGCTCATGCCTGCCAGATCCTTGCCGTCAAAAAGGATGGTGCCGGATGTAGGGCTATCAAGAGCCCCCATGAGATGCAAAAGCGTTGATTTCCCTGAGCCGCTGGCCCCGACAATGGCCAATGCTTCACCGCTGGCCACGCTAAAGGAAAGATCCCGGAGAATCTCAAGCTGCTCGCTGGGACCGGCAAATAAGCGGCTGACCCTGGAAAACTCGTAGATGGCTGTCATGGCATTCACTCATAGCGCAAGGCTTCGGTGGGAACCAGGCGCGCTGCCTGACGCGAGGGATAGAGCGTAGCCAGAAAACACAAAAGCATGGCGCTTGCGCCGATGATCAGGACATCCTGCAGCGTGATGATGATGGGCAGGTGATCAAGAGTATAGACGTTTTCCGGCAGTTTGATGAACTGATAGCGCTTCAAAAGATAGCCCACGCCAAGCCCGAGACCATAGCCGATCAGCGTGCCGAAAAAGCCGATGATGGTTCCCTGCAGCATGAAAATTTTACGAATCATGGAGGGCGTTGCGCCCATGCTCATCATAATGGCGATATCCTTGGTCTTTTCCATGACCAGCATGACAAGCGTCGCCACAATGGAAAAGGAGCCGATCAGCACAACCATGGCCAGAAGAATGAACATGCCGATTTTTTCGAGCTTGAGGGCAGCAAAGAGATTGGCATTCATTTCCGTCCAGGTTCGCACATAAAAGGGTGCCTCAAGGCTCTGGGTCAGCCTGGACGCGATCTCATCCACAGCAAAGACGTCATTGACGGTAAATTCGATACCTGAAAGAAAATCCGGCGGCAGTCCCATCACCTGGCGGGCAGCAGCAAGGGTCACAAAAGCCAGGGACGTGTCATATTCGAACATGCCTGTCTTGAAAATGCCGGCCACATGGAAGGCCTGGATCTGCGGGGTATAGCCGGCTGCGCTTTTCTGACCCGAAGGGGAAAGCAGATTGACGCGGCTGCCGAGCTCAAGCCGCAGACGTTTGGCCAGCTCTGCCCCCACAATGATGCCGCTTGTCCCCTCAGAGACGAGATTTTCAAGACTGCCTTCCTTGAGCGTACGCAGCATGGAGATCACCGACGCTGCCGATGCGGTATCAATGCCGCGGACCACGATACCCTTGGCATTATTGCCAGGCGCTGAAATCATGCCTTCTGAATAAATAAAAGGCGTTGTGCCGGTGATGCCGACAACGCCGCGAATTCGCTGTTCAAGATCCGGATTGTCAGCAAAAGCCCGCTGCTGGTAGCTTAAGACCACGCCATGGGCATTGGCGCCAAGAATCTTGTCACGCATATCCGTGGTCATGCCGTTGTAGACACCAAGGACAATGACGAGCGCCGCGACGCCGAGGGCCACGCCGAGCACCGCCATCACGGAGATAACATAGATGAAGGCCTGCTTACGCTTGGCAAAGAGGTAGCGCGAGGCCACAAAGAGTTCAAAAGACATTTGGTGATTATGACCTAAAGCACGCCCGCTTTCAAGAATTTTTTCAGTTTTTTCAGAGAAAGTATACGCAGGACCGGGAAGCACGATCCGGAAAAGGCCGAGAAGAAGCTTGTCCTGCAACGGCAAAACTATTTGACGGTCTGCACAAAAAGGCATAAAAATTTTTTTTGTCGTATTGTTGTTATAGACCCTGTGACCATGCCACGGGGTCTCTTTTGAGGAGTCGAGAGTGGAAAGCCGGGAAAAAAAGAAAGCACCGCAGGTCAAGCTGGCGAGCAAGTCGCCGCATGTTTCATATCTTATGCCCATGCTCGAGAATTTTGCCCTGCGTGACGAGCTGAATGAGGTCATCAAGAACAAGGCCAATAAGGCCTGCGATCTGCTTGATGCCGGCGTCAAACTCTTTCCCAATACCTTTCAGAAACTGCACGACATTTCCTGGGTTCTGACAACGTACGGCGATCTCGACGAGCAGGAGCTGAACGGGTCCGAGCCACTTGCGGGCATTGCCGGTCGCATCATTGCCCTGCGCTCCTTTGGCAAGGCCGCCTTCATGACCATTCAGGATCAGAGCGGCCGCATTCAGTGCCACGTTTCACGGGATACGCTTGGCGACGACTGCTACAAGATCGTCAAAAAATTCGACATCGGCGACATCATTGGTCTTGCCGGCACGGTTTTTCGCACCAAGACCGGCGAGCTGACGATTTCCTGTACCGAGATCAGGCTCGTCACGCGCTCCATGCGTACGCTGCCCGAAAAATACCACGGGCTCAAAGATATGGAGACACGCTACCGCCAGCGTTATGTCGACCTGATCGTCTCGCCCAAGACACGTGACATCTTTCGCAAGCGCAGTCTGATCGTCCACGAATTCCGTGCGTTTATGGAAGAAAAGGGCTTCATGGAAGTGGAAACGCCCATGATGCAGCCTCTGGCCGGCGGAGCTCAGGCCAAACCCTTTGTCACCTATCATAATGCCCTTGATATGCAGCTCTTTATGCGCATTGCGCCCGAGCTCTACCTCAAACGCCTTCTGGTCGGCGGCTTTGAAAAAGTCTTCGAGCTCAATCGCAGTTTCCGCAACGAAGGCATTGACACAAGGCACAATCCTGAATTCACAACCTGTGAATTCTACTGGGCTTACGCTAATTTCACGCACCTCATGGATCTGACCGAAGAGTTGTTCGCCCGCCTTGCCGTCAAGATTACAGGTTCGCATAAGGTCGTCTATCAGGGCACCGAGATTGACCTGACTCCTGGCACCTGGAAACGCATGACCTTCTACGACTCCCTGGAACAGATTGCAGGCCACAAGCCAGAATTCTACAACGATTACACCAAGGTGCGCGAATACATCAAAAAGCGTGGCGAAAAAGCTACGGAAAGCGAAAATCTGCAGAAACTGCAGGCCAAGCTCTTTGATCTTGACGTGGAAGAAAAGCTTATTCAGCCGCACTTCATTTACCATTATCCCGCAGCCATCTCGCCGCTCTCACGCCGCAATGACGATAATCCCCTGCTCACGGACCGTTTTGAGCTCTTCATTACCGGCCGGGAATTGGCCAATGCCTTCTCTGAGCTCAACGACCCCATTGACCAGCGCGCACGCTTTGAGGATCAGATGCACGAACGTGAAGCCGGAGATGAAGAAGCCCACAGCATGGACGAAGATTATCTGCGCGCCCTGGAATACGGCATGCCGCCGGCGGCAGGCGAAGGCATCGGCATTGACAGACTGGTCATGCTGCTCACCGATGCGCCATCCATTCGTGAAGTGATTCTCTTCCCCCTGCTCAGGCCGGAACAAAGCTAACCTAAAGTTTTTTCTCAAAACTGCGTTGAGACTATTACGTTGGAGGTTCTGCCGCACGACAAAAGGCCACACCGGCCTTGCCAAATCACAGGAGGCAGCGGGTTCTAGAGGAGGACCTGCTGAGAATTCTATGAAAAGATCATCCCTGAGCCCTGAAACGCAGTCCCAGCTCTTGCGCAGCATTCTGCCACCCTTTTGCTTTATTCTGGCTATCTGCCTCCTTGTGGTGATCTTTCAGGATTTTGGCTACAGTGCCCTGCCACCAACGCATCAACGCTACACCCAGGCCAAAAGCGAACTGCTCAAGCTGGCTTCTGACGCAAGTCAGGCCAGGTATCGTTCCTCCTGGGAAAAACTCGCCACAGAATTTCTTGCCATCTATAACGACGACACAAGCTGGCCCAACCGGCCGGCTGCGCTCTTCCGTGCCGCTGAAGCCCTCGAAGGCCTTGCCAAAAATTCCTTTGCCCTTTCCGACGTGAAGCGTGCTGCGTCTTTTTATGAAAAAGTCGCAGCCAATCATCCCTCAAGTCCCCTGGCTGACGATGCTCTCTACCGCGCAGCCAAGCTCCAGGCCGCCTGGCTCAAGGACGACAAGAAGGCCCTCGAGCTGCTCGGCCGTATCAGGACCCAGTATCGCACAGGCGATATGCTGACCGATGCCAAGGCCCTGGAAAAGACCCTGATTGCAGCAAAAAATGGCAGGCCTGCGCAGGAGGCTCAGGATGTTGTGCGCGCTGAGCAAAAGCCGGCCAGAGAAGAACAGCCTGTCTCTGAGACCTCGCAGGACAGGATCAGACGCCAGTATACCCAGGCCAGAAAGCGCATGACGGATCTTGCCGCCGACAGCAACCGTTCCTGCTGGCGGCAACCGTGGGAAAACCTCGAAGCCGACTTCCTTGCCATACACAAGCAAAGCACTGACAGCACTCTGGCAGCCCAGGCGCTCTTCTCTGCGGCAGAAAGCCGTCACAATATCGCCAAATGCTCGCATATCAATGCGGATTTCCGCGGTGCTCAGGAGATCTATCAGTCCCTGCCGCAGTATTTTGCCTCTTCGCCTCTGGCCGATGACGCCCTGCTCCAGGCTGCCCGCATTCTCACCAATCACCTGCACGATGAGCGTGAAGCCCGCAGAGTCCTGAGTGATCTTTTAAAGCGCTATCCTTCAGGAGATATGGCCTCCCAGGCCCGCACTCTGCTTGCCCAGGTCACCCACGACGATCTCTGTGAGACACCGGTGCTTCTGGAAACCCTCAGCTGGACCTCTCCTGATAAGCTGCATGTCCGTATTACCCTTGAACTGACCGGAGCCACCAAGTTTCAGGCCAAGCTCGTAGCCAAGGGCAAGGGAAGTGCCAAGCAATTGCTTGTCAACCTGGACAGAGCTGAAGTGGCTGAATCCATCAACAAGGTGGTCAAGATCAGGGACAGCCTCCTGACCGGCATTGATGTTGACAAGCAGAACTCGCAGCTGCGCTTCAGCCTGCGCGAAGCCAGGCGTTTTGATATCCAAAGCGAAAAGGGCTCCCACACGCTGACCATCCTTGTGGATGCCACAAAGAATGCCCAGCCCAAGAGCAGCCAAAACGGCGCCAATTTTGCCGAAGAGCCCAAGCCTGCAAGGCAGATGAACAATCCCAGAGTGCTCGATGCTTGCGGACTGGCCAGACAGCTCGGTCTCTCCGTGGAAACGGTCTTTATTGATGCCGGCCACGGCGGCAAGGACCCTGGAGCCTATCACAACAATATCGTGGAAAAGCTCGTCGTCATGGATGTGGCCAAGACCCTTGGCCGCCTGCTTGAACGCAATGGCCTCAAGGTTATCTATACGCGAGCAGCCGATCAGTTTATCTCCCTCAGTCAGCGCACGGCCCTGGCCAATGCCCAGGGTGCCGATCTCTTCATCTCCATCCACGTCAATGCCAGCAACAGCGAAGCCATCCACGGCCTTGAGACCTATTATCTCAATCTCGCACGCACACCTGAAGCGGCACGCGTGGCAGCGACCGAAAACGTGGGCAGTGACCGCCGGCTCAAGGATATGCAGAAGGTGCTGACGGATATCATGCTCACCGCCAAGGTGGACGAATCGGCCAGTCTGGCCAGAGAGATCCAGCGTACGGCCATTTCGCGCCTGAACCGCAACGGTCTTGAAGTCCGCAATAACGGCACGAGATCCGCCCCCTTCCATGTGCTGATCGGCGCACGCATGCCAGCAGTCCTCGTGGAACTTGGCTACTGCACCAATGCCCAGGAGGCCAAGCGACTGGCCAGCAACCGCTACCGCGAGCTTCTGGCACAGGGACTGGCCGAAGGCATCTTAGCCTACCGCAGCAAGCTCAATGAAAAGCATACGGTACAAAATACCTTGACACCACAGGCCAAGGGCGCTATGTAAGTACACTTTTTTACAGCACAAAACCGTTCAATGCGGAGGATGTTTTTCATGCGTAGTGTAATGCTGGCCTGTCTGCTCATGGTAGGATTGCTCAGTTACGGTACAGTACATGCTGCTGAGCTCAAAATCGGCATTGTCGACGTACAGACCGTAGTCATGGAAAGCGACATGGCCAAGGCCATTAAGGATCACATGCAGAAAAAGTACGGCGATGAACAGAAAAAACTGGAAAAACAGGGTGAAGCACTGAAAAAGCGCGCCGAAGAGCTCAAGAATCCCAAAATCGGTGAAAAGAAGCGCGTAGAATTTATCCGTGAAAAACAGACTCTTGATCAAAAATTCAGAACCCTGATGCAAAAGGCTGAACAGGAGCAGGTGCAGTACAATCAAAAGATGGTCTCGCACATTTTTGCTGCTGCCAAAAAAGTCGCCGAAAGCAAGGGCTTCAACCTGATTCTCGACGTAGGCCAGGGTGGCGTACTCTTTGCCGATACGGCCATGAATCTGACCGACGATGTTCTCAAGGAAATCAATCAGCTGTATAAAGACAATAAGATTGACCTGAAAAAGTAAAGCCTTCAAAAGCCTCCTGCCAGGAGGCTTTTTCATTCTGCCGTTTGGAGCCCTTCATGTCAGAGACAAGCCAATCCCTTTCCCTGCAGCAGATTATGCAGATGCTTCCCCACCGCTACCCCTTTCTCCTGGTGGACCGCGTAGTGGAATGCGTGCCTGGATCGCACATCCACGCTTATAAGAACGTCACCTATAATGAGCCTTTCTTTCAGGGGCATTTTCCCGGCATTCCCATCATGCCGGGCGTCCTGATTCTCGAGGCCATGGCCCAGACTGGCGGCATTCTCGGTATCAGCGGCGAAAGCGATGTCACAGACAAACTCTTTCTCTTTCGCGGCATCGACGGGGCGAAATTCCGCAAACAGGTGGTGCCCGGCGATCGCCTTGATCTTTTCTGCGACAATCTGCGCCTCAAAATGGGCGTTTGCAAAATGCACGCCCGCGCCATGGTGGACGGCAAAATCGCCTGTGAGGCGGAACTCTCGGCTGCCATCGCCGATCGGCCCAAAAATGCCTAAAAGCGCAAAATAGGCCGAGCCTGAGATTGCCTTGTCACCGATACGCTCTTATGCTAGAGACGAATTCTTACTCTAACGAGTCGGTGAGCCTTTCTGGCCCTTGTCCAAAACGTTTTTTCCTGGAGGCAGCGTCATCTTGCCCTGGCAAGCACGCTGAAAACGAATGAAAAAGATTCTACTTTTCCTGGCCTGCACGCTCTTTCTGGCCCTGCCCGCCCAGAGCCAGGCCAAAAGCTACATCAATGGCATTGATCCCAACTATCCCCCCTTTGCCTATGTCGATGAAAAAACAGGCCAGCCTGCTGGTTTCGACGTTGACGCCATGAACTGGATTGCCCAGAAAATGGGCTTTACGGTTTCCCACAAGCCCATGGCCTGGGACGGTATTATTCCTGCGCTCAATGCCGGTGAGATCGACATGATCTGCTCGGGCATGAGCATCACGGAGGAGCGCGCCAAGGTCGTGCAGTTCTCCAAACCCTACTGGCAGGTCTGGCGCGTCTTTGTCACCAAGAACGATTCCAAACTGACCCCCAAGGAGATTCTCTCAACCAAGATTCAGCTTGGCGTTCAGCGCGGCACCTCAGAAGCCGCTGCCCTGAAAAAGGAGCAGAAGGAAAAGGGCTATCCTTTTACCTTCCGCTACTATGACAGTGCGCCTCTGGCCATCGAAGACGTGCTCAACGGACGTATTGAAGCCGCTTTCATGGATGAGCTGCCTGCCAATGATGCCATTGCCAAGGGCCGCAAGGTCAAAAAAGTGGGTACTCACGGTGATCCCGACAATTTCGGCGTTGCCATGCGCAAGGATGCCGAGGAGCTGCACAAGCTTGTCAATCAAGGCTTTCAGGAACTGATGCACGATCCCTACTGGAAAGAGCTGCAGAAGAAGTACATGAATCAGTAGTCTTTTGCGGGAAGGGCTCAGCCCTTCCCGCTTTTCCCGCCTGCTATGCATTCCCTTGCCGTTGTTATCGACGCTCTGCCGTCCATTCTCTCAGGTTCCTTCATCACCCTGGGCATAGTCTTTGGTGCCCTTGCCATCGGTCTTGTGCTGGGACTTATTCTTGCCATTCTGCAGGTTTATGGCAAAGCCTGGCAACGCGCTCTTGTCCATGTCTATATTTGGTTTTTCAGGGGCTTTCCCATCCTTGTGCTGCTCTTTCTGGGTTATGGGCTCTTTGTGGCGCTTTCCCTGCCCGTGCAGCCTTTTCTCATCAGCTGTGTGGTACTCGGCTTAACGAGCACTGCCTATCAGTCGCAGATCTTCCGCGGTGCCATCCTAAGCCTTAGGCCTGGCCAGATGCAGGCGGCCAGAGCTCTCGGCATGAAGGATTCTCAGGCCATCCGAAGCATCGTCATCCCCCAGGCGCTCAGACTCTCCATTCCCGGCTGGTCCAATGAATACTCCATTCTCCTCAAGGACTCGGCCATCTGCTTTGTGTTGGGAACACAGGACATCATGGCAAGAACCGCCTTTGCCGCCGCACGCACGCATGAGCATCTTGCACTCTATGCCTGCGCCGGGGTCATCTATTTTGTGCTCACCCTGGTCATCGTCAGGCTTCTGGCGAAGCTGGAAAAGCGGCTGCACATCCCAGGCTATACCTCGGTGAGTGGAGAAGCCCTATGAACGACCAAGCGATTCTCGAAGTCAAAGACATCAGCCTGAGCGTCGGCTCAAAGACAATCTTAAGCCATTGCAGTCTTTCCCTGAAAAGGGGAGAGCTCAAAGTCCTGATAGGCCCCTCAGGTGCCGGCAAAAGCACCTTTTTACAGTGCATCAATGTGCTCACCCAGGCGGACTCAGGCCAAATCTTTCTTGAGGGCCAAGAGGTGATGACCAAGAATAGCAGGGAACTCTGCCTCTACCGCACGAAAGTCGGCATGATCTTTCAGGATTTCAAGCTTTTTGACCATCTCACGGCCATTGACAATGTGGCCATTGCGCTGCGCAAGGTGCGCGGACAATCCAAGGAAGAGTCCAGAAAGCGGGCTATGCAGGAGCTTGTGCGCGTCAATCTGGCCGAACAGTGTGAGCTCTACCCGGCCCAGCTCTCGGGCGGCCAGAAACAGCGGGTGGCCTTTGCCAGAGCGCTGGCCATGGATCCTCTGGTCCTTCTGCTTGATGAGCCCACATCAGCCCTTGATCCGGAGCTGGTCGGCGAGGTGCTCGCCGTGATCAGGGATTTGGCCAGCCACGGCATGACCATGATCATGGCAACCCATCAGATGGACTTTATCAGAGCCATCAGCAGCGAAATCATCTTCATGGAAAACGGACAGATTGTGGAACAGGGTCCGCCGGAAAGCCTTCTTGGCGAAAACGCCAGGAGCAGGACCAAACAATTCTATAACAGTCTGGCTTCGGTATAGCCTGAAAAGAGGCCTCATGTTCAAAAATACGACGTTCTTGTCCCCACTTTGCCTAGGCCTGCTCCTTTTGCTGTCTGGCACAGCCCTTGCCGCTGCTTCTGATCCGCAGGACATGAGCAGGTATGATCAGTGCATGGAAAAGGCCAGTGGAGTCACAGCTGCCATGCGTGACTGTGAAGCACAGGAAACCGAACGCCTTGATAGGATTTTAAACGCTTCCTACAAGACGATCATGCAGAGTTCCATGGACAGCAAGGACAAGGAAGCGCTCAAAGCCCTGCAGAGAACCTGGCTTGGCCAGCGCGACAAAATCATGAAGATCCTGATCAAGTATGCCGGTGACGGTACGCTTGCACAACTTAGCATCGACACGTCCTACCGGGAAATCCTGCAAAGTCAGACCGTCATTCTCTGGCGCCTGGCCCAGTCTCTGGCAGGCGCAGAATAGAAGCTTGTTTAGCTGTTATGAGCCTTGATCTCCTTTTTTTTCAGGAAGAGCTTCTGCCGGCCCTCAACCGGGGTCTTATGGTGTCGCTGGCCCTGATCATCCCGGCCTCAGTCTTTGGCTTTCTCTTGGGTGTTGTGCTTGGCTGCACACGCACCTACGGCAGTCTCTTCTTCAAAAAACTGGGGGACGCGTTCACGGCTCTTGTGCGTGGCGTCCCCCTGGCGATTCAGCTGATGTTCATCTACTATGCGCTGCCCAAACTCGGCGTCTTTTTTGAACCCTACGGGGCAGCGCTGACATCCTTCATCATCTGCACCTCTGCTTATCAATCCGAGTATATCCGCGGCGCCCTGCTTTCCATCCACAAAGGACAGATTCAGGCGGCGAAAGCCCTTGGCTTCACCCCCTTGAAGACCATACTCTGGATCATCATTCCTCAGGCCGCACGACGCGCTCTGCCGGGCTGCGGTAATGAAATCATCTATCTCATCAAGTACAGTTCCCTGGCCTATCTTGTCACCTGCATGGAACTGATGGGCGAAGGCAAGGTCGTGGCCTCAGACACCTTCCGCTTCATGGAGGTCTTTCTGGCCGTTGGCCTTTACTATCTGTGCATGGTAAGCATCGCAACCCTTCTCCTGCACTGGCTTGAGAAAAGAACGAGCATTCCCGGTTTTCGTCCGCACTAAGCCTTCGCCTCAAGCTGCGCTTTCAGCCAATCCTTGACCGCGGGCACAGGTTCACTGATGCCACGCCAATGGCCGTGTACGGCACGGTAGTCGGCGATCAGCTCCTCTGGCATGGGTAGCGTCAAAAGATCCTCGGCCTTTTCCATAGTGCGGCGCACAAGACGGATCAGCGGTGGATCCTGCCAGCTGTCCACGACAAAATAGAGAGAAACGTCACTTGAGGTGCGCACCGGAGGATGATCCCGATTCCAGCCGTTATTGCCCCATTCAAGATACATGGTTACCGCCTGCTCAGGCGACATGGTCCAATCAATATCGCTCATTGCAAAATCTTTGAGTTCCGCCATGGCGTCCTCCTCTTAAGCATCATGCTCACGCTTTACCTCATGCCGTACTCGCGAAGCAAAAACTCTTCCCGAAATCTTCTGAGCAGGCAATCATAGCCAGCAAGGCATGCAGCCAATGCAGACCTTCTTTTTCCCCTTCCAGAATCTCTAAAAAACGTCTAATCCTGCTTTTTGCCGGAGACTCTCTGCCACACCGATCGTCCCGTGCTGGACATAAAATCCGCAAGCTTGCGCCCCTTGGTCTGCACCTCATTCAGTCCGCGGCTGCCCAAGCTAAGCATCTGACCTGCACCATCCTTGACGGCTGACGCCATTTTTTCCGCGCCATTGCCCATCAAAGCAACCCCGTCCTTGAGCGCATTAACGGCCTGCCCCGTAGTCTTCTGGGTAAAGTTTGCTAAGCCCTCGGCAGCATTTGTGACACCATCTTTAACCGTATCGACAGCCCGGCCAGCCAGCTCAGCCGTTCCCAGGACCCCGTCCTTGACAACATTGACCGCCGTTTCCGCTGTCTTCTGAGTAAAGCTTGCCACGCCTTGGGCTGCACCTGTAACACCTTCTTTAACCGTATCAACGGCCTGACCAGCCAGCTCAGCTGTTCCCAGGACCCCGTCCTTGACGACATTGATCGCCGTTTCCGCTGTCTTCTGGCTAAAGCTTGCCACGCCTTGGGCTGCACCTGTAACACCTTCTTTAACCGTATCGACAGCCCGGCCAGCCAGCTCAGCCGTTCCCAGGACCCCGTCCTTGACAACATTGACCGCCGTTTCCGCTGTCTTCTGGCTAAAGCTTGCCACGCCTTGGGCCGCGCCTGTAATCCCTTCCTTCATGCTGTCCACGGCTTCACCCGCAAGGCTCGCCGAATGGCTTACGCCATCTTTGACAGCACTTACGGCCTGACCTGTCGTGGCCAAGGCTAAGTTAGCCACCCCCTGCGCTGCATTGGAAACCCCTTCCTTGACCACCTGCACAGCACTGGCGCCAAGATTCACGGTCATCGTACCTGCCTGGCTCACAAGCTTCCTGCCGCTGGCCAGAGAAAGATCCTGGAATTCCTTCTTCAAGGTTGCAACCACGCAGCTTACGGCTTCCTGAGAAATATCCACCATCATGGCCGCCGTTTCCTTCACGCAGCTTCGACGTAAGCTTTCTTCGCCCCCGTTCATGGCAAAACGATACGCTCGCCTGGTAATGACCCCTGCCCGCACGGCCAGAAGACAGTTGGCTGCGCCATCAATCAGAGACTGCGTAAAAACGTGGATGGCCGAACCCAGAAAGGGCACGGAAGATGCGGCCATGGCAGGAGCAACACTTGGCACGAGCTCATTCATGGTTTCGGTGATGGTCTGCGGAATATCAAGGGCCTCAATGGAAAAGGCCACAAAGGTGGACGAGGAAACCGTGGAACAGACACTGAGGATTTCCTGGGCCGTGGGACGCTGATTGTAGATCGCCGAAATGCGCCAGACCATACGACAGAGAGAAAAAAAGACAATGAGCGCATCAAGCCGGCCATTTTGGGAAAGCGCCGTACCTAAGAAGACTTTCTTCCCATTGGCGCGGATTTCCGCGTCGGCCAGCGCGTCGAGATGGGCCATGGCCTTGTTCAGAAAGTCCTCATCCCTTTCGTCAAAGTTCGCCTTCAGAATATGGGGATTGCGGGCTAAGCGCTTGCGCATTTCACGGGTAAAGGCTTCCCTTTCCTCCGGCGTGGCCGTAGTTTTCAGCACAAGCCTGCTTGGCCTGCCAAAAAGCGAACGGTAAAGAGCATAGATGGCAAAGGCCTCAAGACCAACCAGACCAAGACAGACCGGAACCCCGAAGCCAGGGAAAAAGGCCTCTGTGCACTGCAAGGCGATACTGTCGATCTGACCGAGCAGGAGCAGAGTCAACAGCACAAAAAAGATCCCCACAATCTGCATGATTTTCTTGGTAATATAGGTCATCCGTTTTTCAGCGCCCGTCCCAGAAGGAGTAGCGCTGCCTCCGTGGTTTGAGAATAGAGAACGTTAGCCAAATCACTCATCCAGCCGCTCACGCAGCTCACGCCGCATTTCTGCCTTACGCTCCTCCTCCCGCTGCTTGCGCAGGACAGCAGCCTTTTCCTGCTGCTGCTGCCGAATTTTGCCGAGCCTGGCCTGCTGATCCTGCTCGCGCGTCGATTTAGCCTGTTCCACAAGCTTATCGCGGCGCGAATCAAAAATCAGCGTGGTTCGCAGGGCGGCAAGGCCAAGACTGAGCACAGTGACCACAACCACCAGCACTTCCAGAATCGAAATCTTATTGGCGGTGATCAGGGCCTTAAGCCAGCCCAAGTGCAGATTCTGGCCAAAGAAGCCCACAATGAGAACAAAACTCAGGGCAAGAACCAGGAAAACAATTTCCACCACAAAAAAAGTTCTGCCCATGGTCATGGTAAAAAGCGTGGCATCGCGAACAAAACGCAAGCTTTTCAGTCTATGCTTGAGTTTGCGCAAAAGCGAGTCCAGCTGGGCAAGGGCACCATTGGCCTGATGAAAGACCTCCACATCTTTAAAATTGCTGGCATAGGCCCAATTGAGAATACCCGCAGCTTCGTTGAACTCGCGGCCGAAATCCTTCAGCGCCGAGGGGAAGGGAAACCAGGAGGCCTCATCGCGCACAATCTGCAGGGCATTGAGATAGGCTTTATAGCGTGCGCGTAAGTCCTCGATTTCCTTCTCGATCTGAGCCTGCAGAGCTTCTTCCAACTTGGGCCGGCCTTCCACAAACTCAAGAAAGGCAACGTAGTTTTTGATCTGGGAGAGCCGTTCAAGACTTGCCAGCTGCGGCTCAAAACTCAGATAAAAAGGATGCTTGTCTTCAAACCAGGCTTCAAATTCCCGACGAATATCCGAAAGTTTGTCAATTTCCTGCTCGGCACGCTTTTGTGCTTCGTTCCAGCGCGAAAAAAGCGTTGAAAGAATCAGAATGCGCCCGCGCTCAAGCCCGGGATCAATGAGAAAACGGTTGAACATCAGCGGATTCTCATCCACGAGCTTCAGCACCTCGTCGAGCGTCTGCTCCACAAAGCCCATTTTCACCCGACAGACCAGCGCCCGGTACTGGCATTCCACATGGTCAGGCATAACCCGGGAGACCTGCGTGTAATGACCGATGGCCTTGGCGTAGGCCCCCTGCACCTCTTCGCTGCGCGCAGCGAGAAATTCATTCCAGGCCTGCAGCGGCACATTGCTCGTTAAGACCGCAGCCCTGGAAAACTCAGAAGCTGCTGTCTCAAAATCCTCCCGGCAGGCAGCCAGAAAGCCCGCCATGGTATGCAGACGCGAATTGCGGGAATGCTCGTCCAGCAGCTGATCCATCTGCTTGGCAAGCGATAAAAGGCCGCCACTATCCACCTTATGAAGAGTATCGAGCATTTCCCAGGCATTATTCTCATCGCGCTTGAGGGCCTTTTCTCCGGGTTCTAAATCCTTCATGCGGTAGAGCCAGTAATGCTCGACATTACGCAGCTGCGCGTATTTGATGATTTCAAAGATTGCCGTCAAAACGACACTCTGGTGGCCGGGCTCACTGAAGAGATTGATCAGTCCCTTGCTGCCGGCTTCCTCTAGGGTCATTTCAATGCCCTGAAAGGCACTATTCAGCTCCTGCAGATCCACACGGCTGAGCTCCGCCCAGACATCGTCCTCATGACGCGCGAGCTTGCGCGTTGGACAGTCAAGACTGGTATGGCTGGGCACACCGCAAAAAAAGCATTCGGGACTGTCGCCTGAGGCGGCGAGCTTGCCGCTCATGAAGACGGGGATGGTTTCGGTACGGCTATCGCTGACATTGAGCTGAATATTGCACCATTCGTCCATGGTCATCTGATCGCCTGAAAAATGAAGATCACGGACGAGGAAGCCTTTACCCAAAAGATAAGCGTTACGGTAGGAGATGTACGGAAAACCCGCCACCAGATGCTGCCAGTGCAGATTGACTTTCTGCGGCACATCGGCGCTGAAGTTCAGATTGCCCCGATCCACCACCGCACTGACACAGGGCCAGTTATTGCCGCTATCGTCGAGTTCATGACAGAGCTTGAGATAGTCGCGCATGAAGTTGCGCAGCATCAAAAGATTCTCAAGCGAAATGATGACAAAATTATCCTCAACGAGAAACTTGATCTTATGCTGCTGCAGGAGATCGGTGACCTCCTTGAGCGTGGCGTACCAGCCGTCGAGAAAAGCACGATCCAAAGGATTGCCCAGAGGATGCACGACCATCAGCCAACTCTGGGATGAGGAAAAGGGCATGCGCACATCCACGATGGGCGCGTACCAATTGACCACAGCCATGCCCTGCCGGCCACGCTTTTCCTCAAATTCGATACCTGGCAGCACCGAATGCTCTTCCCGGCTCTTGGGGTGTACCCAGACTTCCAGCTTATCAGGTACGACTATTTCCTGATTCTGCAAAGCCGCGTCGATCAAAAGGCTGATCTCGCCCTTACGGTCAATCTGCAGGCGCCCGGGAAAAAGTTCCACGCAAACCGCAAGTTCGTTGAAATTGCCCCAGATAATCAGCCGGGCCAAGACCAGAAAGACTTCCTCGGTAAAGAAGAACCAGATGGACTGCCCCTGATCCTCATGCAGATAGATCTGCATGCCGCCGTAGTTTTCCAGCGTCTGATTCACGGCCGCCGGCAGATTGCCCTGCCAGCAGATCCAGAGCAGATGCCCCATGGTACTCATACGGATCTCGGGAATACCGACCGATGTGGGAATTAGCTGCGATAACTGCGCCATAGATGCTCTCAAAAAAAGCTCTCAATAGATGCTCTCAGCGGTTCAAAGGCTTTGGCAAAAGCCCACAACCGTGGAAAAAGCCCGGGAAAGACGATGAGAATTGACAATCCCTCAGGCCACTGCCTTGTTGCAAAATCTGCACCACGACCTCCAGCGCTGTCAAGAAGTCTCTCTGCTTGCCCGCTCATGCCAAGACTATTTTTTGCCATACAGGCAAATGGCGCTTGAGCATTTTCCTAAAAACGTCTAAATATCCTTTTTCATGTTCATTGCAAGCCTAGAGGGAGGATCTGACGTGGATGTGCCACTTATCAGCCACAGCGAGCAGGTAGTTTTTCCTGAATTTGCCGCACAAGACATCAGGGACATTGAGATCCGCTCAGCTAAAGCCTGTGATGTCCATGGGATGAGCGCCCTCATCAACCACTATGCGGCGAGTAATGTCATGCTTGCCCGTGGACCGCAATATCTCTTTCAGCATCTGCAGGACTATCTTGTGGCCACAGCCAGGGTCAGGCGTGCTGACGAGCTTAAGGAATACGTTGTGGGCTGTGCCGCCCTCAATGTCCTCTGGGCCGATCTCGCCGAAGTCAGATCCCTTGCCGTGCATCCCAGCTGTCAGCACAGCGGACTCGGGGCAAGAATCGTACGTCAGCTCATTGAGCGCTGCGCAGCCTTAGAGATTCCCAGGGTCTTCTGTTTTACCCTTGTTGACAAGTTCTTTGCCAGCTGCGGCTTTGTCCCATTCAGCCGCGAACTGCTGCCGGCCATTGTCTGGGCGGAATGCAGCAAATGTCCCAAATTCTACCATTGCGATGAAATCAGCATGGTTTACGAGGTTCTCAAAAAGTGAAGCACTCATTGTTTGGTCGCGATTTTCTCAAGGAAGAAGACTTCAGCCCCGAAGAGCTGCTTGCCCTGCTCAAGCTAGCTAGCCGTCTCAAGCAGGACCGCAAAGCGCAGCGGGAAAAACCCTATCTGGCAGGCAAAAACATTGCCCTGATTTTTGAAAAAGACTCAACGCGCACCCGCTGTTCCTTTGAGGTGGCAGCCCATGAACAGGGGGCTCAGGTCACCTATCTTGGACCTCAGGGTTCACAGATCGGCAAAAAAGAGTCTATGGCCGATACAGCACGCGTTCTCAGCCGTTTCTTTGCAGGCATTGAGTATCGCGGCTTTGAGCAGGCACGCGTCGAGACCCTGGCGCAATACGCCGATGTCCCGGTCTGGAACGGTCTCACCAATGAATGGCATCCGACCCAGCTGCTCGCCGATATGCTGACCATCCAGGAAAACGCCAAGGGACCGCTGGCCGGACAAAAACTCGCCTATCTCGGTGATGCGCGCTACAATATGGGCAATTCCCTGATGCTTGGCAGCGCTCTGCTCGGGCTTGATTTTCGCTCCGTTGCGCCAAAAAATCTCTGGACCAGTGATGCGATCTTCGCCAAAGCCCAGGCCATTGCCAGGACAACTGGTGCCAGAATCACGCGTACGGAAAACATCAGTGAAGGCGTCAAAGACTGCGACTTTCTCTACACCGATGTCTGGGTGTCCATGGGCGAGCCCGACAATGTCTGGGCAGAACGTATTGCCCAGCTTAAACCTTACGCCGTGACGGAAGACGTCTTCCGCCTCACCGGCAAGGATGAGAGCAAACTTCTGCATTGCCTGCCGAGCTTCCACAATCGTGAAACCGAAATCGGGGAAAGCATTTATCAGCGCTTTGGCCTGCCGTATATGGAAGTCTCGGACTCGGTTTTCGAATCAGGGCGCAATCTCGTCTTTGAAGAGGCGGAAAACCGGCTGCACACCATCAAGGCTGTCATGGTGGCAACGTTGAGTCGTGAAGCCATGACCGAAAGCTAAAAGGGCTTCTGGCAAAAAAAAAACGCGTTTGCTTTTGCGGGAAAGCAAACGCGTTTTTTTTCTGCGGGTTCATTAATGTCCCGCACCTGATGTTCTGGTCAGACCGGCTTTTTCTTCCACAAGATCCAGCACGCGGGAGATCTGACGACCAAGGCTTGACTGTTTGGCCAGTTCCCGTTCAATGGAGGTGATGCCCTGCAAAACCGTCGAATGCCTGCGATTGGATGGCTCTCCGATCTCCTTGAGCGTCAGGTCGGTATGCTTGCGGGCAAGGTAAAAAATGGTATTGCGGCCAACGACATGGTTCTGGCAGCGTGAGCGCGAATGCAGATTTGTCAGCTCAAGGCCAAGAAACTCGCAAACAAGCGTGCTTAAAAAACTCAGATCCACACTTGTGCTTGTGCTATACTGGGCAAGTACCTCAAGGGCCAGATCCGGCGTGATCTCGGTCTGCAGAAGTTTGGCCTTGAAGACCACGCTTTTCAGACATGATTCAATCTGCCGGACATCGCTGTCCAGACGCTTGGCCAGAAGCAGACAGACCTGATCGCTAATGGACATCTGCATGGCCCGGGCCTTGCGTTGAATGATTTCGCAGCGCATGCTCTCATCGGGACGGTCGATCTGCGTGAGAATACCCGAACAAAAGGACGAGACGAGCTGGCTGTCAACCTTCTGCATTTCCCTGGGCGAAAACGAAGAAGTGAAAATCACCCTGCCCCCGTGCTCCTGAATGGCCTTGACCACCGAAAGGGCCGTTTCCTGAATTTTGGGCTTATTCTGCAAAAAATGCACATCCTCAAACAAGAGGACGTCGAGATGGCGCAAACGATCCTTGAAGTTCTCCACTTCATTGGATTTCAGACTCGCCACAAAGCGTGCGGAAAATTCCTCGGCCGTCAGGTAGTCAACCGTGCGTCCTGGGTTTTCCGTAATATCGCAGCCCACGGCCTGAGCCAGATGCGTCTTGCCAAGACCGGCCTGGGCATTGACATAGAGAGTCTGCACGCCGCCGTCACTGCGGCAGACATCCTTGGCTGCGGCTACAGCCACCCTGTTGCTCTCGCCCACCACAAAATCGCTGAAATTGTAGCGCCAGTTCTTGGGCCTGGGGCTTGTCCTGCCAAGCATCGGCAACCAGTTCTGCACGCGCCGCGATTGACTCGGAGTCGCTTGCTCGCGGACCTCAATGCGCACCTCTGTCTCTTTTCCCAGCACCTCGCGCGCTGTGCTCTCGAGCACGGAGAGCAGTTTGCTTTGCAGCCACTGGGCCATATACGGCTTGGGAGCTGTCAGCGTCAGACAGCCTTCCTCAAGCCTTGCTTCGAGAGGCTTGACCCAGATCTTCAAAAGACCCGGTTCCAAACGTTGCGAAAGCTTCGCCATTATGTCTTGCCATTGCGTTTCCATGGGCCCTGTCTACCCCAAGCCAGAAGCCTGTGCAAAGTGGAGAAAGAACAGTCTCGATGAAGGCGGAGAAAACTTTTCCCCAAGCCTCAACCTGAATGTAACCCATTAATATCATTGATTTTTTTTTGAAAAGTCGTGAATCAGACGCCTGCTTCGGTCACCGGCCGGACTTGGCTTGAGAATGGCCGAAACGTGAGTTTTCCACAGATTTTGCAAAAAAGTTTTCCACAGGTAAAATTCGACTTATCTCCATTTATCTCAATTTTTCTCGATTTTTCATTTCTGCTAGGCCATAAACCACGAAAGCCTTGATAATTCAAGGAAAAAACGAGTTGAGACAAACAATGCCAAGCTCTCTGCGGATAATTTTCAGGCACCGGCTGCGAGCAAAGTCCCAAAAGACGGCTCCTTTGAGCTGACCGGGCATCATTCCTATCCTCGCAGTGGCCGAGTATAGAAGCCTATTGGGATCTTTGCAGAAATCCGAAACGAACTATGGAAAAAAATGCTAAAAACCATGATTTTTCCTGAAGTTATGCCCAAGACATTCCCCAGTTATTTGTCTAGATCTGATCTATGCTTCTCCTTGAAAATAACAGCACTTTTCCCCAGGTTTCGCCTAGCCTCAAGGACTGGTCGCCTGGGGCCAAAAAAAAACGCTCCGCAGAGGGAGCGTTCTTCGCAGGCATAAGAGGGCTTATTCCACAAAAAGCGCGTATTTGTTACGGCCGCTTTTCTTGGCCGCGTAAAGGGCACTGTCAGCATGGTTATAGAGCGGCGTATAGCTGCGACCGTCACGCGGATAGATGGCGATGCCGATACTGGCTGTGATCACCAGCTCCCGGCCATTTTCCAGGATGTATTTATAGACCAGATCATCAAGAAATTCCTGGGCCTTTTCTTCAATAACGTTAATATCAGTGAGCGTCGGGGCAAAAACAATGAATTCGTCACCGCCGAGTCTGGCCACGATATCGGTTTCTCTGAAGACTTCCTTGAGCAGATAGGCCGTACGCTTCAGGCATTCATCGCCCACGGGGTGACCGAGCGAATCATTGAGCAGCTTAAAATTGTCCAGATCAATAAGAAAAAGCGCTCCGCTCTTGGGGTTAGAGCGAAAAACAAAATCCAGGGTTTTTTCAAAGCCTGCACGGTTGGTGATACCTGTCAGGACGTCAACATAGGCCCGTTTTTCAAGAGGATTGATCAGGGAACGGAAAATGGCGACACCCAAAACACTCAGGGCCAGCGCAATAATCAGCGTCGAGACAAGACAGGAAATGGCAATGGCTGTAATAATCTTCTGCAGGCCTTCCACCTCGGTACCGATAAACCACATGCCAAGAATCTTACCCTGACTGTCCCGGATGGGCCAGTAGACAGTCTTGTAGGCACGGCCAAGAATTTCGGCATCGGCTCCGAAGACATCTCCGCCTTCCAGCACCCTGCTGTAGACCTCGGGATTGTCAAGGCGCGTACCCACTGCCCGCATGCCCTGGCGCATCAGCGTTGTGGAAAGACGCATGTCATGATCAAAAACCGTCATCTCAAGATTGGTGGCATGTTTGATCCTGTCGACATAGGTATGGGTTCGAAAGGCTTCGCCAAAAAGCAGAGTGCCCACCAGCTGACCGTCAATAAAGACCGGCGCTGCGGCGGCCACGGAAAGACCGTTATTGCGCAGTCTGACCACATCCACCATGGGATTGCCGTTTAAAGCCTGCGTCATCACCGTGGACTGAGCAATATTGTCACCGACCTTATTGGAATGGCCCCTAGCCAGAACATCACCCCTGGCATTACAGATCGTGGCAAAACTCGCGTGAAAACGATCCTTGGCATCACGGGCCATCTTGGTCAGAAGCGCCGGGTCACCGTCTCTAAAGCCCTTTTCAAGATCCTCAGAACGGGAGAGCATGATGACTTCCTGCAGAAGCCGGTCTTTGAGGTTATCCAGGTCATTGTCCACGACCTGACGCATGGTGGCCATATCCTTCTGAAAATGCTCCTCAAAGCCCTTGTCCATGAAATAGCTTGAAGCAAAGAAGATGGCGAGTGAGGCCAGCAGAATAGCAAGGATCAGCCAGCCCATATTATGTAAAAGGGTAAAACGCATGCTATCTACTCCGTACGCCAAAAGCCTTCTCAATTCCCCATCAAGAAAGCAGAGCCCAGATTGCTCTCAGCACAAGAAGCATGGCAAAAAAAAAGAAGACCGCAAGGACTTCTTTTCCAAAAAAGCTACGTGGCGGAGATGCATAGGGGTCGAACCTACCGAAGATTTTTCAACCTTCCGCCGGCTTTGAAGGCCGGGCGCCACACCGGTGACGAAACATCTCCTTTCTTATCACTACAGCCTAAATTCACCTCAAATGGACGCTTTTGTCAAGAAAAACGTAGGGCTGCATGGTCACAGCATTTACCTGGCACACATCCCCCTGCTTCCCTTCTTTTGTCCCAAACCTGCAGGACGAAAGTGACGCTCTGAGATAGTCTTTGCCAGCCACGGCTCCCCTTGGTTTCCCCAATGGTCTTGGCGCAAAAGGAGGCCGCTATGGCTCCTGTTGACTGATGGTTTCGGACGTGTGCCAGCCTTTCCGTGCAGGGGGCTCAATGAGTCCGTAAACATAACGTAGCCCTGAGCCTAAACGACAGGCTCAGAGCAAAAAAAAACTGCATGGGAAGTTGTGGCAGGAATGCAGTAACTGGAAAGCTCCGCATTCCGAGGATCTGTCATTGCCGACGGGCCCTTTCCATTTTTTGGTCAGCTGCTTTCCAAGTCAACGAGGAATGCTCGTTAAAAGTCACCAAGACTTACTCTGCCCCTTGAACCGGGATGAAGCCATCGAGCACGTCTTGTCAAAATATAGAATATCTTAAGCAAGAAACCTGGCCAGGCTTGGAAAAAACAAAAAGGTCAGGACGCTGGCTCAGGCTGCAGCCAAAAACCCTGCCGCAGCCTCCTGACATTGAGCCCGTGCAGCCTCAAAAAATGTTCAGGCAAGCGCCGGCAAAAAGCATTGCCAAGCTGTCGTTATGTAGTATATTTACTGCACATGCAGAATTCAAGGGAGGCTCGCGTTGAATCCAATGGGTCGCAATTTTGTTCTCTGGATGATCATTATTTTGGCCATGGTCATGCTTTTCAATATGTTTCAGCAATCCCCCTCAAGCCACAACAGGATCTCGTACACCGACTTCCTGAACCGCATTGACGAGGGGCAACTCCTCAGCGTCACCATACAGGGCTCCAATCTCATCGGAAAAACTGCCGACAATCGTGAAGTTCAGGCCTATGCGCCGCGTGATCTGACCCTTGTCAACCGCCTGATGGAAAAAAACGTGGAGATCAAGGCTGATCCGCCTGAAGAGCAGTCCTGGTACGTTTCTGTGCTCGTTTCCTGGTTTCCCATGCTGCTCCTGGTAGGCGTCTGGATCTTTTTTATGCGTCAGATGCAGACAGGCAGTGGCAAAGCCATGAGCTTTGGGCGCTCGCGGGCGCGCATGCTCAATCAGGACAGTGACAATAATCGCATCACCTTTGCCGATGTGGCCGGCGTTGACGAGGCCAAGGAAGAGCTCTCAGAGGTCGTGGAATTTCTCTCCAATCCCAAAAAATTCACCCGCCTTGGCGGCCGTATTCCCAAGGGCGTCTTACTCATTGGCCCTCCAGGCACAGGTAAGACCTTGCTCGCCCGGGCCGTGGCCGGTGAAGCCGGAGTGCCCTTCTTCTCCATCTCCGGTTCCGACTTTGTGGAAATGTTTGTGGGCGTGGGCGCCTCGCGCGTACGCGATCTTTTCGTGCAGGGCAAAAAAAATGCTCCCTGCCTGATCTTCATTGACGAAATCGATGCCGTGGGCCGCAAGCGTGGAGCCGGTCTCGGCGGCGGCCACGATGAACGCGAACAGACCCTCAATCAGCTGCTCGTGGAAATGGACGGCTTTGAAAGCAATGAAGGCGTTATTCTCATCGCCGCCACCAACAGGCCCGATGTCCTTGATCCCGCTCTGCTGCGTCCAGGCCGCTTTGACCGACAGGTCGTTGTGCCAACGCCCGATTTGCGTGGACGTCGCCGCATTCTTGAAGTGCACACCAAGAAGACGCCCCTTGGCAAAAACGTCAATCTCGATGTACTCGCCAAGGGTACGCCAGGCTTTTCAGGCGCCGATCTGGAGAATCTCGTCAACGAGGCGGCCCTGCAGGCGGCCAAGCAGAATCAGAATAAGCTCCTTATGGAGGATTTTGAATTCGCCAAGGACAAGGTTCTCATGGGCCGTGAGCGCAAAAGTCTGATCCTCTCAGATGAAGAAAAACGCATTACAGCCTACCATGAGGGCGGCCATGCCCTGGCGGCCCGCCTTTTGCCAGGCACTGATCCCGTGCACAAGGTGACCATCATTCCCAGAGGACGGGCCCTGGGTATCACCATGCAGCTTCCCGACGAAGACCGGCACGGCTATTCGCGCAAGTGGCTCAAAAACAATCTCGTGGTGCTGCTTGGCGGACGCGTGGCTGAAGAGATTGTCTTTGAGGAAATCACCACAGGCGCTTCCAATGATATTGAACGCGTCACCAAGACAGCCCGTAAAATGGTCTGCGAATGGGGCATGAGCGAAGCCATCGGCACGCTTTCCATCGGCGAGACGGGTGAAGAAGTCTTCATCGGCCGTGAGTGGGTGCAAAGTAAAAATTTCAGTGAGGAGACAGCGCGGCAGGTTGATGTGGAAGTACGCAAGATCGTCGATGAAGCGCATCAGCGCTGCCATGAGCTTTTAAGCGAAAACATCGAGATCCTCCACCGCATCGCCGAAGCCCTGCTTGAGCGCGAAACCATCAGTGGCGAAGAACTTGACCTTCTGATGGAGAATAAGCCGCTGCCGACCATGGAAAGCCTTGAGGAACAAACCCCGCAGGCCAAGCCCAAGAAGGCCAAGGCCAAGAAAGAGGACTTTGTGCTGGAAGAGGACGCTAGCGAATCTGACTCCCCAATGGACAGCGATACGGACAAAAAAGCGTGAAATCTGTCCTGCGTCTTGCCGGAGGCTATCAGCCGGCCTTTGGCTCAAGCTTCGGCATCATGGGCATCGTCAATTGTACCGACGATTCCTTTTATGCCGAAACCCGCACAGCCAAGACCGCTGACGCCATCAAAAGGGCCCTTACGCTGCTTGATGAGGGCGCGCATATCATTGACCTTGGGGCTGAATCCTCGCGCCCCTATGCCAAGCCTCTTGACCCTGCCTGTGAGGCCAGACGCCTTTTGCCCGTGCTGGCAAGGCTTCGCCGCAGCGCAGCCTTTCTTTCGGTGGACACCTGGCATGCCTCAACCGCAGCCATGGCCTTAAGCCTTGGCTGCAGCATGATCAATGATATTTCGGCAGCCCGCTGGGACCCGGAGCTTCTGGATGTCCTGGTGCAGTGGAAGCCAGGCTATGTGCTGATGCACGCGGGCGGAAGGCCTGGGCAAATGCAGGATCATCCCGTTTACCGGGATGTGGTGGACGAGGAGCTTGCTTTTTTCACAGAGCAGATGAACCGCCTGGTAGGAGCGGGGCTTCCTGAAGAACGCATTCTCCTCGATCCGGGCATTGGTTTTGGCAAAACACTTGACCACAATCTCGCACTGCTCAGGGCGATCCCTCGTTTTCTCAGCCTTGGCCGTCCCCTGCTCATTGGCCTTTCCATGAAAAGCCTCTTTCAGCAACTGCTCGGCCTCGAACTCAACGAGCGCGGCCTGCCCACACAGGTGGCCAGCGCCCTGCTTTTAAGCCGTGGGGTTTTCTGGCACCGTGTCCACCATGTGGCCGCAACACGGACAAGCCTGCTTCTGACCCAGGCCATGCAAACAGAACTCTAAATACGACCGGCGCTATGGACTTCGACTACATTCATGCCATTGATATCGCTTGCGTCAGTCTGATTCTCTACTATCTCCTGCAGCGTTTACGCACCTCACGCGCTCTGGCCGTACTGATCGGTCTGATCTGCCTGAAGGTCATCCATGCCTTTGCCGAGCATTTCGGCCTCTATACCCTCACCTGGCTGCTCTCCCACGTCTTCGACTCTCTCTTCATCCTGATCATCGTCATTTTTCAGCCCGATATCCGCAAGGCTCTGGTCGACATTGGCATTATGCCGCTCTTCCATTTCCGCCAGAAGCTGCGCAATAAAGAGTTAAGCCGTGAAATCATCGACGCCTGTCTTGAAATGGCCAGGCGCCGCGTGGGTGCCCTGATTGTCTTTGAGCGCTCCGTGTCCTTAAACGACCTCATTGACCAGGAAGGCCAGCGCCTTGATGCCGAGATCTCACGGCGCCTGCTCATGAATATCTTCTATGTCGGTTCACCTCTGCACGACGGCGCGGTGATCATCAGTCGCGGGCGCATTGCCGCAGCCGGCTGCATTCTGCCACTGGCCATCACAAAAGGGCAGAATTTCGGAACCCGTCACCGTGCGGCGCTGGGCATCACCCTCGACAGCGATGCTGTAGCGCTTGTGGTCAGCGAAGAACGGGGGGAGATTTCCCTGGCCTTGCGGGGGGAACTGAACCGCAGTCTCGACGGCGCAGCCCTGGAGAAAATTCTGCATGAAATTCTTTAGCCCGAGACAGACAAAAGTCACCTTTTCACGCCCCAAGCTCTTTGCCATGGCGCTCTGCCTGGCGCTCAGCATGTGGTATTTTGTGGTCTATCATGAGACCTCGGAAGTCGAAATGACGCTTCTGATCAATTATCAGGGTCAGCCCAAAGAGCTCTACGTGACAAGCGGCCTGGTTTATACCGTCAAAGAACGCGTCAGAGGCCCAAGACTTCTCCTTGATAAACTGCCCAAGAGCTATCCCCTGCCCATCGACATCTCAAGTCTCAAGGTCGGCACCAATGTCTTTTCCGTGGTCGACGAAGTGAAAAAATTCGTCACACCCGCGCAGAACCGCGCCTTCACCGTGCAGGAAATGGATCCCCCCCTGATCCGCCTGCACGCCGAATACATCGACAGCATCAGCATTCCCGTCAACGTGCAGTTCCGCAGCAATAATGACCTGCTCGTTGTCACGCATAAGGTCTCGCAGAATTCCGTGGTCTTCAAAGGTCCGGAAACGGAAATCCGCCAGATCAAAAAGCTCGGCAATCTCCCTCTCGACGTCAGGGTCGACCTCGCGGATATGGGCAAGGGCGTGGTGGCCAAAGACATTCCTGTGGAAATTTCCGCAGGCTCCTACCCCCATGTCACCGTTGACCCGCCGTCGGTACGCGTTTCCTATGAGGTCATGGGAGAACGCGTTGAGGTGGTGCACACCTATGCCATCAGCCTGGCTGTAACCGATACGAGCCTCTATACCATGACGCCCAACGAGGTCACGCTGCGTCTTAAAGTCCCTGACTATAAACAGCGTGATAAAGACTATCTCAGGAGTCTGCGCGTCACAGCGCTGCCGCCCGACATGCAGGAAAACGAAAGCCGACGCGTGCATCTTGACTTTACACCGCCTGAAGGCATGGAAATTATCGATACCGACAAGAAATGGATCGTCGTCACACGCCTCAAGAAGGATGAACAGCCCAAGGAGCGGCAGCATGCACCGCAGGTGATATCGTTCGAGAAAAAGCAGGAAGAAAAAAAGGTCGAAAGTCGGCCGAACCGCAAAAAACATCCTCCCCACCCCAAAGAGCAAAGTCCCTCTGCACGCCAGACACATGGCTCCAAAAAGCCGTAGGCGCTAAATAGGAGAGACAAAGCCCAAACATTGCAGACGAAGGAAAGGCTATGGCAGAACGTTTTTTTGGTACCGACGGACTCAGGGGCACAGTCAATAAAAAACCAATGACCGCCGATATTGCCCTGAGATTAGGCATTGCGGCAGGTATCCGCTTTCGCCAAGGAGAAAACGGCCACCGAGTGGTCATTGGCAAAGACACGAGACTTTCGGGCTACATGCTTGAGTCCGCCTTAACGGCAGGCCTCT
>JAGADH010000013.1 GCA_017613715.1 Desulfovibrio sp. | reverse complement strand
GGTCATGTCGCGAAGCGTGTCGTTGGCCACACGATCTACGACAGGCACGGTCTGCACCATGGGGATGTTTGAAGCATTGGCTTCCTTTGCTCCGTAGTTCTCATAATGGGAAACAGGCGTCATGCCGGCTTTCGCTATGGCATCCATCACGTCCTGGGCCGTCTTGCCGGTCCAGGTTTCGGGATCAGTTTTCTGCAACTGGGCAAGCTTGGCAGCAACATAGGCATTGGCGTCAAAGGCATTGCTGGGGTTTATGAGATTTCCGTCCCTGTCGGTCTCCTTGCAGCCGAACTTCAAGTAGTGCTCTTCAACGGACATGCCGCAGGCCTTGATGGCTTTTGCCACGTCATCGGCTGTCTTGTTCGCCCACTCTTTGGCGATCTTGGAGTCTGCGTTTTTCTGAAGCTGCCGGAGTTTCGCCTCCAAATACTCGGCGTTATTGAAGTAGTGATTGGCTGAAGTCCTTTCAAGGGTCGAGTACTTCTGATAGTGTTGCTCAACGGTCATGCCGGCCTTGTTGATGGCCTTGACGAGGAATTTCTTCGTCCAGCCGTTCTGACCGATGGAAGCGAGCTGGGCGAGCTTGGACTCAAGGTAATAGTCCTCGTCGAAATCCATCTGCGTATAGGCTTTTGTGCCCTCAAGGCTTGAGAACTTCTGATAATGCTCCTGCAGGCTGTACCCGGCCTTTTCAATGGTGGCTTTCAGGCTTTCCATCGTGAAGGGGTTGCCATGGGCATCAGTCTGTCCCGTTTCATTGCACTGGGCGAGCTTTGACTGCAAGTACCATTTCTCGTTGAATTTCTGAGCCATTGCTTTGGATCCTCCCAGGGGTGAAACGCCGGATGGAGAGAAGTCTCTCGTTAAGAAAGACAAGTGCACTGCGGGGAAAGGCATATGGTAATCAGCTGGCCCTTCACAGACCACTCAATGAGAGGCCTGCGGACCTTCTGGATACACAAGGCCGTCTGGCGTCAGTGTCTTGCCTGGAAGCACGGCATCGACTGCCATCCCCAGGCGCGCTGAAGCTCTTTTGAATAAAGTCACGATCCAGCATTTCATGTACTGGGAGGGGAAGACGCGCCCCTCCTTTTTGCAGGCTGCTGGCTACACACGTGAGCGTTACACAAAAAAGGCCAGCCGAAACTGTCCGGCTGGCCTTCACATCAGAAAAGGAGCGTTTTTAAGGTCGCAGGTCTGCCTTTGTGTACCCTACGTGTGTGCGTGGAGAGAGAAAGAGAGAGGAAGAGAGGGAGGAAGAGAGTAGGCATGACCAAACCTATGATAAGCCACGCACTCATTGAGCAGGAGTGCGCAGGCTGGTTTCAGAGAGAATAACTGTAGCTAAATTTTGATTGAGGTGCAAGAGAATGGAAACGGTAGAACGGTAGTTGCAGCTGAAAAGTCACTATTCTCAGCCGGCGTTGCCCCGAACCCTAAACCGGCAGGTACAGTGTATTCCTCGCGCCTTTAGGGCGGGATTTCACGGCGCGTTGGAAAAATCTGGCGTTTGCCTTCCCTGAAGACATCTATCTAACTTTGCTTATCGAGTTTTGCCAGAAGGCATCTCGTCGGCACTGCCGGATTGCAGGGGGTCTTTACGGCCTCGTTTTGCCGCTTGAGCGCTGCTCTTGCCAGGGCTTTTTTCAGAGTCCGGGCTTAGGGCTTGGGGGCTCATCGGGCCCGACAAAGGTCACGCTGTTGCCTGTGACCTTTTTGCTCTGATAGGTGCCATTGTCTGCCCGCTGATAGAGGCTTTCAAAAGTGTCCTGCTTATCGGCCGGAAAGAAGGCGGCCCCGACGCTCACGGCGATTGTTTCGCCATGGAGCTCAGGGATGTCAATCTTTGCGATATTCTTGAAGAGTCGGTCAATGATCTTCCTGCCGATCTCTTCTGAGACCACGCCCTTGGAGAAGACCGCAAATTCATCGCCACCAAGCCTGAAGACAATGTCGCTTTCGCGGAAGGTCATACTCAGGCTCTTGGCCAGGGCGATGATGACCTTGTCACCTGTGGCGTGGCCGAAGCGGTCGTTGACGAGTTTGAACTTATCGGCGTCCATCAGGCAGAACATGCCTTTGATGCCCTCGGCCATGGCTTTGCGGATGAGATATTCGCCGTTGCCCCGGTTGCGGATGCCGGTCATCAGGTCGGTTTCCGAAAGCTTGCGCAGAGCTTCCTGCTGCTTGCGGTCCTCGTCAATATTTTCAAAGGCGAGCAGGACATGCTGGAGAGCACCTGAGGCATTGCGGTCAACCACCACAAAGCGCAGACGTATCCAGCGATCCTTATTGTCCACAAATTCCTGCGAGATGGAATAGGTTTCACTGAGGCGCTTTTCAAGGGTTGTCGGGTCCATGAACTGCTTCATGAGTTCGCGGGAATGCGCTGAAGAGAACTTTTCAGCAAGTCCCTTGGCTCTGCCGCTGAAATTGGCCATATCGCCGCCTAGCAGTTCCTCGATATCGGGATTGGAGCGGATAATGGTCATGCTGTCGCTGGCCAGATCAATCTTCACAGCCGAAACATAGATGGAGGCCACAGCCTGAATTTCCTTGCTGAGTTCCTCGGCTTCCTGATACTTGCGGCTCATGTGCAGAAAGACCGAAAGACAGGTGCCGAGCACGAGAAAGAGAAAAAGGCTGCTTGTCAGATAGATAGAGACAAGTGAGGCGTACATCTTGTCTTTATCGAGAATGAAAAGCACTTTCCAGTCGCTGTTGATCTTTGTCAGCAGAGCCGTGTACTTCTTGCCTGAGCTGTCGTTGAGCTCAAGACGCTGCACCGTCGTCTCTTTCTCCTCCTGCTTCATCTCCCGAGCCTTTGTCAGCGTTTGCCCCTGGGAGAACTGCTGAAGAATCGTCCTTTCAAGATCTGAGCCGTGTTCTCCAAGCTCAATGCCGATTTTATCAGTATCGGAATGGGCTACCACAAAGCCTTCGCCGTCGAGAATGAGCGCTGCGGCAACTTCTTCTTCGCGGCCTATGGTATACACGGCACTCTGTACGCCACCAAGGAAGATGTCCATGGAAACGACGCTTTCGCCATCGTTGAGCAGCTGACTGACCGAGGTCATCATGATTTCAGTCTGAATATTCAGATAGGGCTTGGCCAGAACGATTTTGCCCTGTCCCTGCAGAGCGGCTTTGTACCAGGGTCTTTCCTTGGGCTGATAGGCCTTGGGCGGAGTCCAGCCACTGCCGTCAAGGTAGCGGCCCCGATAGTAGCAGTAGACGCCTGTCGTGTTTTCATCAATGACTTTTGCGTAGATGGCGGTCTCGTTGACCAGATAATGATTCACGGTCTCGTGGTCCAAACCCTGGGCCAGCATTTCATTGACCTTGAGGGAGGAGAAAGCCACGGCATCCATGGGCATTTTCATATAGTAATTGACGTTTTGTGCCGTTTGCTGCGCTTTATTGGACCAGCTCATGAGAATATTGTCTTTTGAGGTCGAGTAGAGCCAGTAGAAGAGAGCAATGATCAGGGCAAGCGCAAGCCCTGTGATGGTACAGGCAATGGGCGTAAAACGTTTGTGATAAGAGGGCATTTTGCTCAGCATATTGGCTCGCAGGGCAGGCTGCTTGATGGTTTGCATGAGATCTTGACCGGCTATTTTTTGGTCGAACTTTCTCACAGTGCTTTTTGGGGACTGGCTTTGCAGCCATGGGGTCAGGCGATCTGAAGGCTGGCTTTAAATGCATACGATGAAAACAGGCTCTCAGCCTCTTGTCAAGGTAATTTTCAGGTGAGCGCAGAAGGATTGCTCTTCACAGCCCTCTTGGCGTCGGGCTTTTGCTCACCGCTGACGGATACTCTCATTCAGTCCTTCCAGACCCCTTCTTGTCGTCCCCCTTCACGGCTGCGTCAGGGCGGCTTGCCGGTCTCTATGGCTCCGGCTCAAGGAGCTGTGAAAGAAACGCAGAAGACGCTTCGCCTTTTGCCAACACTATTCTGAAGAGTCCTGCACGGCGAGCCTGCGCTTTTGCGAGCTGTAGTTGGACTGGCAGCTCGCAGTAAGCGCTCTTCTGGTGTTGCCAAGCTTTGCTCAAGCAAGGGCAGATGCTCGAACAGGCTCAAGCGGCAGCTTCATGCTGGCAGAAAGGTCCAGTCGTTGCAAGCAAGGCGCAGACAGCCTGCTTGTCAAATGGCTTTGAAATGGCTAAAAACAAGGAAATTCGGCACGTTTGGGCCAAAGCACGTAGGGCTGCAAGACCCGTGCACGCTTCTTTCAGGTTTTTCATAGGCTGCGACCCCGACCTTCGTATGGGCCGGGGTCTACTACCTTTTCAGCCCCAGCTCTGCAATTTGTGATCTCCTATTGCTGCGGCTTTGAGGCTCATCGCAGACTGCGGCTGCAAGCGAAAAATGGCTGCAGCTTGCCCGCAGAACGTGGTGTGTGGTGCTTGAGGATCAGCGCAACTGCGTTTCTTGAGCCGCAGGCAAATTTTATGGCACAGGTCAGATTTTTTTCATGACACACGGAACAATCGGAGGCAGCGTTTCCTCCCCGTCATCAATGGCGGGGCTTTCACGCTGAAAATTTGATGAAAACGATGAACGATACACAAGGGCAGAGCAAAGCCGCCACGGAAGCGACGCGCAAGGCCCATGCAGAATGTGTGCGCGGCCTTGATTTCAAGGACATGCGCGATTGGGAGGATGCCAAGCGCGGCTTTATCGCACCTTTGCCCGACAAGGGGCGCATTACTGGCAGCAACGGCTGTGAGGCATGGAATCTCGAACCCTACGATTTTCTGGTCGGGGACAAGGCCGAATCCGCGCCGGACACGGTGAATCCGAGCCTCTGGCGGCAGTCGCGCCTGGTCATGCTGGACGGCCTCTTCAAAGTGACAGAACGCATCTACCAGGTGCGCAACGCTGACCTTTCCAATATGACCATTATTGAGGGCGACACAGGGCTGATTGTTGTTGATCCTTTGGTTTCCGCCGAAAACGCGGCCGCCGCACTCGAGCTGTATTACGCGCATCGGCCCCGCAAGCCTCTCAAGTACGTCTTGTATTCGCACAGTCACATCGACCATTACGGCGGCGTGGAGGGCGTGACTTCTCAGGAGGAAGTGCGCGCAGGCCGGGTGAGCATTCTTGCGCCGCAGGGCTTTATGGAGGCTGCCGTGGCGGAGAACGTCATGGCGGCCACGGCCATGACGCGCCGGGCCATGTACATGTACGGCACAACGCTGCCTCCCTCGCCCACCGGGCATGTGGGGGCTGGTCTGGGCCTGAAGAATTCCGATGGCAACAAGGGGCTCATTCCACCGACGGATATCATCGCCAGGAATGGGGAGAGCCGTTTGCTGGACGGTCTGACCTTCGTTTTCCTTCTCGCACCTGATACTGAAGCCCCGGCGGAGATGCACTGGTATATCCCGGAACTCAAGGCGCTCACCGCAGCCGAGAACTGCGTGCATACCCTGCACAATCTCTACACCCTGCGCGGGGCCAAAACGCGCGATCCTCTGAAGTGGGCGCGGGCACTGGACGAGACTTGCGAACGCTTCGGCCATGAGGCCGAAGTGTTGTACGGCATGCACCACTGGCCCGTGTGGGGGGGCGAAAGGGTGCGTGAGCTTTTGCAGCGCACAAGTGATCTTTACCGCTATATCCATGATCAGACCCTGCATCTCGCCAACAAGGGCCTGACCATGAACGAAATCGCCGAGGAATTGCGCCTGCCGCCGGAACTCGCCAATGTCTTTGCCCTGCGCGGCTATTACGGCAGCCTCAATCATAACATCAAGGCCGTCTATAATCTCTATCTCGGCTGGTTCGACGGCAACCCAGCGCACCTGCACGTCCTGACACCCACATCCGCCGCCAAGAAATATGTGGAATACATGGGCGGGGCAGAAGCCATCCTGAAGCGCGCACGCGCGGACTTCGCCAAGGGCGAGTACCGCTGGGTGGCGCAGGCGCTGGACCATGTGGTCTTCGCAGATCCGGCCAACCGGGAGGCGCGTGAGCTGGAAGCCGACGCGCTGGAGCAGCTCGGCTATCAGGCGGAAAGCGGTCCCTGGCGTAATTTCTACCTCACCGGTGCACGTGAGCTGCGTCTGGGCGGCCCCCATCTTCCTGATAAAGCGGGGAAAGACAGCCAGGCTAAGTCTCTGCCGCTGGACCTCTATTTCGCCAACCTGGGCATCCGCCTGGACGGCCAGCGCGCACATGGGAAGCATTTTGCTATGCAGATTGAGCTTTTGGATCGTCAGCAGACGTGGCGGCTTGTGCTGCGCAACGGCGTGCTGCACGCGGCGCAGGGCGGCAGAGAGCCTGCCCCGGCACTTTCCATGAAGGCCTCCAAGGTCGAAGTGATGGCCCTCTTTGCCGGGCAACTCAGTGTGCAGGAGGCCGTCAAGCGGGGTCTGCTGCAAGGGGATGAAACGCCTCTGAGCCAGTTCCTGGAGCTTCTTGAAACCTTCCGGCCAGACTTCGCGGTCGTTGAGCCGTAGAAGAAGGGATTGCCTGATAAAGAGACCCCTGCGCACCAAGGTGAGCAGGGATCTTTTTTTTTGCCTCATAAGGCCCAAGGCCAGGGAGAAATCACGTTTTAGGCTTGGCGTAAGCCGGAAAATCGCTCTTTTCTTCTTTCTGCAATTTTGCCGTGTGCTTCGTTTCAAGCTTTCCGATGAGAGCGGCATACGGCGAGAATCTTCAAGGTCGCGTTCATGGCCCTGAGACGCCGGAAGGACCGACGATGATCATGGCAAGGCCCAGAGAAAGCTCCTTCACCACGAGGCTTTCTTCTCGCCTTTCGCGCAGGCCAGAAAAGGCAGAGCAGCATGCCGCTCTCCAAGGACGAAACGTTAATGTAGTCCTTGAAGGGTTACGATCGGGATATCGCAAACAGTTGACGTAATCCGGCTATCTCTTTTTCTTGAGCCCAGCTCGTACGCTTCCAAGCTTTTCCTTGCACGTGAGTGTACAGAGCTCTGCCTCGAATCGAGCCTGCCATTACGGACAGGGTTGTCAGCAAACATTCAAGGCATGGATTCACTCCTGCTACGACTTGCTGGCGCTGCCTTATAGCTTGAGAAATGGGCAAGACCTGTGGGGCCTCGTCATAGATCCGACCTTAAAAGTCATGGCGACATTTTGCAGATTTTTGCTGCCTGCAGGCTTGCGAGGCCTCTCCGACGGAGAGTGCTGCGAAAAATCGTCCTTCAGGGCAGATGTCAGGAGACCCTTGCAGGTATCGAAACCGTGCTTTTTGCCTGTGCAGATGAAGTCGCCTTGATCTTCCCCTTGACGTGGAAAAGCGATATATGAGCTTTACACGGCTGGCTCTGATGCCTATTTGGCAGAGGCCAATGGGAAGGCCGCTTTGCCAAATTTCTTTTTGC
>JAGADH010000086.1 GCA_017613715.1 Desulfovibrio sp. | reverse complement strand
CTGCTCCTTAACTGCGGTTAATACGCAAGAAATGTGCCAGTAGAGAGTGGTTTTGAGAATTCTGGTAGGCTGGAGAGCAACTGAAGCTGTAACTGGGGAGATGTGTCAATTTTTATCTGAGCTACCGTTACTGAGGGGATTGGTATGCTTCTGCGGCATCAGAGTGCAGAATTTAACTGAGTGGATCACAAGAAATCGAAGAAATATACGGCTGATTAGGAAGTCAGGGTGCAGTGTGTGGGGCTGTTGCGGCGTGACATTTTTCTTGCCGAGGAAGAGACGGAAGAGTATAAATGGGACAACAGAAGGCTGCGTGTTCAGATTTTTATGACTTACACTTTAAAATATAAGCCCATCACTGATAATCAAAAGTTTGAACATTTGCCGTGTTTGAAGAAGTTGCTGCATAAAATTGGATGAAAATAGCCAACAGTATACAATATGTATATAATCTTTTAATTAAGTATATAAAAAATAAAGTACAGCAACATCACATGAAATGGCTTATTGTTCATAGTGCTATTGCTGGAAGCGAGTGCATAATGGAAGGTGCTATGATTTTGACAATACTTTGAAGATTAATATAAGAAGCATTGTCTTTCAATAAAAAACTATTGTGCTGGCTAGTGATTTTGATCCATTAGCTGATCAAGCGCAATATTTGCAATAGCACTATAGTATATAATTTAGCTAAATATATTTTGTGTAGAGACGGCGGTATATTTATGTCGTTATTGTACTATAAAATTTTCTTTACTTCTTATATAGTGATTTATTTTGTCATTTATTATATTGTTATATCATTCGATTTGCTACATTTATCTGATTATTCTGATATTATTGAATTGTTTGGAATAATAGCCTCATTTCCAGCTTTTGCCGTCTGTATATATAATCATCATAAAGGTGAAAGGGCTCCTTGGATATGGTTTGCTATTACAGCGCTCCTTTTCTTTATAGGCGATTCTCTTTGGGCTTATATAGTTCATACAACTGGCGAAGAGCCAGAAACCCCATCAATTTGTGATATCTTTTATATTGCCAATACTATAACGTGCTTGATTGGTCTTGCAATTTACGTTTTAAAAAATGAAAATATTGATATTACGAATTTATCAATTGATATTATTATATCAATATTGGCTGCGTTTGATATAATATTCTTGTCAACAATCAACCCAATTTTGGCTGAAGAAAACATTGATTATATTTCATTATATGTAAAAATTGCTTATCCAATTGGCGATATAACATTACTGTTTGCTTTCTTTGTATTATTTTTTAATACAAGTGAAGTTCATTTTTTTAGTAAGACAAATATATTAATTGCATTCTCTTTTCTTCTTATGTTCCTTTCTGATCAAATTTATCTGATAGATTCAGTTTTAAAACTAAATTTAACAATGTATATGGAACCAGTATGGGGCATTATCTATCTAATACTTGCAATTGCTGGCCTATGTGATCAAGGAGAGTATGTACTTAATGCTTCTGATAAAGAAGTTAAACATGCATTTCGTGCAAAAATTATTGATAATATTCGGACATTAATTCCTTATATATTAACGTTTTCTATTCTTATTTACGTAATTGTAAAAAATAATATAATTGATTTTGCTTCAATATGGGCGTTGCTACTTTTTACTTTGTTATGTTTGCGTCAAGTTATTATAATAGTGCGAAATAAACGCTTACTAGCTAAAATTCAACTAAATGAAGTTATGCTTAATTTAAAAAATTCAGAGTTAGAAAAACTTAATGAAAAAATACAGCACGATGCTCAAATTGATTCCTTAACACAATTGTACAATAGGCGTTTTATTGATGAAGTATTAGAAGAGTTGGAGTGTGATAAAAGTCAGAAAAAGCTTTTTGGTATAATGATTATTGATGTAGATTTATTTAAGAAAATCAATGATAAATTCGGACATCAAACCGGAGATAAGGTTCTTCGTGCTGTAGCAGACTGTATTAAAGCTATTACTCGCACCAACGATATTGCATGTCGTTTCGGAGGAGACGAATTTATTGTTTTGCTTCCTGACGCAACTGTTGATGCAGTTAAGCTAGTTGCACAGCGACTTATTGGCTATATACACAATAATACTTATCTATCAGAATTGCACGTCACGCTTAGTATTGGCTGCTCAAGCTGGTATATTGACGATAAAGATAACAAAGCTGATAGATTATTGAAAATAGCTGATGACGCTTTGTACCGTGCCAAAGACCGTGGTAGAGATGGTGTTGTCGTGATTACCAACGAATTAGTGGAAGTCTAGCTTGGCATTACAAAAGCGTTTTATGATAGAAAAATTATCTCGTACATATATTGATATCAAAATAACAAGTGGTATTTTTTAGTTGCATAGACACCACTTAAAGCACAACTTTAGCAACGCAAGCATGGTTGTGTTTCTGTTGAAGGAGGCGTCGAAAGACATAAAATACAGTTGCTAATTAATAGAATAAAAGCCAACTAAATTATAAAAATTTATAGTGTTATTGTGGCATATGGTTCAAGGGGTCGAAGGTTCAAATCATTCCTCCCTACCTGAATAAGTCAATACTTGGAGCCGGTTAGGAGAAATCCTGATCGGCCTTTTTCTGTTCCGTTCAAGTGGAAATATGAAGGTGACACAGTGGCGCAGGGTGGTTTTGCGCAAGAAACGCTTGGTGTGAAAAATTACGACTGACAGAGGCTTCTTCCCATTTTTGGTTCTACAGGGTGCTTTGTGGGTAGAGCTGATGGGGCCTTCAGAGAGGGGTGCCCCCTCTTCAGTGGCGCTGGCGCTATCTGACAAATACTTTGAAAATTGACAAAACAATATCGAATGACAGGTTCTCTTTTTGGAAGTTCGAACGCACGACAAGGAGTATGACAAGGAGTGGCTCGGCGAGAAATCGTTTCCTCTGTGGTGTTGAATACTGACATCTGACCCATAGCTGCTATCTTCAAGCCACAAGTTAGGCCAAGCCAGAGCACCTCGCAATGGGGCTATCCCGGCAAGAGCAGAGAGAAAGTTGAAAATCACTACGTGTCTTGAGACTATGAAAATTTCATGTGGGTGCTCATTGCTGTTACCTATGAGGTCCACAGGTGTAGCTTGTCTATGAATGCTCTTCGGGCTATAATTCAAAGCACGGAGCAAAAATGGAACTCTGCCAAGCTGGCCTACTTTTTTGTGAAGCTGAAATCCCGAGGTACCAAGGGATTAAGCAGAAACTCACATCGGCAGGTCACGAAGTTTTGTGGCCAAGTGAGTTCTATGCGCAAACAGAAAATTGTGCGTGGGAACGTATGCCCCACTGGGTATTTTCGATAAAACAGGGCTGCCATCGACATTTGTGATATCGTGGTAGCCCTTCTTGATGCAATTCAGGTGATGATTATGCCAGAGAGATGTATGTTAGGACGAGTGTCCTCTGTAAGAGATAATTTTTTTGTCACGGAGATCACTCAATGCTCTGTAATCGGCTTTGGTGTATACGTCCATGTTTATTTTGCCTGTTTAATTTGTAATTGACTTTAGCCGCCAATTATACAGATTTATATTAATTATTCTGTTGTATTCGCAATATAAACATTCTTTTTTAAAGCGGTAATATTTATGAGTCAAATTACCTCTGCATATAATTATGTGTATAACAGTAATAGCTGTTTATCATTACAAATTATTCAAATTCTTGCTGATATAATTGATGCTAAAGATCGGTATTCAAAAGGTCATTCCACCAGGGTTGCAGAATACGCACATGAAATTGCTAAACGATATGGTTATACTGATGAAAAATTATCAAAAATTTATACTACATCTTTGCTTCATGATTTAGGAAAAATTGGTATACCTGATTCCATAATAAATAAAAAAAATAAACTCTCAAGTGAAGAGTTCAAGTTAGTTAAAAGTCATACCATTATTGGATCACATATACTTGGTAAAATCAAAGTTGTATCAGATTTTGCAACTGTTGCGCGATATCATCATGAAAGATTTGATGGTACAGGTTACCCAGATGGTCTTAAAGGGACTAATATACCTGAAATTGCACGTATCATTTCCGTAGCAGACGCCTATGATGCTATGACAAGTAATAGAAGTTATCGTGATGCTCTTCCTCAAAAATATGTACGTTTCGAAATAGCTAATGGAAAGGGGAAACAGTTTGATCCAGTATTTGCTGAAATTATGTTGCAAATGATTGATGAAGACAAAACATTTAGAATGAGGGAAATGTTAGAAAAGCCTTTTGCTGACTTTGAAAGTATGGACTTTTCAATGTCTTTTTTAATGAGTGCGTGTCCAGAACTAGCGCTTTCATTGAAAGTATCAGAACGCGAGGTGGAAGGATCAAATATCCCCTTTTCCGTGCTCGTCGATTTCGGAAAATGCATGCCAAGTGGATTTTTCGTATATAAGGCGCGGGGAAAAGAAGAGCTTCTTTATGCCAACGATATTGTTTTTAAAATTTTTGGCTGCCAAAATATAGACGAATTTAAGGGGCTAACTGGATATACATTTCCTGGAATGGTCTATGAACAAGATCTTGAACGCATAGAACTTTCCATTATTGAACAAATTGAGAGTAATGAATATAATTTAGATTATGTAGAGTATCGTATACGGCGTAAGGACGGAAAAATACGTTGGATTGATGATTGTGGGCGCCTTGTTAACACTGTTGAACATGGAAGTGTATTTTATGTGCTTATTCATGACACTACAGAACAGCATATTTCAAGGGAAACGCTAACTAATGTTGACCACCTTACAAACGTTTTTAATCGTAAGCATTTTGATGTAAATATTCATAAAGATATTGCAGATATTGTTAATCACGGTGGCAGACTTTGTATGGTTATGATCGATATAGATAAGTTTAAGGACTTTAATGATTTATATGGGCATTTAGTTGGTGACAAGTGTCTAGCACAGGTTGCACAGGCTATGCAGAATGCTCTGAGGCGAAAGAGCGATATGTTGTTTCGATATGGTGGAGAAGAGTTTGCCCTTCTTCTTCCGGGCACTCTTCTTGAAGATGCAGCGAAATTAGCAGAAAGACTTCGTCTTGCTGTTCGGAAACTGGAAATCCCCCACGAGCATGGACCATGCGGTATTGTAACTGTTAGTGCCGGTGTAGGCATGCTTACAAGCGAGGATGCAAGTTCATTCGAAAATCCCCACGTAGAGTTGATTAAACTTGCTGATCAAGCTCTTTATAAGGCCAAAGACCTTGGTCGTGATACTGTACAAACACAAAGCGTATAAATGTCGTGATTGGCATCCCCTCTGAGATGGCAATACCATCGAGTGTGCTGTTTTTTTCCGAGAGATCTGGGTTTTTTTTGAGAAGGAGTTCATTCTAAGAACCTGTCCACAAAAAAAGACGAAGGCTGGAGCGAGCTCTGCTCACCATTTTGAAGGGGTAGATGACGTCGCCTGCGGCGTGAGAGTTGCGCGGTGCAAGCGTTTAGCTGTTACTGCTTTCCGAGTAGAAGCTTGAACGTTTCAATTATTGATTAGGCGGCATCAGTAGGTGTTGTTTTCTTGGTCCACGCTTTTGCTAACCAAGGACAGGCTCACTCTGGGCTTTTGAGCCTGTACGGCTTGACATGGTTTGATCTTTTTATGGTGAACTTGGGCGGTACGACTGAGTGACGGCTCATGATGTCCAGCTATTGTCCAGACATAGTTTTGTTGATTATTCAAAGGTTGAGTTCACAAGCGACGGCACCCGCCCTTTGTCAAAGACTTTGGCGCTCTTTGGTTTTGACCTTAGTTTTTTCTTGGTGAGCAGCAGAGTTTACCTCCGGCTAGGGGTTTATGACCTCTTTTGCTTTTTGCTAGGTCTTGGCCTGTAGGGAGGAGTGATAATGCGTCGCTCATGCAATGTCCTGTCGTAGCTTGTGGTTTGAAAGAGGTTCTTGTGTATAAATTCGATGTTGTGCGCCATTTCGGCATTCGCGGTAAGGGCTACAGCAGTCCAGACAACTATATCATTAAGACTCTCAAGGCCTTTCATCTGCTCTCTGCTACAGCCTGGGCAGGCGGGGCGCTTTCCATGCAGGCCCTGAGTTTTTTGAAGTTCAATATAGCTGATCCTGATCTTGTCCCTATCATTCAGTTATGTCTGCATTTTGTGGATACCTGGGTTGTTATGCCAGGCCTTGGCGGCTGTATCCTGACAGGTCTCTTCTACTCACTTGTAACCGCCATTGGTTTCTTCAAGTTTGCCTGGATTGGCTTCAAGTGGGTGATCGCGCTTTCAGCCGGCTTCTGGGGTCTGCTTTTTTGGTCTTCGCTTGGCGATGAGTTTATCGTCTGGCTGGCTCAGAGAAACCTGGATGCACCCCTGCGTTTTATCCGCGCATTTATTTTGCCTGAGGCAATGTGGCAGGGAGCCCTGCAGCTGGCGATTATTCTCACCATGTGTCTGATTTCTGTCTACCGCCCTATTTCGTTTAGAGGCAAACAGCGCAAGCCTGTACGACGCTTGCTGGAACAGGAGGCTGAGGAAAAACTTGCCCGTGAAAAGGCTTTGGAGAAAAAACGCGCACAGACCTGGTTCTTACCCATGACTGAGAAGGACAAGGAAAGCGCATCGTTAGTTGCTAAAGAGGGTGAAGTCTGGTTTTCTCCAAGCGCAAGGGGCGAGAGTGGTCAGCCAAAAGCGCAGACTGGAGCTGAACTCTGGTTTAAACCTGGTGACATCGAGGCAGCCCTGCAAAGGGTCAATCCTCCTGATGAACATGAGCTTTCTGACATACTCGCCAAGTCGCGCGAACTTTCCTCGCTCGACAGTCAGGAGATTGTTGCGCTGATGCGTGTTACGTCACCTGATCAGCTTGAAACCATGCTTGCTGCCGCTTATGAGGTGAAACAGAAGGTTTATGGCGAGCGGGTAGTTTTGAGTGCACCTCTGCATATTGCCAACTACTGTGGCAGTGACTGTCTCTATTGCGCCAATAGAAAGAGTAATAGGTCCATTGAGCGGCATTACATGAATCTCAAGGAAATGCGTGAAAGCGGCCTGAAGCTTGCCAGGCAGGGACATAAACGCGTTTTTCTGGTCACAGGGCAATTGCCCAATGCCGATATCGAATATCTCGTGGGTGCCATCCGCGTGCTCTATTCTATCTTTGAGGGCAAGGATGAAATACGGCGTGTCAATGTCAATGTCGGTCCCCTGGATGCCGATGACTATGCAGTCTTGCAGAAGGCTGACGTGGGGACTGTGTTGCTCTACCAGGATACCTACCATGAAGCCGCCTACCATACAGCACATCCCTCAGGTCCCAAGAGTGATTATTCAAGCCGCCTCAATGCTCCGGAAACAGCGTTGCAGTCGGGGATCTTTGATACTGGCCTGGGGCTTGTGCTTGGGCTAGGCCCCTGGCAGTTTGACCTTCTGGCTCTTGCCAGTCATGCTAACTATCTTTTGCAGAACTATGGGACGGGTGGCCGCACCGTGAGTATGCATAGGCTAAGACCTGCTCCTGGCTGTCACTTTGCGACACCGTACCCGGTCAGTGATCAAGAATACCTGCGTTGTGTGGCCATTACACGTCTCGCCATTCCCTATACCGGTATCATTCTGACAAGCAAGGAACCTGCCAATCTCTGGCGCGACGGCTGCAGTGTTGGTGCATCTCAGATTCTGACAGGCAGTGTGGCAAATCCCTATGCAAGCTGGTCCGAAGGATCTGAGAAGATCCCCTTCCCCTTGGGTGAAGAATGTCATGTGGAAGAAGTGGTGCGTTTCCTTTTAGAGGACGCACGACAATTGCCGTCTTTTTGCACAGCTTGTCCTCGTATTGGCCGTCAGGGCAGTCTCTTTACGTCCATGGTCAGGGATGGCGAAATGAAAAACCAGTGTGGTCCTAATTCCATGTCCACTTTCCTTGAATACCTCCTGCACTATGCTTCGGCCGAAACAAAGCGTTTAGGGCTCAGGCTGATTGATGATAAATTGGCCAGCATGCCTGAGTTGACCCGCAGAAGGGCAAAAATCCTTCTCGAGGGGATCAAGCGAGGGAAAAACGACGAATTCGTTTAGCGCATTGCCATGTGCTGCGAGCCATCAGCGTGTTCGCATATATTGTGAAGGGAGAGGCAACAAAAAAAGCGTCGGCCATACCGACGCTTTTTTTGTTGCCTCTTGGTTCTTATTCCATACGGTAGCTTGGCACAAGCTGTTGCGTGCTCACAAGCTCACGAAGATTGGGTAGATCAAGGAGACTTGTGAGGATCTCCTCATACCATTTGCGTTCCTTGGGTCTTGCAATCAGCTTTTTTTCTAGACTTATGCCTGTCTGCTTGGCAAGCCAGGCATGGGCTTCTTCCTGTCCTCCGATTTCATCGATCAGTCCGACCTCTAGGGCTTCACGTCCCGTATAGATACGGCCTGTTGCCAACTTCTGCACTGCCTCCATGGAGAGACCTCGGCTCTGGGCAATGATTGCCATGAACTGATCGTTGAGTTCGCGAAGTATGCCATTCAGATAGCGGCGATCCTCCTCGGTCAAGGGACGCATGGAGGAACCTGCATCTTTGTATGGACCAGTGACGAGTGTTTCCTGTCCTAGGCCAAGTTTATCCATAAGGCCTTTGGCCTGCAGAATATCCATGCGAACACCAATGGAGCCAGTGATGGTCGCTTTATTGGCATAGATACGTTTGCCGGCCATGGCGACCATCAGCCCGCCTGAAGCGGCTACGGAGCCCATACTGACGACCATGGGCTTTTTGGCGGCAAGACGCGCCAAGGCTGCGTAGAGCTCTTCTGAGGAGGATGCGCCGCCTCCAGGCGAGTCAACGCGCAAGAGCACACCTTTGATATCAGAGGTATGTTCGATTTTGCGGATCCATTTCAAAAGCCCCTGATTCTCCACGATGGGACCTTTGACGGCAACGATGGCTAGACAATCACCATCTGTGGAGAGTTTTTCCTCATCTTGCATGGCCAGCACAATGAAGCCCACAAGGAGCAGCACGCCAAGTATGCAGAGGATGGGATGGCGTTTGTAGAAGGGGGGCCGACGCAGCGCTTTGATCAGCTCCTTCAGAAGTTCGGGCGGCATGGCCAGAAGAGGCTGGGATGCGACCTTTTCAGTTTGGGAATTGGCTGTTTTTTCGTCGTTCATAGGTGTTTGGCAGAACGTGTCGTAACTTTATGATCTGCCACCTCCTTGTGCAGGCTTAAAGATCACGATCAAGACCCATCTGCTTGAGAGCCTGCATGCCGCCAAGGGAGTTCAGCACATTGTTCAGACCTCCCTTGCGCTGCATGATGAGCAGCGTTTCATAGGATCGCAGGCCCGTATTGCAGATAATGGCAATCTGACGATCTCTTGGCAGTTCGTCAAGGTGTTTTTCAATCTCCTCCAAAGGAATAGCGTGCCAGTCAGGATTTTTCTCTTCCATGGCCTTGCCTGCTCTGGCAGGACGCGCATCGATGAAAAAGATGTGATTATTGGCTCGTTCTTTCCAGAGCTTCACAAATTCTTGACCTGAGATGGGGGTAAAGCGTCCAGAAAGCACATTGTCGGCCACATTCCCTGCCACATTGACAATATCCATGGCTGAGGCAAAGGGCGGCGCATAGCCGACTTCGAGATTGGAGATATCGTTGACTGTGGGCTTGGCGTACTGCAGACAGGCGGCAACTGCGTCAATGCGAGCCTTGAGCCCGTGCGCATTGACACTTGCACCCTGCATGCCGAGTACCCGGCGCGTGCCTTTTTCTACAACGATTTCCAGGCACATCATGTCTTTTTCAGGATAAAAATGCGCTCTGTCTAATTGTTCGGCGCAGACGCTGATGGCATCAAAGCCTTCCATGCGTGCCCGGTTGATGGTCATGCCTGTTGAAGCAATGGAGAGATCAAAGAGTTTGATGGCCCAGGTGCCCACATAACCAGGAAAGGTGTCCGAGCCGCCCGCGAGATTTGTGCCAATGATTCTCCCTTGGCGATTGGAGAGGCTGCCTAGCGGTAAATAGCCGTATTTGCCAGTGATAATATTCTGTGTGGCGCAGCAGTCGCCGCCAGCGTAAATATCGGGATCAGAGGTGCGCATGAAAGCGTCAACTTTGATGGCACCATTGCCGATGGTTTCAAGTCCGGCCTGAGCTGCCAGCTGTCCGTTGGGGATAAACCCTGCTGCTAGAATCACAAGCTGGGCAGCCAGGGTCTGTTTATTGGTTACAACCCGGTTGACCTTGCCGTTTTTGCCTTCAATTTTCAGCAGCTTTTCCTGTTTACAGACAGTAACATTGTGCTGCACAAGATCGTTTTCGGCCATCAGCCCGAGACTTTCTGGTAGCACATTGCGCATCAGGTAATCGTCCATTTCGAGAACTGTGACTTTGACGCCCCACATGTCTGCCAGTGCCACGGCGCTTTCTAGGCCAATGAAACCACCGCCGACGATGACAGCCTCCGTGACACTGCCATTTTCACAGGCTTGACGGATGCTTTGTGCATCTTCAAGTTTCGTCAGAGTAAAAACATTGCCCAGATCGTGACCTTCTACATTGGGTACACGGGGTCTGGCGCCGGTGGCCAGCACAAGCTTGTCGTACGGGAGATATTCCTCACTCTGTGTGACAAGATTCCGGATCTGCACGGTTTTCTTGGCCCGATCTATGGCTATGGCCCGAGTTTGATTGAGGACTTTGAAGCCTTTCATGCGTGCAAAAAATTCGGGATCCCTGACAACCTGGTAGTTGGTTGAGCGAAGGGCATCAAGGGCCTGGATTTCGCCTGAAACATAATAGGGCAGTCCGCAGCCACCATAGGAAATGAAGGTATTTTCATCCACGAGCGTCAATTCGGTGTCCGGGGCTAGACGCAGGCAGCGGCAGGCTGCTTTGGGACCAAGAGCCACACCACCGATAACCACGACTTTTTGTGCCATAATCTCCTCCATAAGAGTATTGTGTCTTGGAAAAATTGTCTTTTTATACCACTTCTCCCAATTTTAACAATGCTTTTGTCTCATGCTGTGTAGGCTTTTTCGCCCGGTAAAGACGACCTTATTTGTCTGAATACTATCTGAAGAATTGGTTCCACAATAGGCAAATATGGCCAAAGATGCTGAGCTCTATGGCAGGAGCTGTCGTGCAGAGCAGGAGCTCAGAGAGCCTTGTTGAGCTTGCTACACAGCAAGCGAGAATCGTTGCTATACAAAGCCGTCTTGGCGTCGGCCTGATGCTCAATACCTGGGATAATCCAGTCCTTCCAGCCCTTTTCTTCCCCTCTCTCATAGCTTTGGCCGATCATGCCTCAAGCCTCTGTGTTCCCTTCTTGTCGTCCCACTTCAAGGCATGCGTCGCAACGACTTCGGTCTCTATGGCTTCATCCTGGCTCAAGGGACTGTGAACAACTAGCGAGAATTCATGGGCTCTTGCGAAAATTTCTTGCCTTTTTCTGCAGGCTGCTTCAAAATAATGTTTTGTGGCCCTTCTGGGCACTCTGTTCTACGTTTTTTCTTGATCGGTGGGCTTTTCCTATGCCCTTGTGAACCATTTTGCGAGACACCATCCATGCCAAAATTTTCCGCATTCTTGTTTTTGCTTTTCGCTTTCCTTGCTGCGTGTGCTCCCAAGTCTCAGCTTGCGGACCAGACTCTGGCTGATCAGACAGGGCCAAGTCAGAGTCTTCCCGTGGAGCGGGCCATGGCCACCTTCATCGGTACAGGCTTTGAGGGCGCAAGCCAGACCTTTACTGGTACCCGTTACGGTACAGCCACAGTGACCATTGGTCGCAGTTACCATTCAGCACTGGATCTTCCCTGCCGTGAAGCCTATGTGCAAGGCTCACAGAGAACACGTGTTGCTGCCTGCCGGGATCACAAATTAGGCTGGGTTCTGGCTCCCGATATTTTGGGGGATGGAGCTCTTTAAATGCCTGAAGATAAAACTATAATGCAAAAGGCCAGCAGTTCCAAAGAGCTCGAACTTCTTGCTCAGACTTTTTTTGATGAGCGTGAATACTGCGCTTTTAAGGCCCTACGATTTTTTCAGGACAAGGCCAATGGTGGGCTTTCGCTTGTAGAAATTCAGGACAATTTGTCGCATTACGCTCTCCAGATGTCTAAGACCATCAAAAATTCCGGTCTTACTCCATTTACTCACTATCGCGAATACGGCACCATCGAGGGACTCAATCCTTCCAATCGTTTTTCCACAAAGCGTTATCTTGCAGCCAAAGCGAGAGCATTAAATGCCGTGGGCTTAACGGATATCGGATCTCCCTGGGATGCTTGGCGTGTGGCTTTGAGGTTTAAAAGAGCGCATATCAGCGCTCTCGAGCATTTTTTGCATTATGCCGGAAAAGGTCCTGGTGAAGTGCCTGAGGGCCTAGGCCCGTCAGGTGAGATACCCAAGGAATTCCAGGTTCCGGCTGCGCAGCAGGTGGATGTGGAGGGTAAAGAACGAAGGAAGTCTAACGGTATAACCTATACCCTTACGCACGGCTCTCAGGAACCTGAAGAAAAGGCTGCTCAGTCTGACGATGAAGACTGGCCCGATGAGATAGAATTTCACAGCCTTCCCAAGCATTTAGCCAGTGAGTTTTTCAGCGAAGGCGAGTATTTGCAATTCAAGGCCTTGCAGTTTTTTCAGTTGCCAGAAAACGGTGCACTCAGCTCTGAACAGATTCGACGCAATATGCCACTCTATGTGGCACATATATCGGGGCTTTTTCGTAAAGCCAAGATTGAGCCCTGGACCCATTACCGTAAATATGGTTTTGCCGAAGGCGTTAATCCCTGCAATGCCTTTGATACCGTCGCCTATCTTGAGGCCAAAGCCCAGGCTCTGAACGCGCAAGGTTCCAAATATAATGGCAGCCCCTGGGATAGCCAGGCTGTGGTGAAAATGCTCAAGATGGCACATTTGAGTGCTCTGGAGCATTTCCTGCTCTATGCGGGGTCTGGTCCCGGCGAAGTTGAGCATGGTTTGACCGAAGAAGGTCAGATTCCAGCCGAATTTGGGGTGCCGGATATTTTGCAGGTCATGCCCATTGATGTGCCGCATCTGGAAGAGGAAAAAAAAAACAAACCTCATGCACAGGTTCCGGCCAATGTTTCGGACCCTGCAAAGTCTAGCGTGCAATTGTCTGGAAAACGTGCTGTTTCTCTGGTTAAGCCCGAGGATAAGCAAGTAGCGGATCGTTTGCCCGACTACTATTTTTTGCCAAGAAAAGCCAGTTTGGAAGGTGTTGCGCACGGAGTGAGCCATGTTTTGTGGCGAAAAAGCTTGAGTAGTCGTCTGATTCTGCTTTTTGTCATCCTGCCGAGTATCTTCATCTTTTTTTATCTGCTCTTCTGGGCCTCTCAGGCCTATATTTCCCAAATGAAATTTGCTGTGCGCGGACAGAACAGCGCACAGGCTCTTGAGGGGTTCAGCTCTTTTTTTAATCTGTCCTCGTCCACACAGAATGATTCGTATATTGTCCTGAACTATATTCTCTCCTATGACATGTTCAGTCAGCTTGACCACGACCTGCATTTACGGGAACATTATTCAGATAAAAAACAAGATATCTGGTATCGACTTGCAAGTAATGCAACGCACGACGAGATTTTGGACTTCTGGAAATGGGCCTGTGAAGTAAGCTACGATCCCGACACAAGCATTCTTGAAGTGCGCGTCAAGGCCTTTTCTCCTGAAAAGGCCCTGGCCATCTGTCAAGGCATCTTGAGAAGGAGCGAGGAACTGGTGAATGCCATGAATACTCGCTCACGTCGTGACGCCATTATTCAGGCGGAAAGCGAGGTGCACCGCGCTGAAGACCGTATCCGCAAAGCGCGCGAAGCCATGCACCAATACCGTGAACGTACAGTGATTCTTGACCCCGAGGCTGTTGCCACAGGTCTCTACGGGCTTGTCAATAAGCTGGAAAACGATGTGGCGCAGACCCAGGCTGAGCTTTCCGAGGCCTTGACCTTCATGAAGCCTGGCAGTCCACGCGTCAGGCAGCTTGAAAACAGGCTGCAGGTTTTGCGTAAGCAGCTGGCCAGTGAAAAGCGGCGTCTCGCCGGCAAGATCAAGGATGATAAGTCACTCAATGATCTTCTGAGCGGCTTTCAGGCTCTGACCCTTGAAGAAGAATTTGCCCAGAAGCAGCTGACTAGCGCTATGAGCTCACTTGAAGCCGCACGTGTACGGGCTGATGCCCAGACGCAGTATGTGGAGGCCTTCCAGCGGCCAGTGCTTGCCGATGAATCCCTGTATCCGAGACCAGTGCTTTTTACCTTTATCTATATGCTCACTTCTCTGCTTCTGCTGGGGCTTTTATCCCTGATTGTGGCCGCAGTGCGTGAACATGCGGGTTTTTGAGTTTCAAGGATACCAAACACCAATGGAGGCTGTGCCTAACCCGCATGGGTTTTGTACAGAAAAATACTGATGAAAAAGATTGTTTGCCTATGTCTGTTCTTTGTTTTCTGCCAGGTTTGGGTGCAACCCTGCCGTGCTGCCAGTACCGCACAACGACAGGCCATGCTCGGTGCCATGGGTAGCGGCTTAGTTGAACAGGAAAAAGCGCGTGAAGCAAGCGAGAAGGGAACCATTCAGGCGAATCAGAGGGTTTCGCCCGATGCAGTCTATCCTCAGAAGGATATGGGACGACCCCTGACCAGACAGGATATTATGATGCAGTCGCAAGTGCAGGGCGCTCTTGAGCAGAAGCGCCTGCCCGCCAGTAACCGCAAAGAATCCGTGCCTATTGAAGCCCCGCCGGCCTGGGCGCAAACACCCTACAACGGGTCTCTCATCAATCAGCTGCGTCCTTTTGGGGCAGACCTCTTTCTCGGCAATTTTGCCGGCACCTGGCAGAGCGGCATGCAGAATCAGTATCAGATCAAGCCCGGAGACCGCATTATGGTGCGTCTGTGGGGTGCGGTGACCTTTGACGGGGTGGTCGTGGTTGATCAGCAGGGCAATATCTTTATCCCCGAGGTCGGTCCTCTTTCCGTGGAGGGGGTGACTAATGCCGGTCTGCAGAGCAGTGTGGATCGACAGATCAAGGAAGTCTTTACGGAAAATGTGGAAGCCTATGTGGATCTGCTTTCAAGTCAGCCTGTGGCGGTTTTTGTTACAGGCAATGTGCTGCGTCCCGGCCACTATGCGGGCGGACCAGGTGATTCAGTGCTCTATTATCTTGACCGTGCAGGCGGCATAGCTCCTGAATCGGGCAGTTACCGGCGCATTGAAGTCAAGCGTGGTCGTCATCTTGTGGCAAGCATTGACCTCTATGATTTTCTTGTGCGTGGTAATCTTCCTGGTGTTCAGCTTGAAGACGGGGATGTGATCCTTGTGACCAAGCGTGGACCCGGTGTTTCGGCCGTGGGCCTGATTCGTCAGCAGGCACGCTTTGAATTTGCCGGTAAAAACGGCCAAAAGGGTAACGATTTGATCGCCATGGTGCAGCCCCAGCCAGGTGCTACCCATGTCAGTGTCAGCGGCACACGTAATCGTGCAGCTTTTCATACCTATATGAGCATTGAGGAATTCTCCAGCTTTGCCCTGCGTGACGAAGATGTGGTGGAATTCCACGCCGACAGGCCTGGCTCGACCATTATGGTCGGTTGCGCCGGTGCCATCACAGGCTCCTCGCGCTATGCCGTGCGCAAGGGCTGCTCGCTCAAGGATTTGCTCTATTATGTTGGTGTGGATCCTGCTACGGCTAATTGTCAGGCCATCTATCTCAAGCGTCGTAGCGTGGCCATGCAGCAGAAAAAGGCCATTGACGATGCCCTGCGCAATCTTGAGAAGAGCGTGCTCACAGCCCGTTCTCAGTCCGTCGACGAGGCAAAAATCCGCGTAGAGGAAGCAGCCCTGGTTCAGGATTTTGTCAAGCGAGCATCGCTTATCGAGCCTGATGGCGTTGTTGTGGTTTCCCACAAGGGAGAGCTCAAAAATCCCATTCTTGAAGAAGGGGATATGATCTTCATCCCTCAGAAAAGTGATGTCATCCAGGTTGTTGGTGAAGTGGCCATTCCCAAGGCCGTGGTCTTTGATCCCAAGATGAATCTCAAGGACTACGTGGAAAGTGCCGGCGGTTACACCGACCGTGCTGACAAGAGCACCGTGCTTGTGATGAAGCCCAATGGTGAAATCGGCAAGGTCGCCAACCTGGGCATTGCGCCTGGCGATCAACTGATGGTCATGCCTATGTATGATTCCAAGGCCGTGCAGGCCATCAAAGACATTGTGCAGATCATTTATCAGCTTGCAGTTTCTGCTGGTGTCGTGCTTATTCCTCTGTGGACATGATGGCACGTTTTGTCCGTTATCTTGTGCGCGAAAGCGTTCAGAACATCCTTGCCCGTCTGGCTAAGCCTTTGGCTCGACGTGCGTCCTCGCGTGTTCCCGGGCAAGGGGCGTGGTATGCCTGCTTTGCCCCTGGTATTCTGGCTATCGCCGGTATCGAGGTCTTTGTGGGTGCGCCCTGTGTCCTGCTTCCGGCATCGTTTCGTGCCGAGCGGCTTTTGGCGAAGAATCGGGACTGTCTTGGTGTGCTTTTCTGGGGCGTCAAGGAGGCGCAGCAAAGGCCGGCTTTTGCCGTTTTATTCCGCAGTTGCTGGCAAAAGTTCGGCTTTCTTGCGCCATTCGTCGTCTTTGGCGTTTGGTTCAGCAAGCTTCGCTACCACAGACGTCTAGCCTTTGCTCTGGACTTTGCCAGGCGGCACGGGCTTCCCATCATCCGCTGCGAAGACGGTTTTTTGCGCTCCCTGGATCTTGGGGTGCGCGGAGCAGCACCGCTTTCGCTGATTATTGATCGTTCCGGCATTTACTATGACGCCACAAGACCCTCGGATCTTGAAACGCTGCTGGGATCAGACCGGGATTTTTCAGAGTACTTGCCTGAAGCCCGCAGGGCCATGGATCTGCTTGTGAGCTATGGTCTGAGCAAGTACAACCATGCGCCAGAAGCGCCCAGGCTTGCCGAAACAGGCCGGCGGCGTGTTCTTGTTCTTGATCAGACCTGCGGGGATATGAGCATCAGGCTTGGACTTGCCTCAGACGCGAGCTTTGCCACGATGCTAGCCTTTGTGCTGGAGCATCACCAGGACTGTGACATTTATCTCAAGGTTCACCCAGATGTTCTGAGCGGCCACAAACAGGGGCATTTTGCCAAGGACGAGCTCCCGGCCCAGGTGCAGCTCATTGCTTTTGATGCACAGCCTCTCTCGCTTTTAGCACAGGTGGATGAGGTCTATACCGTCTCAAGTCAGATGGGCTTTGAGGCTCTTCTCTTAGGAAAAACCGTGCACTGCTTTGGTCTGCCCTTTTATGCCGGCTGGGGGCTGACCTGTGATGTACAAGACTCGCCCAGACGCAAGCGCAAGCGCAGTCTCGTTGAGCTTTTTTGTGCTGCCTATCTGCTCTATGCCCGCTATTATTCTCCCCAAAGACAATCCTTGAGCAATATCTTCTCGTGTCTGGAATTGCTTAAGACGCAGCGCAAGGTCAATGAGGCTAATCGTGGCTTTCACGCTTGTCTTGGCTTTCGCCGTTGGAAACAGGACCATGCTAGGGCTTTTTTGGCCTCAACCGCAGGTCACGTGGCCTTTTATGATTCAGCTTTGTCTGCCGTGCTGGCAGCCTATGCACAAAGCGGTGATGTTGTGGTCTGGGCCTCCAAGGCGAGCAGCAACTGTCAGAGGCTTTGTGCCGAATACGGAGTTCCGCTGCGTTTGATGGAAGACGGCTTTTTGCGCTCAGTGGGCTTGGGTTCTAATTTTTTTCGACCTGGTTCCTTGGTCGTGGATGATCTTGGCATCTATTATAATCCGACGCAGCCAAGCCGTTTGGAAAGTCTTTTACTGGAAGAACGAAGTCAGGAAGAGCTTGCCCTGGCAGGGCGCTTGCGTGCAGAGCTTGTGGCGCGCGGCATCAGTAAGTACAATGTAGCGGGCGAGCGTGATCTGCCAGAAATCCCCGCGGGCCGAAAGGTTCTCCTGGTGCCAGGCCAGGTTGAAGACGATGCCTCGGTACGCTTGGGTGGTCTTGGTATTCAGAGTAATGCCCAGCTTCTGGCCTGCGTCAGGCAGAACAATCCTTCGGCCTATATCATTTATAAGGAACATCCTGATGTCGTCAGCGGCAACCGTCAGGGCCGCGTGCCAGACGAGCTTCTTGGCACACTGGCCGATGCCGTTGTCCGAACCTGCCCCATTGAACAGGTATTGCCTCTCTGTCACGAAGTGCACACCTTAACCTCGCTGACGGGCTTTGAAGCGCTCTTGCGTGGCATTGCCGTCACAACCTATGGTGGTCCTTTCTATGCCGGCTGGGGGCTGACCTGCGATCGTTGCCAATTCCCCCGTAGACGGCCCCTGCCCAGTCTGGATCATCTTGTGGCTGCAACCCTTTTGCTCTATCCCCGCTATTACGACTGGCAGGCAGCTATGCCTGTTGACTGTGCGGCCTTTATTGACTGCCTTGCCAAAATGCGTTCTAAAAGCTAAAAGATTATCAACGTTAATGCGCTCACAGAGGATCTGTGCGCCAGATAAGCGTAAACACTTCGTGTTTGCGTTTTTTTGCCGTTGAAGACCAATCTGGCGAATCGGGTAGCCTCGAGGCTCGTCTTTTTTCTGCTTCAGTTTGCTTGCCCTGGCAGATCCAGTTTTGGAGATTTTGTACTATCATGAGATCATGCATCACCTTGCCCATAGCCGTCATCGGTGTTGGATGTCGGCTCCCTGGGGGAGTGACCAGGCTCGACGACTTGTGGTCGGTGCTCAAAGAGGGTCGCGACTGTATACGTCGTGTGCCCGACGAGCGCTGGGACACTCGCCGTTACTGGCATCCTCTGCGCACCCATGCGGGAACCACGGTGACGGTTGAAGCAGGACTCATTGATCATATCTACGACTTTGATGCTGATTTCTTTGGGATCTCCCCCAAAGAAGCCGAGTCCATGGACCCGCAGCAGCGTCTGCTCCTGGAACTTGCTTGGGAGGCTTTTGAGGACGCCAATATTCTTCCGAGCAGTCTTGCCGATTCTGATACTGCAGTCTACGTGGGAGCAGCCTCACCCGATGGCGGCACCTGTCATGCCGACGATATCTGTGCCACCTCGCCCTACAGCATGACGGGCACCAATCTCTCCATCATCGCCAATCGTCTTTCCTATATCTACAATTTGCACGGGCCGAGCTTAACGCTGGATACGGCCTGTTCCTCTTCGCTCTATGCGCTCTATCAGGCCTGTCAGACGCTCGCTTCAGGCTGTGCGTCCATGGCCTTGGCCTGTGGTGTCAATGTCCTGCTTGCTCCTTATCCTTTTGTGGGCTTCTCTCAGGCCTATATGCTCTCGCCCGAGGGCCGTTGTAAGGTCTTTGACGCGGAGGGCAATGGCTATGTGCGTGCCGAAGGCGGAGCAGTACTGCTGCTAGAGCCTTTGACAGAAGCACTGGCCCACGCTCATCCCATCCATGCAGTGATTCGTGCCTGTGCCTGCAATAGCGATGGTCGCACGCAGGGTATCGCTTTGCCCAGTGCCAGCGCGCAGGAAGAGCTTTTACGCGGACTCTATGAAGAGGCCAAGTGTTCTCCCGATGCCGTAACCTATCTTGAGGCACACGGTACCGGTACAACCGTTGGCGACCCCATTGAAGCCCAGGCCATTGGTCTTGCCCTTGGCCGGAAACGCAAGACAAGCCTTCCCATCGGCAGTGTTAAATGTCATCTCGGGCATTTGGAAACTGCCTCTGCCATGGCGGGCATTCTGAAAAGTCTTGTGATGTTCAAGACGCGTCAGATTCCGGCACAGATCCACATTAACCGTTTAAATCCTGACATCGACTTTGCCGGACTCAATCTCCATGTGCCGCTTGCTCTTGAAGACTTTCCCGCCAGCTCTTGCGCACGCATCGGCGTGAATTCCTTTGGTTTTGGCGGAGCCAATGGGCACGTGCTTCTGGAAGAGCCGCCGCATGAGCCCCCTGTCAAGTCGCATTTTCTGCCGCAGATCTTTCTTTCAGCAAAGAGTGAAGGCGCTTTGCGCACTATGGCGGGACTGGTTGCCGACTTTGTGGACAAAGAGCCTGAGGCCAGCGGAGCCTTAGGTCGGCAGCAGGCTCTGGCACGCGAGCAGCTGCCATATCGTCTGGCTGCTTCTGGTCGTGATCCCCAGCATCTGGCAGGAGCTTTGCGCACTTTTGCTGCAGGCCAGGGCCATGCCGATTGCCTGGAAGCTCAGGCCCAGGCCAAGGGTCGTACAGCCTTTGTCTTTGCCGGTAATGGTTGTCACTGGCTTGGTATGGGGCGTGACCTTCTGGCGCATCCTGTTTTTTTGGCCAAGGTTCAGGAAGTTTCCAGTCTTTTTGAGGAATTGTCCAAGGTTGACCTGCTTGAGCTCCTGAGAACCTGTGATGCCGAGGCCTTGGAGAAGACTGAAATCACCCAGCCGTTGATCTTTCTGATTCAGGTGGGGCTCTGTACGGTCCTTGAGGAGCAGGGCATCAGACCTGATGTGGTCTTTGGCCACAGTGTGGGTGAAGTCTGCGCGATCTGGGCCAGCGGTATGCTTTCGCTGCGCGATGCTGTACGGGTCGTTTACTATCGCAGTGTCTGCCAGGGCAAAACGCGCGGTCTTGGCAAAATGGCAGCAGCCAAGCTTTCGCCTGAAGAATTTGCGGAACTCTCCCACAATCTGGAAGCAGGCAGCGTGGAAATAGCCGGTGTCAATGCGCCCGGCTCGCTGACCCTGAGCGGCAGTGAAGAAGATCTTCTGGCCATTGGCCAGATCCTGCAGAAAAAGCGGGTCTTTTTTCGTATGCTGCCCCTTGACTACGCTTTCCACAGCAAAGCCATGGATGGCATTCGCAGCGAACTTCTGCAGTCCCTTGAGGGCATTAGCCCAAAGCCTGCCACGATTCCTTTTATCTCAAGCGTAGAGGGCATGGAGCAGGTTAATGACTTCGGGCCCTGGTACTGGTGGCAGAATATCCGTAAGCCTGTGATGTTCCATGCAGCCGCCTGTCAGGCCATTCAGGCCGGTGTGCGCTATTTTCTGGAAATCGGGCCCCATGCCATTTTGCAGCAGTATCTGCGTTCAGCCCTGAAAGCCTGCAATGTGCAGGGATGGGTTGGCGCCTGCATGCAGAAAATGGGCGACAATCTCCGTCTTGTTTCCACATTTGCCAGAAATGCCTGGACGCATGGCTGGCCTCTGGATCTTGCACGCTCTTTTGCCGATGTAGATTCCTTACGCGTCAAGGCTTTCAGCTATCCTTGGCAGCGCACGTATCTGCGCACGCCGGAGACGCCGGAAAGTGAGGGCTTTCTTGGCAGACAGCCTGCACATCCTCTTTTGGGCTGGCAGACCCGCGATACGGGCATCTTTCAGAATGTGCTCGATCTTGCCAAGTACCCGTGGCTTTCCGACCACATGGTGGGCGAAACGGTTTTTTATCCTGCTGCTGCCTATCTGGAAACGGCCTTTGCCGCGGCTTATTGCGTGCATGGCGGGACACTGCCCCTTGTCATGGAGAATACGGCTATTTTCCGTCCTGTGCTGCTTGAAGGCGAGCATGGCATCAGTCTGCGGAGTCGACTTGAGAGCCTGGACGGAGAATTTCGTATTGAAGGGCGTCCCTTTATGCAGGATACGCCCTGGCAGCTCTATTCGCGCGGACGCATTCATACCAGTTCCCTTAAGGCACCTCCCCCCTGCCAGCTTGTCAGGCACCCGGAAGACTTTGGCAGGCCCATTGAGCGTGACAGCCTCTATGCGCTTACGCAAAAAGCCAATATGCACTACGGGCCCGTCTTCAGCCAGATCGAGCAGGCCTGGCAGAATGGTCAGAAGGTGCTTGCCCGCTTTGCGCCAAAGAGCTCTTCTTGCGAGTTTCAGGCTGCAGAAGAGTCCATGCTCATAGCACCACCTCTGCTGGATGGCGGCTTGCAGCTGCTCTTCTTGCTGATAGCCGAGCAACTGGACGCCAGTCCAGCTCCGCGTCTTCCCTATTGGTTTGATCGCTGCAGCCTTTATGCCAAGGGCAGGCCAGCCTATGCGCTTTTAACGCTCGTTGCCAGGCATGAGCGCAGTGTCTGTTGTGATATTGATTACTATGCCGAGGACGGAACGCTTCTTCTTGCCATGCGTGGCGGTCGAGCAAGACTGGTTGAGCGTCTTGGCCTACGCAAGGGCGCACGCCGCTTTGTCACAGAGCTTGTGGCCAAAGCCAGCGATCAGCTTCCGGATACCCAGGCCCAGGCCTCTTTCACCCAGGCCCTGATCAGGGGCCAGGAGGCACTTTCTGCCTCGCAGGCCTTTACGCAGGCCATGCAGGTGGACAGGCCGCTTTTGCAGGCAGCGGTGCAGCGTCTTGTGCAGGACTACCGGCATTTGCCGGTGAAGCCCGAGCTATCAGAGCAGCTCGGCCATTATCTTGACCTCCTTCCCAAAGATAGCTTTGATCTTCCTCCCTTTGCCGAACTGGCGGCAACGCTTTTCTTTGATGCCAAGGACAGTGCGGCTCACCTTGCTCTTCTGGCAGCCCATGCCAAACTCATGCAGGGGCTTGATATCCCCACAGGCGAGCTCAAAAAGCTCTTCAACGCCAGGGCTTTTGCGGATCTTGAGACAATTCTCACGGATGCCCTGACCGCCTATACAGAAAAAGAGAAAGGCCCCCTGACGGTTGTCAGCCTTGGCTTCGGCTCTTCGGGGCTGGCAGCCAGGCTTGCAGCCAGTTCTTTGGGCCATGAGTTCTGGTTCAGCGATTTTTCCGAGATCAATAAGCCGCAGACTGTCGAGTGGAGTGAGCAGCAAGAGCATTGCCATTATCTTGAGTGGCAGCCTGATCGCAGTGTCAGTCCTGCCCCCAAGGCGCATCTGCTTTTTGCCGTGAATTGTCTGCATCGGGCCTCAGACCTTTTGCTGGCGCTTCAGCATTGCCTAGAGAGCCTTTTGCCTGGTGGGCTATTCTGTCTTGTGGAGCGTGAGCCCAATACGATCACTGATCTGCTAGAAGGTCTTGACCCTGACTGGTGGACTGAAGCCCGGGAAAATGGGCTAACATCACCCTTGATGACAGCCCAGGCCTGGCAGGAAGCCCTTGAAAAGGTCGGCTTCTGCGAAGTGCAGGTCTTTGCCCTGGATGGCGATCACCGCTTTGTGCTTGAGGCAAGAAGGCCGATGGAGCCTCGGCCAGCAAGGCAGGTCGAAGAGGATTGTGTTCTGCTTCTGCCGGAAGCCCCTGGGGAGAAGCTTAGCGCCTTCTCTCTGGCTCTCTCCGAGAAGGCCCGGGTCACAGCTCTTACGACAGAGCAGAGCAGGGCGCTTTTGGCTGGTGAGCTTTCGGCCTGGCAGCACTATCTCGCAAGCGATGCTCTGCCGCAATACCTTGTTCTGCCACTGGCAGGTTCCGATCTTTCCTATGATCTCGCTCTCAACTCTGCCGCCTGTGTCACAAGCCTGGCTCAGGCCTGGCAGGAATCGGCCAAGCCTGCGACGCGCTTTATTCTTGTCAGCTTCGGAGCCTATCAGGAAAGTCCTGCTCTGGCCTCGGCCCTTGGAGCGGCCAGGGTCATTGCCAATGAAGTGCCCAATCTTGCGCTCTTTGTGCTTGATCTCGCTGGCGAGCCGGATCAGGCCAGTCTGGCCCTGGCTTGCCGGCGCATCTTTGCACCGGATCTTGAACGTGAAGAGTGCATCCGTTTGGGCCAACGTCTTGTGCTGCGTTCGCATGAGCTTTTGCCGGAAAAAATCAGACCTGTTCAAGAGGATTATGCCCTGAAGCTTGCCATCAGCGATCCTGGTCATCTGGAAAGCCTTGGCTATCAGCCCTGTGCTTTGCCTAAGCCTGCTGCTGATGAAGTTCTGGTGCGTGTCAGAGCGACTGGCCTCAATTTCCGTGATGTGATGTGGGCCATGAATCTTCTGCCTGAAGAGGCCCTGGAAAACGGTTTTTCAGGGCCGGGTCTGGGTATTGAATGCGCAGGCGAGATTGCAGCCCTGGGCAGCGACGTTACGGGTATGGCCGTGGGTGACCGGGTTGTGGCCTTTGGTCCCAACTGTTTTTCCTCGGCCATTATCACCAAGGCTTCAGCCTGTGCCCCTATCCCTGCAGACTGGGACTATCAGCAGGCAGCAACAGTGCCGGTGACTTTCTTTACGGCGTATTATGCCCTGGTGCATTTAGCAGCCATGCAGGAAGGCGAGCGCGTCCTGATTCACGGCGCCTGTGGCGGCGTGGGGCTTGCGGCCATTCAGATTGCCAAAAGCTTAGGTCTTGAAATCTTTGCCACAGCAGGCTCTCCCTTGAAGCGCAGTCTCTTGCGCATGCTTGGGGTTCAGCATATTTATGATTCGCGCAGTCTGGCTTTCCGTGAGGATATCCTGCGCGATACCCAGGGCCAGGGTCTTGACTGTGTGCTCAATTCTCTGGCCGGTGAAGCCATGACCTGCGGTCTTGGTCTTTTGAAGCCCTTTGGACGTTTCCTTGAGCTTGGCAAAAGCGATTTTTATGCCGATTCGGCCCTGCGTCTGCGTCCCTTCAGAAATAATATCAGTTATTTCGGCATTGATGTGGATCAGCTGATGCGCGAACGGCCAAAGCTCGGCCAGAAACTCTTTGCTGAAATGATGGCGCGTTTTGCCCAGGGGGCATGGCGGCCTTTGCCACATACGGTTTTTGCTGCGCGGGAGGTGGAAGCCGCCTTCCGCTTTATGCAGAAGTCGCAGCATATTGGCAAAATTGTGGTTGAGGCGCCTTCTGAGATGGTTCTGCCTAAGGCAGAAGCAAGCTGCCTGCCCGTCTCGGCCAAGGGCTGCTACCTTGTGACAGGTGGGCTTTCAGGCTTTGGCCTGGCTTCTGCCGAATTCCTGGCCAAGCAGGGGGCCGGAGCCCTGCTTTTGCTCAGCCGCCGCGGTGAATGCGAAGAAAATCACGCTGTCCTTGAAGCCCTGCGTGCTCAGGGTTGTCTTGTTTTGGCCAAAGCCTGTGATGTGCGCAAGGATTCCGAGCTTGAGCATGCCTTGCAGAGCGTGCCGGAAGCCTATCCTCTCAAAGGTGTCATACACGCAGCTGCCGTGCTTGACGATTGCCTTGTGAGTAAGCTCACGCGCGAACAGCTTGCCAGGGTTTTGCAACCCAAGGTGGCAGGTGCTTTTGCTCTGCACAAGGCTACTTTTGACAAAGCGCTGGACTTTTTCCTGGTCTTTTCTTCGGTTACAACGCTTGTGGGCAATCCCGGTCAGCTGAATTACGTAGCAGCCAATACGGTCATGGAAAGTCTCTGTCGCTATCGCCGAAGCCTTGGGCTGCCAGCTCTGGCCGTTGGCTGGGGAGCCATCGCCGACTACGGCATGCTCACGCGTGATCAGAAGACCCTGGATTCTCTGACGAAAATGACGGGTATTGTGCCGCAAGAGGCGCGTGCAGCCCTGCTTGCCCTGCAGCGTCTTCCCAAGGCTAGTCAGGCTCTTACCTATCTCTTTGATGCCGACTGGCGCAAGCTTGCCGCTTTACCCATTACAAGACAGGCGCGCTTTTCGCCCCTCATTGACGAATTCGCCCTTTCAGCGCAAAAGGGCGTATCGCTGCTCGAGCGCCTTGCAGGCAAAAGTGAAGAAGAGGCGCATGATCTCGTGCTGAGTGAAGTTACGGCACTCATTGCCCGTATCCTGCGGACCCAGGTTGCCAATGTGCGTCCTACCATGCCGCTGCAGGAAATGGGCATTGATTCCTTGATGGGGGTTGAGCTTTCTCTGGCCCTGGAAGAGCTTATGGACGGTCATCCCCTCACAGGCGCCATATCAGCCAATGTGAGTGCCGAAGAGATCACAGGCCGCATTGTCAAAGCCCTGGCCAGTGGCGAAGAAGAAACGCACAGTCTCTTCTCCGATCTGGCCCAGACCCATGGCCTTGGTGCCAAGGAAGCCTTGGCCATTGAAGCCAGGGTCAGCCAGGGTGACAAGGGTCTTGACGCATAAAAGGTGTGTGATGGCAGAGAGCAAGAAAAGCTTTGGTATGTCGGCTGCGGATAAGGCACGCCTTTTGTCGCAGCTGAAAGGCGAACGCAGCCCAAGTCCTCTTGCCAGCCGCAGCCTCCGCCACACGGTAGCACCAGAGCTTTTGCGTTTTGACACGCTTCCCTCCTATACCCAGATCACTGTGCAGAAGGCCGTGGCAGAAAAGCTTGGCCTGGGTGAGCCCTACTATGTTTGCCACGACGACCTTTCGCAGGATACGGCACGTATCGCTGGCAAAACCTACCTCAATTTCTCCTGTTACGATTATCTGGGTCTGAATGGCGATGAGCGCCTTTTGCAGGCAGCGTCAGAGGCCTCCAGGCGCTATGGCCTTTCCGCTTCGGCAAGTCGTCTGACAGCCGGTGAGCGGCCCCCGCACCGTGCCCTGGAGCAGGCCTTGGCGAGTCTCTACGGTACGGAGGACTGCCTGGTTTTTGTCAGCGGCCATGCCACCAATATGTCGACCATTGCTTCCCTTTTTGGGGCGCAGGACGCCATTTTCTATGACAGCGCCAGTCACAATTCTCTGGTGCTCGGTGCTGTGCTTTCCGGAGCTGCCCGCTTTGCCTACGCCAATAACGATATGGCAGCCCTGCGTAGCCAGCTTGAACAGCACAGGGCGTCCTTTAAACGCGCCCTGATTGTCACGGAAGGCCTTTTTGGCATGGACGGTGAAATCGCCGATCTGCCGGCGCTCGTGGCACTCAAGCGGGAATTCGGCTGCTTTCTCATGGTGGATGAAGCGCATTCTCTGGGTACTGTGGGTCAGCGTGGCTTTGGCGTGCGCGAGCATTTCGGGCTGGCAGCGTCGGACGTGGATATCTGGATGGGTACGCTCTCCAAGACCCTCTGTGGCTGTGGAGGCTATATCGCGGGAAGCCATGTTCTGATCGAGATTTTGAAGTATCAGGCTCCAGGCTTTGTCTACAGTGTGGGCATGCCGCCCTTGCTGGCCCAGAGCTCACTTTGTGCTTTGCAGTGCATGCAAGCCGAACCCTGGCGTGTCACGAAGCTTCAGGCCAATGCTCAGAGACTTCTGGCCAAAGCCAAGGCTTCCGGGCTTGATTGTGGCAAAGCCCAGGGTTATGCCGTGATTCCCATTATGCTCGGCGATTCCTTAACCGCTGTTATCCTCTCGCAATTGCTCAAGGAAGAAGGAGTGCTGGCTCTTCCCATAATTTATCCTGGCGTTGAAGAAGGGCGGGCGCGTCTGCGCTTTTTTGTCTCAGCTTCCCACAGTGAGGCGCAGATTGACGAGGCCTGTGCCAAAATCAGCCGCCTTTTGCCCAAGGCCCAGAGCCGCTCGCGGGATTTTGCCGGATAGTGCCGTGAGCCGTAATTTTCTTTTTTTACAGGGGCCCTTAAGCTTTTTTTTCTACGAGTTGGGCCGGGCTCTGAAAGCCCTGGGCTGTGGCGTTGAGCGCGTGCAGCTCTGCGGCGGCGATGTGGCCTTCTGGCCCGACCGTCATGCCCATCTTTGGCGGGCTGCCAGCTGGCAGTGGCCGCAGTGGATTGGCAGGCTGCTCGAAGAGTCCAGGATTACGGATCTTGTGCTGATTGGCGACTGGCGACCCCTGCACCGGGAAGCTGTGCTCATTGCCAAATCCCGTGGCATCAGCGTCTGGGTCTATGAAGAAGGCTATATGCGGCCGGGCTATGTGACTCTTGAAGCCGGCGGTGTCAATGCCAATTCCAGCCTTCCCAAGGATGCTTTGAGCGTGCGTGAGCGCGCCAAAGCCCTGCTCGATACTCCCCTTCCCCTGCCATCCCAGGCTCCCAATCCCATGCGCGGGCGCGTTCTGGATACCGTCTGGCATCATCTGGGCAATTTTTTTCTCTGGCCCTGTTTTTTCCGCTACCGCACGCACCGACCCTATTGCATAGGCCATGAGCTGCTGGGCTGGATTCCCCGCTATCTTCTCTCCACCCAGCGGCGCAGAGAATCCATTGGGGTGCTCAGAGAGGTCATGAAACGCAATGATCCCTTCTATTTCATGCCTCTGCAGCTGGACAGCGATTCCCAGATCCGCCGCCATTCCCCCTTTACGGGCGTTTTGGACTTTCTCTCGGTTGTCATTTCCAATTTTGCCGCCAATGCCCCTAAAAACAGCTTTCTTTTGATCAAAAATCATCCCCTGGACAATGGTCTGATCAATTACCGGCGTTATATCCGCTCCATGGGCGTGGCTTGTGGCTGTGCCTCAAGGCTGCGTTTTGTGGAGGGAGTGAAGAATGCCTCGCCCATTGATCTCTGCCAGGCTGTGGTCTTATGCAATAGCACCCTTGGGCTGACAGCGCTTGCCAGGGGCCGTGCTGTGTATTGTCTTGGGGCGAGCATCTACGCCATGCCGGGTCTGGCTGTGAACGCCAGCGAAATGCCTTTGGCCGAGTTCTGGTGCAATCCCAGACCACCGGATGCTGCGCTTTTGGCAGATTTTCAGCGCGTTTTGCGCAAGGATGCTCTTGTTCCGGGCAATTTCTACTCCAAGGCCGGTATTGCCGAAACGATCAGAGCTTCTCTTGTGCGCATGGGAGTTGTGGATGGATGAACTGAGCTTTCGTCAGGGCAGCCCTGATGATGCGGCTTTTCTCGCCCACTGTGTGCGCGAGGTTTCAGGCGGGGTGGTGGATGCCCTGCTGAACGGACTATTGCCAGGTGTCGGCAGCGAGCAGGTCTTGAGTATGGTTTTGCGCGATACCTCACAGCACTATAGTCACAAAAACTGTGTCCTGGCTTTTATGGGACAGCAGTGCGTGGGCCTGCTTTTTTCTTATCCTGCCAGTGAGCAGGGTATCCCTGCCCTGATGCGCGCCATGCTGCCCAAAAAACGTCTTGAGCCGCTTGCTGATCTGCTCACAGCTCATGTCGAGGGCAGCCTTTATATCAATACGTTCTGGGTTGATGTGTCCATGCGCGGGACAGGTCTTGCCGATTCGCTCATGGACTATGCCAAGGATGTCTCCAGGGAGCTTGACTTAGAGGGTGTGAGTCTTTTTGCTTTCCGCAAGAATAGCCGGGCACTGAGCTTTTATGCGCGTCATGGTTTTCGCAAAGTGCGTGAAGTCGCTGTGCCCCATGAGCTTTTGCCGGAAGCCGGTCCGGGCGATCTTTATCTTTGTGAGCGCTAGATGGAGCATTTTCTTTTGGCGCTTCTGGCCAGTTGTCTCGCTGCGGTTTTTCTGCAGAGAAAGAGCATAGGCCGGCATGCCGCAGCGTTTTTCTTTGCCGATACGGTTGCCGCAGTCTTTGGGGCCACGCTCTTTGGCTTTTTTGAGCTCCTCTTCCGGCGTCCGTACGCTGCTCTTTTTTTCACGCTGCTTCTGCTGGCGCTGCTCTCGGTCTTGAATATCGCTAAACGCAAAGCGCTGCGTGATGAGTCGCTTGTTTTTTCCGATGTGGCTCTTGCCGGTCAGCTTCTGCGTTTCCCGGCCCTCTACCTGCCCTTCCTGCCCTGCAAAGCCCTTTTTTTCGCCTTTCTGGCCTTTCTGCCGGCATGTCTGGCCATTTTTTGGCTTGGCCCGGTCTATGAGGCCAAGGGCCTCAGTCTTTGTCTGCTCTCGCCTCTTATTATCCTCTATGCTGCGAGCCATAGTTTTCTTGCAGAAACGCTGCGCGCTTTCTTGCGTCGACAGAATCTCACCTTCAGCGCTGAGGATGCCAGGCGCTTTGGACCGCTTGGAGCCTGTCTTTTGCATCTTGGCTGGCATCTTCTGCTGCGGGGGCGTGAAGGCAGGGGCATAAGCGGACCCTGCGATCAGCCCTATGCCAGGCCGCTTTGTGCACCGCAAATGGCGCGCATGGCCAAGCTTAAGCCTGGGCAATTGCCTGATTGTTTTCTCATTCAGGAAGAATCCTTTTGCGATCCACGGCGCTTTTTGCCAGGGCTTTCGCCTGATCTTCTTGCCAACTACGACCGCCTCTGCGCGCAGGGGGCAGCCTTTGATCTTGCCGTGCACGCCTATGGTGCCTACACCATGCGCACGGAATATGAGGTCTTGACCTCTATTGCGCCGGAAGACCTCGGCAGCTGTGTTTTTCACCCCTATTGGACCGTGGCCAGTCAGCCTTCGTGGTCCTGCGTGCGTTTTTTCAAGAGCTTGGGCTATCGTACTGTCTGTGTGCATCCTTTTGCGCGCGATTTTTTTTATCGCCGTCAGGCCATACCCAATCTTGGTTTTGACGAGTTCATTGCCCTTGATAATTTCCCCAATCCCAGGACCTTTGGCCCTTACGTCAGTGATCGCTCTGTGGCGGAGTGTCTGCTGGCTCTGCAAAGGGCTACGTTTCAGCCACTTTTCTGCTTTGCCATCACCATGGAAAACCACGGGCCCTGGGGCGAAGGGCGCCTGGATCCAGCACTGCTTTCAGGGATTTTACCCAAGGCTGATGGCGATATTGCGCGCTACCTTGTGCATATCCGCAATGCCGATGCCATGTTTGGCTTTTTGGCGGCAGAGCTTGAAAAAAGCGGCAAGCATGCTCTCTTGGGTGTCTATGGAGACCATTTGCCAGGCTTGCCAACGCTTATACCTGATGGTGCACAGGATACGCCCTCATTTCTTTGGTCCACCAAGGGCTTTGCTGTGAGCGAAAAGAAAGCGAGGCTCACGCCCTCGCAATGGATGGCCTGCTATCTCAAGGCAGTTTGTGCTTGCGCTGAGAAGCAGGCTGTGCCTACTCACAAGTGATTTTGCTTGTAAGCATCCAAGCCATGGGGGAAATCTTGCAAAAACGATGGTTTTTCCTATGAGTCCAATTAAATATTATGCTCGCTTAGACCGTTTTTTCAGCATCATCCTCTGTAGCCAGTCATGCGGATTTCTGTTTTCCAGTCAAAGCAGGCGTTCTTCAGGCAGAGTGGGAAGCTTTTTGCAAGGGCACACATCACTGCTGCGACGCCTTAGCGCATAAGCTTAGTACGCCCTCTATGAAAACATTAAAACTGGAGGATGTGTTTTCTCGTAAGTTCATATGCGGAGCAATTTTTCTTGCGCTCTCGATCTGGCCCATTTTTGGAAAATACCGTCGTAATTCTTCTTTGGGGTTTTGTATCTGATCAGGAATCTGATACTTGCGCTTCTTGCCCAAAGCAGAGATATCCTTGCCCAGGGCTTTGCTGACGGCAGCCAGATCGCCCCAGTACCACGCCTCAAGTTCATGACAGGGAATGCGAATTAATACCTGCTTGCCATATCTGGCGCAAATATCAGTCAATTTCTGCTTTAAGGCCATACAATTGCTGGAATCCTGATCGTGGACGACGACAAACGCAGTCTCAGGTTCGTTCCATCCTCGTAGTTTGATGGGCAGAGATCTTTCCAAATCAGATTTTCCCTGATGTGGAATAGTTTGGAATGTCACGTCTTTGGGCAGAATTCGTGGCAGAAGACCATCCAACAGTTCTTTCATCGATCTTTCTTCCAATAAAAATACGAGTTTCATGGCTTTTGCTCTGCCAAGATACCCTGGCGCCAGAGAGAGCCAGCCAGATCTCCTGCCTCGCACAGCGATTTTGCCAGCGGATTGTCGCTTGCCCGCTTAATCAGGGTAAAACCGTCTTTTTTTTCCAGAGAATAAATGGCGTTTAACGGTATAGCATTGAGGAAATCGGGTGAGTGCGTAGAAATAAAAACCTGACCGTCTGAAGCATACTCTTGAAACTCTTCTGCCAGTTCCTCCAATAATTCCGGATATAACTGATTTTCAGGTTCCTCAACGCAAAGCAGCGCATGGCGTGTCGGATCATGCAGTAAAATAAGGTACATGAACATCTTTATTGTGCCATCTGAGACAAACTTTGCAGAAAAAGGATTCTGAAATTTGCCATCTTGGAAACGAAGGACAATATAGCCATCCTGCGTTTCTTGTGCTTCAACCTTTTCAACGCCTGGCACACGGCGTTGCATTTTTTTGATAATTTCCTGGAAAAGTTCAGGATAATTATCATGGATAAATTTTGTTACCACAGAAAGGTTTTCACCTGTTCGCGTCAGCTGTTCCCCATACTCGGCCTCGTGCCGTTCGCGGCTTGCATCTATGCGGAAATCAGAAACATACCAATCTTCAACAAGTCTTCGAAAGGCGGAGATCGCCACAAAATTTTTAAACTGGCCCAAGCCTTTGATGGCCAGAATATTAGGTGCTTCCAACTCTTGCTTTTTCCTCTCCGCAAGGCGTACGTCCTCATAACGATTCAGTTCTCCGGCTGCCGCAACACCAACACCACGGGAGAATTTGAGCACAATCCAGGGCGCACCTTTCTCGCCACGCCGCAAACGCACAACTTCGTTATTGACGACGGCTTGTTTTTGTTCATCCAAGCCAATTGAGAGTTCATAGGTTATCAACGGTTCGTCGGCAGCTGGTCTGAATTTGATGACAAAACTGATGTCTTCGCCTTCATGGCCGCGAGAAACAACTTCCCGATATCCACCTCTTTTTGCCAAAGCTGATTTGACGTTTCCACTCAGACAATCGTGAAGAAAACCAAAAACATCAAAAAAACTGCTTTTCCCGCTCCCATTCTTCCCAATAAAGACAGCCAGATCAGGCAGCTCCCTAGCTTCTGCCTGCTGAAAAATTTTAAAATTTCGAATGCTTATGGCTTCAATTTTCATCGAAAATTTTCCTAAGGAGGCTAGCCTGAGCTGTTTGCACAGGCTTTTTTCTGCAATGGAGAGAGGAGCGTGTCTGTAGCGCTGGTCCTTTAATGGCTGAACCAGAAGCTCAATGATGCGTGTGCTGCAGGCAAAAGGCAGGACTCAGAGATTCTGAGCCGGTCGTTCTTTGAAGGCATCGGCAATGGCAATAACCTCGTCTTTGACGGCAAAGAAGGCCTGGACGATTTTGGGGTCAAAATGGCTGCCGCTTTCTTCCTGGATGATGGCAAAGGCTTTTTCGTAGGGGAAGCCTTTTTTATAGCTGCGCGTGGAAACAAGGGCATCGAAGACATCGGCCACGGCCATAATGCGGGCTGAAAGCGGAATATCGAGACCGGAGAGACCTGTGGGGTAGCCTTTGCCGTTCCATTTTTCATGATGGTAGGTGGCGAGATTTTTCGCCTCATGCAGATAGTTTGATTCAGGTACGGTTTCAATGATGTGTTCGATGATTCTGCCGCCTGTTGATGTATGGGTTTTCATCAGCTCAAATTCTTCCTCAGTGAGCTTGCCAGGCTTGTTCAGAACGGCATCCGGCACATTGATTTTGCCAATATCGTGCAAGGGTGCCGAATGTTCCACATGTTCCATGAATTCATCTGTCAGTTCGTCTTCATAGACGTGCTCACGCTTGAGTTCCTGCATGATGATCTTGGTATAAGCAGCTGTTTTTCTGATGTGCTCGCCGGTATTCTGGTCGCGACTTTCCACCATGTCGGCCAGAGTGAGAATCAGGGCCTGCTGCATCTGGGAGATGGCCTCATTCTTGTTCTGAATGTCCTGAATATAGTGCACACTGTTATTGGCCATCTGCACAAAGGCTTTATAGAGGTTTTCCAGTTCGTCGCCCGACTGGATATTAATGCTGCGGATGGAGGTGAGGCTCTTGGTGATTCCCTCCTTGTCGTTGTAGTCAAAACTCTCGGTGGCTTGGGCCATGGAATTAAGGTGAGCAATGAGTTTCTTTTTGAGCAAAAGAACAGCTACGAGCAGAACAGCAAGGCCGACGCCTAAAAAGATGACAAGCAGTTTGATCAGATAGTTCTGCGACTGGATACGCAGCCAGTCCATGGAAATATCGGCTGCCGCATAGCAGCGGCAGACGCCTTTTTTGTCTTTGACCGGCACATAGACTGTGAGCAGCCAGCCATAGGTTTCATCGCTGATCACAGGTTCAATGTTCTCGCCCTTGAGCAGGGTCGGCACATACTGTTTGAACGCCTCGTCAAAGGGGATGAGCGTGCCCGGCTTTTCCCCCTGAAGCTCCTTGGTGTCGAGATCAAAGACTACATGACAGCCGTCTTCCTCAATCTTGTAGACGTAAAGATAGGTGATGTGCGTCAGGTTCTTGGTGATGGCGATAAGGCGTTCGCGCGTCTCCAGGTAGCCTTCTGCCTTTTCACCCTGAGCCAGATAGATTTCGATTTTTTCAGGGTCAAGAATGCTTGCGGCGAGGTTGGCAACGCCCTTGGCGGTTTCTTTACTGTCTTCGATGGCGTTGTTCATGTAGACCTGATAGGTCACAGTGGCCGCGGATAGACCAAAGGCGAGCAGTGCCAGACTGATCAGCAGAACAATCTTGGTACTCAGGGAGGGTTTGAACAGAGACCGTGTGAAAGGTTGTAAAGTCGATGAATTTGTCAAGGTGTATTCTGCGCTCATGGGAAACTCTTTTGTCGACCGTGCTCTTAGGCAAGATGCTTATGCAGGAGAGCGAGACTCTCTGTATCGGTAAAATCAAAGCGCAAGGGGCTGACGGTGATATAGCCCTTGGCGAGTAAGGCCTTGTCGCTGTCAGCGCCGATGCATTCTTCTTTGATATCGCCCACAAGCCAGAAATACGGCTTGCCTCTGGGATCGCGACAGGGCTGGTAGACATTTTCCCAGACAGCCGGGCTCTGACGGCAGACGTATGTGCCAAGAACCTCTTTGATGGGACGAGCGGGATAATTGATATTGATCACACGCTGGCTGGCAAGGTCCTGCCAGGGAATGCGCAGCATCAACTGAGCCAGATGGGCTGCCTGCTCTCTGACAGAGCGGGCATTATGGTCATCATAGGAGACGGCCAGGCTTGGAATGCCTGCCTGACTGCCTTCAATGGCTGCGGCAACGGTCCCTGAATAGAAAAGGTCAGGGCCGACATTGCAGCCGAGATTGATGCCGCTAATGACAAGGTCAGGCCTTTGCGTGAGCAGGGCACCAAGGGCTACCTTGACGCAGTCGGCAGGGGTGCCGTAGACGCCATAGCCTTGGTAGTCTCCGTCCTGAAAGTCTGTGACACGCAGCGGTTCAAAAATGGTCAGGCATTGACTGACGCCTGACTGCTGCCGCATGGGGGCCACCACATGCACCGTGTGTTTTTGTCGGACCAGTTCATGGTAGAGCGTGCGGATACCCAGGGCACGGATACCATCGTCGTTGGTGAGCAGAATATCCATAATCTGTGGGCGCAGGCAGCTGCGCTTGCCTCCTTTGCAAGAGAATGTGAGCCACTCTTGGCAAACTTCGTTTTCTCCCAAGAACAAAGCCTTGTCAAAGGCTCTGGCATAGCTCTGGGAGTATTTTTACGCGGCCTATTTGACAAGTGCCTTGAAAGAAAGAGACAATACAACCTTTGCGAGTTCAAGAAAAGGATGCCCCATGGATAAAGGTCTCTTTGTCAAAGATATTCTGCCTGATCAGCCGGCAAGCGGTCTTTTTATCATACGCAAGGCGGAAACACGTAAAACACGGGCCGGAGGTATTTTCTGGTCCTTGCTGCTTGTGGATGCCACAGGGGAAATCGAGGGCAAGATCTGGAAACCCGAATTGTGCGGATTGGCCACCTTGCCTGAAGAGGGCTGCATACTTGAGGTTGAGAGCGGTTCGGGCAGCCTCTTTAAGAATCTGCGTCAGCTTACCATTGAAAAGGCGAGGCTTTTGACGGAAATCGAAACAGAGCAGCTTGATCAGAGCTGGTTTCGGGCCACTAGTGCCAAGAATGCGGCCCTGATGTGGGAAGAGCTCACGGCGCTCTGCGAGCAGGAATTTCAGGAGCCCTCCTGGCACGACTTTGTTTTTTCCGTTTTCGAAGACTTTGAACTGACCGCTGCCTTTTGTTCCTGTCCTGGTGCCATCTCCGTACACCATGCCTATCTTGGCGGACTTTTGGAGCATACTCTAGGGGTATTTACGCTCTGCCGGCAGTTTGCCGATCACTATCCTGAGCTTGACCGCAAGGTTTTACTTGCCGGTGCGCTCTTTCATGATCTTGGCAAAATCCGCGAGTACGCCTACGCGGTGGACATTTCCGCCACAGATGAGGGGCGGCTTTTCGGGCATCTGATTATGGGCGTGATGCTCCTTGAGCCCTTTTTGCAGAAGGCCGCAATCGACGAAAGCAGCAAGATGCAGATTAAACATCTGATTCTCAGCCATCACGGTGAACTGACCTATGGTGCCTGTGTTCAGCCCATGACGCAGGAAGCCATTGCTCTGCATTTTGCCGATAATCTCGATGCCAAGATGGCCATTTGCCGCAAACAGATGAGTGCCCACCAGGGCTCGGGCCATTGGACAGAAGCTGTCTATGCCCTTGATGGCCGTCGTCTTTATTGTCCCAAAAGCTCTGCTGAGGGACGATTTGAGAGCGCTCGTGAACCTCATGCCTCAAGGGCCCCTTTGGCAGGTCAGCAGCTTGCGGAGAAGTCCGCAGAGGCTCCTTCTGTCAAGGCAAAGAGTCCAGGGTCGCTCGCGCAGAAGCCTGCAGAAGCTCCAAGCCCCCTGGCTGACAGCGAACAAAGGGAAGTGGGCAAAGCTCGGGGAACTGTTGCGGAACGTGATCCTTCCCAGCACGCGGCAAAGCCTCAAAAGCCAAAGGCAGCTGGCCTTGATCATGGCCTGAGCCAGGCGTCCGAGAAAAAGCCCGCTGCCTCCCCGGGTCTTACGGGAGATGAGGAGTTAGACTACGAGGGCTTTCATTTTTGTGATAGTGATGCCAAAGCCAATGCCCCGCAGGAGGATTTGCCCACGTCGTTACTGGCACAATGGGATGAGGAAGATATAGCCCGGGGTCAACCGGACCTGGGGGATCTGCCGGATGCTTTTGCAGATGACCTACGCTCTCAGAACGTCAGTAAAAAGGCTCCCCGTCAAGAGGCTTTGCCAAAGCCTGAGGCTGGGCAGCAAAAGACGGAGAGCGTGGCAAGACTGCCAGGCAGAGCTGCCTGGAAGGCCAAGGACGAGTCCAGTGGGGCTTTGCAGGGTGCAGCGCATGCCGGGCAATCTGCGTCAGAGTCAGCAGGAGAAGCTTTGGCAGCTCGGTCATCTCAGGCCTCAGAAGCCAGGGTCGAGGAAGAGAGAAGGGCTTCTGGCTCCTTGTCCAAGGAGCCATCAGACAGACCTGCTGGGTCAGAGACCCTGGCCAGGGCTTTTGCCGCTGATCCTGAACTGCATTTCTGCGATGACGATTTGCTTGAGAGCTTTGCGCAGACTGAGGATTTACCTGATCTTGCAGGCCTTGCAAAGCTCAAAGAAGAAATCTCGGAAGAGACCAAACAAGACGGAGACCTGAGAGCGGAGCAGGCGCAGCCATTGGCTGGAGATGACAAAGAGTGCGATTGTTCCGGGACAAAGTCTGAAGACAGCAAGGCCTCTGAGAGTCCTTCTGAAAGACAGGAATCTGACAGAGGGGCCGAGATGACGGACAAACCAGTACAGGCCCTGGACGATATAGAGGGGCAAGAAGGCTCAGTCTCCGGGCAAAGCCCTGAACAGGGCCTTCAGGAAGGTTTGGCAGCGCAAGAAGAACGGCAGGAAAAGGGTAGCGACTATTCGCCTGATGGGCAGGCTTCAGAAAACGCTACGGCCAATGTGGCAGAGAGTGGGGTTTGGCAGCAAAGCGAGGCTGCGGCTGCTCCAAAGCCTTCAGCTTTGCCGGCCTGGGCTCAGGATCCACCCAAGAAAAAACGGGCAACAAGAAAGAAAAATGCGGCGCAGGCAGGCATATCGTTATTGGCGTAGTGCAGAGCTTTGAAGAAAGCTTGGCATGGGCTTTGATGGCAGGTGTCGGCACAAGTCTGACACGTAAGCGGCAAAAGGATGGATCGTGTTTGTCACCTTCGAAGGTATTGATGGCTCAGGCAAGACCACTCTTTTACAGGCTTTGGCAGAGACTATGGGCAAGGCTCATCTTTGTCTGACGCGGGAGCCTGGCGACTCAGCGCTTGGCAAGCGTCTGCGCGAGATCGTTCTTGATGCCAAGACCAAGGGACTTGATGCCAGAGCTGAGCTTTTTCTTTTTCTGGCTGATCGCGCCCAGCACGTAGCTCAGGTGATCAGGCCAGCCCTGGAACGGGGCGAGATGGTTTTTTGTGACCGCTATTGCGATTCCACCCTGGCCTATCAGGGTGCCGCCAGAGGCCTGAGTCAGGATTGCATTATGGACTTGAATGCCCTGGCAAGCTTTGGCCTTGAGCCGGATCTGACCTTTTTGCTGGATCTGCCGGTGTCTGTGGCCAAGTCGCGTATGCAGCAGAGAAATGAGGCTTTTGAAGGGCGTTTTGACAGCTATGACGGGTCTTTTCATGAAGCTGTGCGGGCAGGCTTTCTGGAGCTTGCCACACGCTATGCCGAACGTATTTATGTGCTTGATGCCACGCGCTCTCTCAAAGAGCTTGTCTCTGAGGCGCACAAGCAGCTTTTGGCCCGAATGCCCCAATAGCATGGCAAGCGTCCTGGGCTGATAGGCTCTCTTATCCGCGCTTGACGAAAAGTCTGCCGGGGCTTTGACTGCGAGGTGCTGTGCTCCCCTTGCCAGGTCAAGACTTTTCTGCGTACAATTAGCCTATGGTCACACACCGGCAGACTGGGCCTATAAGGCTTTCTTTTCTGACAAGGCTATGGTCACAAGTCTTACAGGACTTCGTGCCTGAATAATGTGTCAGGGATAGGGATTTCAACGCTGGCATCCTTTTCGACGGCGCGAGTGAAAGGGGATTCCGCCAGCGGTATGGAGAAGCATCTGGCGTCTGAACGGTCAGGACAGCCCATGCTGTCTCTTTCTCTTGCTTGAGTTTCAGAGTCGTATCCATTCATGCCGGTACGCGTGCTCGTCTCGTCAGCTCTGCTCTGGCAGTAACTGATCTGGTGAAGGTCGTTTAGCGTGAGAAGCCAAGGCTCATTTGATCAAGGTAAGGATGAAGTCATGCAAAAAGCATCCATGGAGTGTGGCAAGGGCATGGAAGAAGCGCAGCGCAGTCTTGGCGTTGTTTTCTTCCCGGCCTTTGACTGGGCCATTTCCCCAACGCACCCTGAACGGGAGGAGCGACTGCTCTATACCCGCGATCAGCTGCTTGAAGAAGGGCTTTTTGATATCCCGGGCATTACCGAATATCCGCCGGTCTTTGCGCAGGAGTCCTGGCTTGAGCGTGCTCACTTTTGTCTGCCGGATGTCTCAAGTGTGAGCACAGAAAGCCATCTGGCCTCAGCGGGCGGTGCCATTACCGCGGCCAGGCTGGTCATGGAAAATAAAGAACAGCGGGCTTTTGCCCTGGTGCGTCCCCCGGGCCACCATGCCATGCGCGTGGTCCACGGCAATCGCGGTTTTTGCAATATCAACAATGAAGCCGTGATGATTGAGTACATTCGAGATCACTATCCTCTGCCCGATCGGCCCTTGCGCATCGCCATTGTGGATACCGATGTGCATCATGGGGACGGCAGTCAGGATGTCTTCTGGAATGATCCCTATACGCTTTTTATCTCCCTGCACCAGGACGGCAGAACACTCTATCCCGGCAGCGGCTTTCTTTCAGAATGCGGGGGACCCGGTGCCCTTGGGCGCACCATCAATCTCCCTCTGCCGCCCTCGACCTCTGATGCCGGCTATCTCTACGCTGTGGAGCATGCCGTTTTGCCCATTTTGAAATCCTTCCAGCCTGATATCATCATCAATTCAGCCGGGCAGGACAATCATTTTACGGATCCCCTGGCTAATATGCGCCTGACGGCTCAGGGCTATGCCGCCTTGAACCGGGCCATTAATCCGCACATTGCCGTACTTGAAGGTGGCTATTCCATCCGCGGAGCTCTTCCCTACGTCAATCTCGCCATCTGTCTTGCGCTGGCAGGGCTTCCCACAGACGATATCCGTGAGCCTGAGTGGAACACCGATGTGACACGGCAGCCCTCCAAGGTCATGAGCCATATTGAGCGGCTCTGCGATCAGGTGCTTGATCTCTACCACAGGCCTCCCAGCCATCCTGTGGAAGGCCGTGAAGAGAAGGGATTCTGGGTCAGGCAGAAGCATATTTTTTACGATACTGATATGCTGAGTGAAGGGCAGAGGGAGGCCATACGGCTCTGTCCTGACTGTCCGGGTTTGACAGTCATTGAAACGGCCTCTGACCGTGTTTCACGCAGTCTTTGTGTCCTGATCCCGCGTCATGCCTGTGCCCGCTGCGCGCAGGAGGGACGTGAGGTCTATGAGCAGGGGCAGAAAAACAGCCGCTATGCCTATGTGCGGCTTTTGGCAGGCGACGCAGGTATTTGACGTTTTTGGGGGAAGCTATGGCTGATATTCTGATCATCGGATGTGGCGGTGTTGGCAGTGTGGTTGCCCATAAGTGTGCCCAGGCCAAACGCGATGAAGGCACGTTTGGCACGATCACCCTTGCTTCGCGAACGCCTGCTCGCTGTCAAAAGGTCGCTCAAAGCGTCAAAGAGCGTTTGGGCGTTGATCTTGCGACAAGTCAGGTCGATGCCAATGATGTGGATGCGCTCTGTCGTCTTATGGAACGCACCAAGCCTCTGCTTGTCCTGAATATTGCTCTTCCCTATCAGGATCTGACCATCATGGAGGCCTGCCTCAGGTGCGGTGTGCATTACCTGGATACCGCCAACTACGAGCCGCCGGAGACGGCACATTTTGAGTATAAATGGCAGTGGGCCTATGCTGAGCGTTTTAGCAAAGCCGGCCTTTGTGCCCTTTTGGGCTCAGGTTTTGATCCGGGCGTGACCAATGTCTTTGCTGCCTATGTCATGAAGCATGCTCTTGATGAGGTGCATGTGCTCGATATTATCGACTGCAATGCGGGTGACCATGGACAGCCTTTTGCCACCAATTTCAATCCCGAGATCAATATCCGCGAAGTTACGGCCAAGGGGCGCTACTGGGAGCGCGGTGAATGGGTGGAAACCGATCCTCTGGCCTGGTCCATGGATTACGTCTTTCCCGAAGGCATCGGCAAAAAGAAATGTTTTCTCATGTACCATGAGGAGCTGGAGTCCCTGGTCAAGCATTTGCCGGGCATCCGCCGGGCCCGTTTCTGGATGACCTTTTCGCAGAACTATCTTGATCATCTGCGTATGCTCGAGGATGTGGGCATGACACGCATTGATCCTGTGTCTTTCCAGGGACATGAGATTGTGCCTGTGCAGTTTCTGGCCAAGCTTCTGCCTGATCCAGCTTCCCTGGGGCCCCTGACGCGCGGCAAGACCTGCATCGGCAACCGTATGCAGGGCCTCTATCAGGGCAAGGAACGCACTGTCTATATCTACAATGTCTGTGATCACGAGGCCTGCTATGCCGAGGTGGGTTCACAGGCCATCTCCTATACCACAGGCGTTCCGGCCATGGTCGGAGCCAAGATGCTCGTTGAGGGCACCTGGAAGAAGCCTGGTGTCTTCAATATGGAGCAAATGGATCCCGATCCTTTCCTGGCTGATCTTGCCAAATACGGTCTGCCCTGGACCTGTGTGGACTGCTGATGGCCGCACGCGTCTTGCCAAGTGCCTTTTTGTTCGGGGGGGAAGTTCCTTCCCCCTCGTATCTTTTGGATGAAAAGAAGCTTGTGGCCAATTGCGCCATTCTGGACGATATCCAAAAACGCACCGGCGTCAAAATTCTTCTGGCCTTAAAGGCCTTTGCAGCCTGGTCGCTTTTTGATCTGCTTTCAAGGAGCAAGCAGGGGCCGTTGTGGGGAACGTGCGCAAGCTCTGTGGATGAGGCACGTCTTGGACGGGAGGAATTTGGCGGGGAAGTGCACGCTTTTGCTGCGGCTTTTGAGGAGGCGGAAATTCGTGAGCTTCTGCCGCTCTGCGATCATCTGACCTTGAATTCCATAGCGCAGTGGCGGCGTTTTGCCCCGATGCTTCATGCCTATAATGCGAAAAGCTCAAAACCAGTCACGGTTGGCCTGCGCATTAATCCCGAGCATTCAGAGGGCACGGTAGCGCTCTATGATCCCTGTGCCCCGGGTTCTCGTCTTGGCATTCGCAGGCGTGATTTTGACGCATCTGTTTTTGCCGAGGGCATCTCAGGTCTGCATTTTCATACGCTTTGCGAGCAGGATGCCCTGGCCCTGCAACGTACGCTGCTCGCCGTTGAGCGGGCCTTTGCTTCTGAGCTTAAGCTTTCGCGTTTTATTAATATGGGTGGCGGCCACCATATCACGGCAGCAAATTATGATCGTGAGCTTTTATGTCAGCTGCTTCAGGAATGGCGCAAGCGATACCAGGCAGAGCTCTATCTTGAGCCCGGAGAAGCTGTGGCTTTGGACGCAGGCTGGCTCTCCGCAACAGTGCTTGATATTG
>JAGADH010000085.1 GCA_017613715.1 Desulfovibrio sp. | reverse complement strand
GGTTTTCAGGCTCAACGCCGCCTTCAGATGCATTTTCACCATTGTCGGGCGTGGTATCATTGCCATTTTCACCACCTTCTTCAAAACCGCTTACCAAGGTCCGGCTTATACGCGTGGGACGTTACGTCTTGTACACAAAGGCAAAAGGCCCCGTACGGGGCCTTTTTTGTGCCATGCAATGTCAAGAATAAGAGTGTCTGCTGACGCTTAGCGCAGTCCCAGTTCTTTCCACATTTCAGAAAAGTCAAAGGGAGCTAGCCCTTGCTCAACACTTCTCTGATCATTTTCTTCCATAGTTTTTAAGAGATCAATGACTCGCTGACGGTAGGTTTTTAACGTGGCGGCATGACGAGGTGTTTTTCCGTTGAGGGCAGGCAGGGGCTGGTCAAGCCATTTGGCAAAATAGGATTTTTTGAACTGCAGAATAACTTCTTGGCGTTCTTCGTCACTAAGTTGTACCCCAGGCGTTGAGCATGCGGGTTGTCCGAAGCCTGGATAGCGCTTTTGGCTGTTCTGCGGGAAACCCTTTTGAGAAGAGCGTGAGCTAAATTTGAGGAGATGTTCGGGAATGTCTTTGAGCAGCTCACGGGCACTGTTGGCGCGGCTTGCTGTGAGAGACGAAACCTCAAGGATATTATCCACGAGGTTGAAATGAGCAAGAATTCTTCTGCCTGTTATTAGTGTGTTTTCGCTTTCATCTACAGATTGAAACCACATCCATTCTTTAGCAAGAGGAGAATGCTCGTCTTCAGTGTCAACGGCCGTTAACTCCAGTTTTTTCGAGAGCTGTCGGCTCAGAGCTTCGGGGTCGCTTGTCTGATAACTGTCGGTGATAAATGTGAGCTCTTCCTTGGTTCCTGCTACAACGATCTTTGGATCGTGCAATCTGGTAAAGATATATTCTAACCATGCATGGATAATTATTACATCTGTGAAGAAATCAGGATTCTTCGGATTCTTGAGTTTGGCATTCCTTTTTAGCTCGTTTGGAATTCTTTTGCATAAATCTAAAGCAGTGGATCTCTCAAAACGGTAAGCACCACAGCATCCAATATCAATAGCTGGTAGCTGAAGATCTCGCATCCCAATAGTTTCCCATTGCCTGACGCGAAGCTCGGTTGGTTTCCATAAAGTTATTTCGTCCTTATCTGGCTGTAATAAATCTTTTGCTGTAAACTTATTCTGATGTACAGATTGTACCTCATATATTGATAAATGGCTATGCCTAAGTGCTTCTATATATTTATGACCATCTATAGAAAATTGTGGTCCGTCATTAGTAAGTATGTTGTCGAGTGGATTTATTTGTTCGCATTCAGAAAAAAAGTTGTCTGAAAGTATAAATTCAAAAAAACACATTGAAATGGAGTTAACAGTTTCTTGATGATTTCCGTCGTTTAATTCTTTAAAATTGCTAAGATAATCTGAGAAGAATAATTTTGCGCAACTTTCTCTATAAGAACTGTAATTGTTATTAAGCCAATCTATGGCTCTCAATAAGGTATTGGCTCGTTCCTGCAACAGATCGTCATATTGCGTAAGCTGAAGGCAGCAGTTTTTATATTTTTTACCACTTCCACAAGGACAGGGGGCATTGCGAGAGATTTTTGCTCATAATATTTCCAAATGTTTATATTGCAAATATTGGTTTTAAGTGTGAACTATATAGGGGCATTGTAACTTTATTGTACAGTAATAAAACGTTGCTATCAAAGTTGAGATAACAAAGTATTTTTTATATAAAAGCTTATTGTTTTTATAATATGTAGTTTACTCTATATTTCAGCATGGTTGACTTTTGAAGGTTGCCGCTGCTCTCTAACAAACGATTTTCTGCTTTCGCATAAGCTAAGCGCGTAATATGCAGATAGAAGAAAACTGTGGCAGATAATCAGAAAACCCGCAAATCATACTGATTAGCGGGTCTTCTAAAAAGTGCATAAAATCCCCTTTCTTTACGGGGTGTGAATACAAGGATCTAGCTTTTGAGAGGTAATGCCTAGCACTCATATTCTGTGATCAAATAAGATTATCTGGCCTAAAATCGACGAAGATGAAAAAACTTTTATTTCTGCCCACACAGGACGCTGCTTACTTCAACCCTCGTGAAGACAGCGCGAGAGCCTATTGCAGCTTTGCTGTTGAGAGGAAATCTTGGCGTATTGCTTTTTTGATACGTCGTGTCCATCCACAAAAGCAGCGTCGTTGGAAGCGGTTAGCTTTCAGATTCATTTTTCACAGCTGAGAGCTAAGTCAAGCTACGCGCCACACGTCCCAAGGTGAACAGTACTCGATGCCAGCTTTCGTCGAATCTGTGGCTCGGATGGTTCTTCGTCTGGTGAACACTTTTTATGGAAGCCACTGATATGCTCTCACGGCGGAGATCTCAAGAAAAAAAGAAAAGCCCTCGAAAGGGCTGAATATTCAAAAGTGGTGCCGAGAAACAGAATTGAACTGCTGACACAGGGCTTTTCAGGCCCCCGCTCTACCAACTGAGCTATCTCGGCACGAGAAGGAGATATAGCTTCTTCTTGTTTTCTTGGCAAGCGTTTTTTATGGGAGCAGAAAAATTTTTTTTCTTCTAAGGCTTGTAGGGCGTCTGGAGAAGCTCCAAAAGATCATGCTTGAGAGCCCAGAGTATGGCAAATTGTCCAGATTCCTCGGAAATATCAGAGCCGCAGAGTTTGTGCAGAAGACTGGCAATGGGCGTCTGGTGTCTTGCGAGTACCAGAAGTTTTCGGATATCAAAACCCTGAAGACAGAGCTCAAGGTTGTTCCATGTGACAGGCACAGCTTTTTTCTGCAGCACTTGCTTTCCGCGGGTACTGAGGGTCACCTGGCATTGGCCAAGCGCTGCAAGATCGGGGCAGAAACTTGAATGCTGCGCAAAGAGTTCGGCAATGTTGAGAAAAGCCGGGTGTTCAGCGTGCCTTAGCCGTGTTACATCGTCGGCAGAAAGCGGACAGGCATAGGCCTCTGCAAGTATTGTCAGCCAGTTTTGGAGGATGACGGACCAGTCGTAGACGGCACATGTTCGCTTTCGGGCTTTGGCGCCCATGGCCCGGCGCAAGGCGTGGTCGTGCGCAAGGCGCGAAATGGCAAGAGCCAGGCAGCGCACATCGATCACAGTTTGCTGGGCACGCAAGAGTTCGTGGATATTCTCAGGCAGGCCGTAGGCCAGAGCGTTGAGATAAGGTGTCTCCCTTGGGGCCAAAGTGGGTATACGTAGGCCACTCTCACCATCCTCCACAATGTCCCGATAGCCGTCCCAGTCAGAGACAATACTGGCAAGTCCGCTTGCGCCGGCTTCCAAAAGTGTCAGGCCAAAGGTCTCCTGGATATTGTCAGACAGGGAAAGAAAAAGATCGGCGCTATGGAAGAGCTCCTGCTTTTTTTGAGCATCCGGGTCTGTGATCAGAGTCATGGGTATCTGCAAACTGCGGGCAAGTGATGTCAGGACATCGGGATAGTTATCGAGCGTGCGTTTGCTGCCTGAGACGACGATATGCAGGCAGGGAGCCTCTTTTTCGTCAAGTACGCGCCGAACCGCATAGAGGAGAGGCAAAAGATCCATCTTGTCGTCAACGGCGAGGCGTCCGTGGCAAAGGCAGCAGATCGCTTTTTCAGGAATCTTAAGCTTTTCTCTGGCATTGCGTCGTTCAGCTGCGTTTGCCGGCCTGAAGCTCTCAGTGTCTATACCAAGGGGTAGAAGGCGAAGTCTGGGCTGGCCCCAGGAAGCAGGAAGACAGTAATTGCTGCGGAGCTTTTGAAAATAACCGTCAAGAACAGCCATTGCAGCCTTTGACGTTGCGCAGATGATGTCGCGGCAGCATGCGCCTGGCCAGATCTGTCGGAGAAAAGCTCCCGGGTAGTCAAGATAGTTTAAACTGTGCGGTAGACTTGTGATAGGGAAAATCTGCTTGGAAAAACGGTTGCGCAAATAGGCTGCCTGTGGCTGATCGCTCACAGGATCAGCCAGATGCAGGCAATAGAGTTCGTTGCTTTGCATGGCCGCAACAAAGTGCTGTCGCGGATGGCAATGGACGGCGTTGCGTTGACAGGCACTGAGCTGGGCTAGGTTTTCAAGCTGGCAGATCAAGGCTTGAGGATCGTGCAGAAAGAAATGGTAGGCCTCAAAAGGATCATGCTGCAAAAGTGCTTTCAGAAAGCTTTCACAGGCAACATTTCGCCCAAGAAATTGCTTGCCCTCGAAAAAATTATGGAGAGAGGCAAAGATACGTTGTTTCATAGCTTTTGGGTCTCTGAGCGCAAATCTTGGCCAGATCTCAGCAGGAGTTCTCTTGCGCTCTCTGATAATTGTTTGATTGCCACGCTGCCTAAAGGAGCTGTCATGCGCCGTGTACGTGTTTTCTTTGTGTTTTTGCTTGTTTTGACTTTTTTTTGGTCTTGCCGGGTTCAGGCGGAAGGCTTGCGCAGGGATCCCGCCTCCCTTGAAACCATGCTTGGCGCTATGCTCATGTGCGGCTTCCGAGGAGCTGAACTTGAGCCCGATGATCCTTTTCTCGAACTTGTGAGACAGGGACATGTGGGCCATGTCATTCTTTTTGATCGGGATGTGCAGACAGGGAAGAGCCGTAATATTCTTTCGTCTGCGCAGGTCAAAAAATTGACCGCAACGTTGCGGCAGGCCAAAGGCAGCCCCATGTTCATCGCCATAGATCAGGAAGGCGGTCAGGTCAGCCGGCTCAAGCCAAGGCTTGGTTTTCTGGCTTTGCCGTCAGCCAGACAGCTTGGTCAGGGAAGTCCCATGGGTTCTCGCAGCTGGGCCCAGAAAAGTGCCGCAGAAATGCGGCGTCTTGGCATTACCCTTGATTTTGCGCCTGTGGCCGATGTGGCCGATGCTCGCACGGTTATTGGTCGCCATGAGCGCAGTTTCGGACCCAATGCCCAAAACTGTGCCCAACATGTCATGGCTTTTGGACAGGGACTCTGGGACAGAGGCGTTATCCCCACACTCAAGCATTTCCCAGGTATCGGTTGCGCCACAGCCGATACCCATCTTCAAAGTGCTGATATCGCCCACTGCTTTGATCAAAAACGTGATCTTTTGCCCTTTACCCTGGCCCTGCGCTCTGGCTGGCCTGGTATGGTCATGGTCGGCCACGTTAAAAGTTCTCTTGACCCATCGTTGCCGGCTTCTCTTTCACCAAAAGTCATCATGGACGTCCTCAGGAAACGTCTTGGCTGGCATGGCGTGATTATCACCGATGATCTGCAGATGCGCGCCATAAGTGACAGCTACTCCCTTGAAGAGAGCATCGAGCTTGCCGTGCAGGCTGGCGCCGATATCTTGCTCTTTGGCAATAATCTCAACTGGCAGGAGGATCTGCCGCAAAGAGCGTATGCCGCCCTGCAGAAGCTTGTGGCCGATGGCCGCATCAGCCATGAGCGCATAGCTGCTTCCTATGCAAGAATTCAGGCTCTTTTGGCCAGTCAGGCCAAGAAATAGTTCAAGGGCTTGAAAGGCCGGCGCGGCCAAGGCTGGCCTTGACGGGAGAAAGTTGCAAACCTCTTTGCCTACGGCACCTGGCCTGGTCATCGCCAATGGCTTATGTGAGCACAGAGTAGCCGTAAGCAGGCATCTGAGAAAAATTGCTGAGGCTGCTGTCAAGTTGTGGGGAAGCCTGAGACCTTTCCAACCGGGCTTAGAAGAAGTTCGTGCTCGCGTGCAGCAGATGGAGTTTTGATTTTCCGCTTAACAGCAGAAGGCCACCCGCCAAGGTGGCCTTTTTTTATTGCTCTCTCGCCTTTACGCTTGATCCCTGAATCATGTGCCTTGTGGGATTGCAAATGCGTCAGTATTTCGAGCCGTTTGGAAATAGCGCCTAAGCCAAAGAGTAGAGATCACACCTCCCAAGAAAGCAGAGTCCGAGGCTTTTCTTTTGCACGGGTCAGGGGCGATGCCTTGGAGGTTTCTCGTGAGCAGAGGGCGAAGACGTTTAGGGCATGGCTCATTTACCGAAATACTGCAGGCGTGCGGGGAGGTGGGGCAGCGGTTGAGGCATTGCCGGAAGTCCGATATGTGCCCCAAAAAAAAAAAGACACCTACGGAGTGATCTGTAAGTGCCTGAAATATCTGGAGCCCATGATCAGGATT
>JAGADH010000084.1 GCA_017613715.1 Desulfovibrio sp. | reverse complement strand
GGCGTTTATTCGCTGCTTCGTTACCTTGAGTTGAAGCTTGTGGTCATCACACATGCGGATGTAGTCACGTACGCTCTCGTCTTCCTCAGTGGGAATTACCACTGCACTGTAGGTGCCATAAGCAAGGCATCGTGCGATAAGTAGGGCGTCTCTGTCATCGGTTTTAATGCGTTTGCCCTTTTGGGTGAGCATGGTGGTAGGTGCCAGAACTGTGCAGTCAATGCCATACGCCCGAAGCTCCTTGTAAAGCGAGAAGCCAAGGCATCCGGCTTCGTATCCGCATTTGAAGGTGCATTCTTCGTTCTGGTTCTTGCTGATTGTCTCGAGGTAGGAGCGTACCTTTTGAGCTGAAGTGGCAATACGCGTAGCACAAAAATCCTTCCCTCCCTGCCTGTCAGCCGTAAAGGTTGGTTCAAAACAAACCAGGTTGGTGTGGTCTTTGTGTACATCCATTCCTACATAGATTACCTTGCTCATGGTGGCCTCCAAATTGTATTGCGGTAACCCCCTGACGGGGCTTGGGTTTGTCCGTCAGAGTAGGGGCTAATCCGCGAAGATGCAATCTTGGGGGCCACTCATATTGTCTTACCGGCTATACCCAGAAAGAACTGGAAGAATCTTTTGACAGCTTTATCGATACGGCAGTTGCTCAACACATCATGCCGACAAGAGCCAGCTTCTTAGAAAAAATTAAAAATTATTATGATGGATTTTCCTTTGATGGTCAAACTAAAGTCTACAACCCCTTTTCGATCCTCAATTTTTTCAGAAAATATCGCTTCTCCAATTATTGGTATGAATCCGGATCCGTAACGTTTATCGAATCCTATTTTAAAAACCACAAAATCGAATCTCCGGAGACCTACCATCTCATTAAAATGCAAGCGGCAAAACTGGCCGCACGGGAAATTGAAGAGGTCTGCCCGGAAAGCTTCCTCTTACAGGCAGGCTATCTGACCATTGTAGAATATGCCGACGATTATCTCATTTTGGATTATCCCAATCAGGAAGTCTTGAGCTCCCTGTCGGAAATGTACCTCACAGCCATCTATCCGATTCCGCACTACAACGACGTGGGAACAAGACTCTGGGCCTGCGTACGCGCAGGCCACATTCCGGGCATCATTGCCGAATACAATGCCGCTCTGGCCTCCCTCCCCTATCAGGATTTTGCGCAATCTTCCTCGACCGGACAAGCCGGTGAATCCTTTTACCGTTCCCTCTTCCTCATGCTGCTCAGAGCCTGCGGGCTTCAGGCCCACGGAGAAATGCCCACCTGCCGAGGCAGAAGCGATGTGCTGATTGTCTGTTCGGAACGAATTGTGGTGATCGAGTTCAAGCTGGCCCGCACAACAGGGGAAATCGCCGGCAAATGGCGGGAAGGAGAAAAACAGATCCAGGCATCGGGCTATCTTGAGCCGTATGCCACCCAAAGGCTACCTATCAGCAGTGCGGTCTTTGTGATCGACGCCCAAAAACGCCAGATTGTGGCAGACAGACCAAGGTTGGAGCAAACGCCAAACTCAAGCGCTCAGCAAGCGGATACGCTCAAGGAGCCATGGCAGTCTTGAGCCTGTCTTATTGATTTTTTGGGGGAGTCTTGCAGCTCTCAGAGCAGCTTATGCGACAAAGCTCCTAAGGCAGCCCTGGGGCAAGTGGCAGTGCAAAAAAGATAGGGCGGTGCGACACACCGCCCAAGGGCATAAGCTCCCCACTTTGAGGTCTTTGCCCAAAGAGAGCAGTGGCACGGTGCGGTTCTCTTTGGGCATTTTTTTCTTCTAGCTCATTTTTTCAGGAGAATAGACAGCTTTAACCTCAACTACGGTTCTCTCTGTGCGTGTGCGTTGCAACCTGCGCTGCACAGTTCGCAGTACAACGAGCAGGGTAGTACCGCTGGCAAAACTGTGCTGACCTTTCTTCACTTCGTCCAAAAGGCTTCATCTTCGACATTGGCAGAAAACACCAATACGGAGTCTGCATCATCACTTTCACAAAAGCGCCAATTCGTGGATGAACCGTTCAGCATCGGACCAATAACTTCCAGGAGCACCTCTCGTTCATTGTCTGTGATGACGACTCCGTCTTCTTGGTTAAAAAACCGCCGTTCATCCCATGAAATTGTTTGAGATTCGCCCTGCTCACCATCTCCTTGAATTGTGATGGATTCTGCACCTTCCATGTCAAGGGGCTGGGTAAGGCGAGACAACTGCGATTGCGTGCGACTGCTCATGTAGAGTTTGACCACAGATTGATTGACAATACAGGTCAGGCCAGCTTCGTTTTTTACCACCACGTTGTTCTGCTCGGCTGCAGGTTCCTGTACTGAGACTTTTTTGCCAAAGGCCCATCTGGCCAATTGGATGACGCCACCTAAAATAGTTACAGCAGCGGCAGTGACATAAACCGTTTCTTCGGGATGCTCAACAATCAGATCGATCAAAAAAGATCCAGGCCGGAATCCAGCCTTGACCTTGACGTCAATGGAGGCGCTTTTTCCGTAAGCGGCTTCCGCAGCTCGGCGTGAAAGCCCGTCCAAGGCAAGCAGAGACTGAGCAAGGGCGGCTGCGGGAATATCATGTCCGTCAAAAGCAGGCCCGTTGAAGGAAATGGAAAATGCTTCCTCTTGACGAGCTCCGTTAGCCATAACACACCTCCGCTGTCCTTGTATCGGCAAAGATGGTCGTTGTCTATTGACTGCCAGTCCCAGAGCATTGACCTTTTATTTTTTCTAGTTTTTGCTAGAATTCTATTCGCAACAGTTTCTAGATATTAACGATAGATGTGCTCTTGAGAGCCTGTTTCCTACTTCACTTAAGGCTCCTATCGCACGCACCATCAAAGAGTTTGTCGGCGCTCTTTGCGTATGCTTCCTGATCCGCGTCAGACCAGCCACGCGCACTTTCTTCACCGGATACACGAACAGTCTATAGTGCCGGCCTTCACAAGCGGCTGTCAAAGCTTCGCAAGCATCGCACTGTGGCAAGGATCAGCAGGAAGGCTTGCGGACTTTCTGGCACTTTCCCATGGCATGCCAGTGGCTGATACGATGGTCGTTGCCTGCAAAGAAGGCCATCTGATCTGTTCACACACTGCCTTTATGCCTTGCGGTCTACGACAAGCCGTCTTGAACATCCGTCTTGATGGGAAGCCATGCGAGCTAGCAGGTCTTACGACCAGAAAGGTCGACACGTACTCTCGCTTTTCAAACGGACGACCGTGAAGAAATTGATCAGACAACCATTTTGGCAAGCAAAAACGAGATCAGAGCACGTCAACAGCTTCTATGAAGATGTAGCGAGAGCTCTTCGTTTCAGAAGCCATGCCATCAGCTTTTGCTGCCAATCCCCCCTGCAGATGACGAAATGAGAGGTGGAATGCGTACTTTCCGCGTGATTTTTCTCTTTGTCCTTGCCTTGGCGCTCGCTCTGGCCGGCTATTTTCTCTTAAGCGGACAACGATCGTCAGAGCTGACACTCTATGGCAATGTCGATCAGCGCCAGGTGGAGCTGAGCTTCAAGGATGCCGAACGCGTGGCCCAGGTCCTGGTGGAAGAAGGCGCTCTGGTGGAAAAGGGACAGGTTTTGGCCGTGCTTGAAACCAGGCGCCTCAGAGATCAACTGGCTGTGCTCGCTGCTCAGACAGATGAAGCCCAGGCAGCCCTGGCCAAGCTGGAAAACGGCACGCGCCCGGAAGAAATCGATCAGGCCAGAGCGCAGGTTCTGGCCGGTCGTGCTGATCTCGAATACGCTGAAAAACAGTATCACAGGCTTTGGGAGATTTTGCAGCATTCCCAGGGTAAGGGCGCCCGCAAGGCCGATCTTGATGAGGCTCTGGCCAGACGCGATGCCGCGCGGGCCAGGCTTGTGGTGCTGGAAAAAGCCCTGAGGCTTGCTGAAATCGGTCCTCGCGCCGAAGATCTGGCGCAGGCCAGAGCTTTGCTCGCCGAACGCAGGCTGGCCCACAAGGCACTGCAGAACCGTCTTGAAGACGCCAGGCTGCAAAGCCCTTGCCGCTCCTATGTCCAACGCAGACTGCTGGAGCCGGGGGACATGGCCTCGCCGGACAAGGCGGTTTTTTCCCTGGCTGTGCTTTCGCCCAAATGGGTCAGAGCCTATGTGGCCGAGCCGGATCTCGGGCGTATCCATCAGGGGATGGAGGCCCGGATCACAACCGACAGCTTTCCCGAGGGCCTCACAGGGCATGTGGGCTTTATCTCTTCTGTGGCCGAGTTCACGCCCAAAACGGTGGAAACCACGGAATTGCGCACTGCTCTGGTCTACGAGGTACGCATTCTGGTGGAGGACAACGAGGACAGACTACGTCTGGGTATGCCGGCAAGCGTGACCATAGCTAAAGCCAGGGACCACTGATGGGCCTGCTCTTTGAAGCACAGAAGATTTGCAAAAGCTTTCGGCGCAAAAACGGCACGCGGGTCGATGCTCTGCTTGATCTTTCCCTGACGCTTCAGACAGGCAGTCTGACGGCTCTTGTGGGACCCGACGCCTCAGGCAAAACCACCTTTCTCAGACTTGTGGCCGGCCTTCTGCCCCCAAGTTCCGGCAGCCTCTGCTTTCAGGGACAAAACTATGCCGGTCAGTGTCGCGAGGTTCTCGCCCAGATTGGCTATATGCCGCAAAAATTTGGCCTCTATGAAGATCTGACCGTTCAGGAAAATCTCGACCTCTATGCGGATCTGAAAAACGTCCCGCAGGCCATCCGCCCGGAACGCTATGCCAGACTGCTTGAGCTCTGCGCCATGGCGCCCTTCAGCCAGCGACTCGCCGGCAAGCTCTCAGGCGGCATGAAACAAAAGCTTGGCCTGATCTGCACACTTATCGCCCCGCCCAAACTGCTGCTGCTCGACGAACCGACCGTTGGCGTTGATCCACTCTCACGCCGTGAACTCTGGCAGATCATCAAAGAGCTCAAAGCCGAGTCTTCCATGTCCGTGCTCGTCGCCACCTCCTATCTCGACGAGGCCGAAGCCTGTGCAGAAATGCTCCTGCTTTTCCAGGGCCGGACCCTTGCCCAGGGAAAACCCGAGGCCATCTGTGCCATCGCTTCCGGCAAAAGTCTGCTTCTGCCGGTGCGAAGCCCCATGCGTCCCAGAGACCTGCAGGCCTGGCTTTTGGATCAAAGCCAGGTCATTGATGCGGTACCGCAGGCAGGCGATGTGCGTGTAGTCGTCAAGGATCCTTGTGAGAGCCTGCCATGTCTGGCCTGTGCCCAGCCTGTTGCCCCGCGCCTTGAAGACAGCTTTATGCTGCTCTTACAAAAGCAGGACAAGCCTTCAGAAGCTTGTGCAGAAGCCTTGCCCAAGCCGCCTGCCCCAAGGCCAAGCGGAGAGACTGTGATCTGCACAGAGCATGTCTCGCGCCGCTTTGGCGATTTCATCGCTGTCAACGATGTCAGTTTTTGCGTCCAGGCCGGTGAAGTTTTTGGTCTTCTGGGTCCCAACGGAGCCGGTAAAACCACCACTTTCCGCATGCTCTGCGGTCTTTTGGCAGCCACGAGCGGTCGCCTGAGCGTCGCAGGCATTGATGTGCGCAGGACGCCGGCCGAAGCCCGCCGCCACATAGGCTATGTGGCCCAGAAATTTTCCCTCTACGGGCAATTGAGCGTGCGCGAAAATCTTGAATTTTTTGCCGGAGCCTACGGTTTACATGGCAAACGACTAAAGCAGCGCATTGAACAGATGATCGAGGATTTTCAATTGCAGGCATGGCTTGCCATAGCAGCCCAGGAGCTTCCCGGCGGCTGGCAGCGCAGCCTGGCCATGGCCGTGGGGCTTTTGCATGAGCCGGAGATTCTCTTTCTCGATGAACCCACAAGTGGCGCAGATCCTCTCTCAAGACGGACGTTTTGGAAACGCATTGCCGCCCTTTCCGACCAGGGCGTAACCGTTGTGGTCACCACCCATTTCATGGAAGAGGCCGAATACTGTGATCACATTCTCATTCAGGATGGCGGCATCCGCCTGGCTCTCGGCTCACCCGCAGAAATCCGGGCCACGGCCCGGAGTCTGGACAAGACTGTCGTCAGCATGGAGGACGCCTTTATCGCCATCGTACAAAAGGCACGTTTACCCAAAGCCTAAGCCGGAACGATCTTGCAAGCCATGAGACCTTCTCCCCGCATGCTGGCCCTGATCCGCAAGGAATTTCGTCAAATGCTGCGCGACCGCAGTACCTTGACGCTCGGCATCATTTTGCCCATGACGCTCCTTTTGATCTTTGGCTTTGGCTTATCCCTCGATGTCCAAGACGTGCCTGTGGACCTTGTGCTTGAGCAAAACTCCCCTCTGACCCGTGATCTCTACACAAGCCTGGCCCTTTCGCCCTATATTTCCCCCAAACTCACCAGTTCCTGGCAGGAGGCCAAAGAGGACCTGATACAGGGAAAATGTCAGGCCATCATCCGCCGCAGCCTTAAGGAACGCGCCGATGGGCGGGAACACCTTCAGCTTGTGGTCAATGGCCGTGATGCCAATACGGCCCGGATCATGCGGACCTATTTGGAAACAGCCATCCATGCCTGGTTTGAAAAGCGCAGGAGCAGGGCCTCCTTTCAGACGCAGCAGATCACACCAAGGACAGGAAAGGTTTCGCTTGAGACCCGCATCTGGTACAATGAAGCCACAGAAAGTCGCTTCTTTCTTGTGCCAGGCGTTATTGTGCTGATCATGACCCTCATTGGCAGTCTGCTCACAGCCCTGATTGTGGCCAGAGAATGGGAGAGGGGAACCTGGGAGGCCTTAACAGCCACACCGGTCACTCAGTCTGAGATTCTCGTCGGCAAAATCATACCCTATTTTTTTCTGGGCATGCTGGGTCTTTTCCTCTGCCTGGCTGCGGCTGCTTTTGTCTTTGATGTGCCAAGGCGCGGTTCGCTGGCCATCATTATCCTTGCTTCAGCCATTTATCTTCTGGCCTGCCTGGGCATGGGCCTCTATATTTCCGCAGCCACCAGAAGCCAGTTTCTGGCCAGTCAGATCGTCATCGTGGTGAGCTTCATGCCCACCATCATGCTCTCAGGCTTTATCTTTGATCTGAAAAGCGCTCCGCTCATTGCCCAGTATCTCGCCTGCCTCTTTCCTGCCACCTGGTATGTGGAGCTGATGCAGACCCTCTTTCTCGCGGGCAATGTGCCAGGCCTTGTCCTCATGGATACGGCTGTACTTCTGCTCTTCGCCCTGCTTTTGCTTTGGGCTGCCTGCGCCAAGCTGCAGAAAACCCTTGCCTGAACCAGGCTCCCCTGCTCTTCACCTTTTGCCAAGGAGCTCTCATGTCGGTCATTTACCATCTACTGCCACTGCTTATGGGCATACTGCTTTTCCCTGCTCTCTGCTCTGCCGCTGCGGACTGCCCTTTCGGCAGTGCCATCATCGAAGCGCGCGCTGCCTTCAAGGACAAACTCGCCTATAATATGCACGAGGGTGAATTCGAGGCATTGCCTGTGGTCAACTATCAGTGCGTCAATTACGACTCAGTCCATAAAAGCTGGGTGGGCTACCGGGGCAGTCAGGCCTATGTTTTTCCAGCCAACAAGGTGCATGTCTGGGTGGAAGACGGTGAGCTCGTGGTTGATCATCAGGGCAGAATCGCTAAAAAACCACGTAAAGCCTTTCTCGTGTGGAAAGGAGAATTTCTCACAGGCGAGAATGTGGAAGCCATCTCCTACGATGCCAGGGAAAATAGCTGGAAAGTCAGGCAAAAAGGCCAAGAACCCGGAGAACTCTTTGCAAACACCTACCCTGCAGATCTCTTTGATGCCTATGATCAGAATGGCAAGGCTCTCCCCAAACACTGAGCTTTTTTAGCCTTAGATGGGGGCAAAAGTAGCACGACAAAATTCAATGCTGAAAACATGGGCTTTTAGCATTGCAAAGGCCCCTGTGTAGTGTCACGTTTCATCTGATCTTAGGTTTAGTCATTTGCCAAACGCACGCGCACCCTGGGCAGCTGCCCAGCTCACCCCAAATCCCGCCGCCAGGCCCAGGCCAGCGTTTTGAGAAAATGGAAAAAAAGAAGCCCCCTTGCGGGGGCTGCGGCTTGCGCTGCCAAAGCAAAGCGCTTAAGTTTATGCTTTCAAATATGGGGGTGGAATATGGCACAATCCTCTATCTTTGATAGCCTTAGCTATGCACGGAAAATGGAAGCTGCAGGCTTTACCCGTCAACAAGCCGAGGCTCAAGCTGACGCCCTTCGCGAAATCGTCAACGAACGCCTTGCGACTCGCGATATTTTTGAAATGCGCATTCGAGAACTTGAGTATTCCTTAATTATCAAACTGGGCTCAATGATTGTTGGTGCTGTGGCCGTGATAGCAGCACTTTTGACAATAATGAAATACAATTAGCGGAACAGCCTCCGCCACCACGTCTTACGTGGTGGCTTTTTTTCCTCTGTTCCCAAGCGGCAAAAACCGCTGCGCTATGACCGCCCTCTCACGCTCAACTTCAAGCCTGGAGTGCAGCCAACGCTCCCGCTCCAGCGCCGCCTCAAGCTGATTTGTCAAGGCTAACACAACACTTTTGTACCCTTCGACGTTACTCTTCACAGCCGACTTGGCGTCGGGCTTTTGCTCAAAACCCGCTGACGGATACTCTTATCCAGTCCTTCCTGCCCTCTCTTCTCTCATACCTGTGACCCTGCCTCGATTCCTCAAGCCTCTGTGCTTCTCTTCCTGTCGTCCCACTTCAATATCTCAATGACTTGCCGGTCTCTATGACTCATCCCGGCTCAAGGGGCTGTGACGAGTAAGCGTATCTTAGGTCCTGGCAAAGAAAAATCTTGATTTTTCCGCATCTGAAGCCTATTTTTATCCATATAGCAGCTTGCTGGACGGTATATCTGCCTCCAAAAACAGTATTCTTGCTGATAGTTATCAGGAGGAATCTCGTCATGGCACAGAAATTCAACGAAAAATGGTACTTGCAGTCAAAGCTGGCCCAGTGCAATGAAACTGGGCAGACTGATGCCAATGGTAAGCCGTACACAATGGAAAGCTTGAAAGCCGCTATTGAAAAGGCCGGATTCAGCCTGCAGGCACATTATCAGAAATACTCAAGTCATGAGGGCACAAAAGCCTATACGCAGATGAATTTCGACGAGGACCATTATCTTGAGTCCAAGCTCGCTCAGCTCAATGCCAGCGGTCAGACCGGCTGGATAAAGGAATCCCTCATCAAAGCCATCAACAAGGCCGGCATGACCGTTGAGCAGCACTTTAAGAAATACTCAACGAGCGAAGGCACAAGCTCCAATGCATACTTCAACACAGCTGAATACCTTGATGCCAAACTCAGACAGCTGCAGAACAGCGAAAACGCCAATGAGCGTGCGAAATGGGCCGACAGAACGGCTGCTGACGTCGCAAAAGCCATTAAAAACGCCGGCATGTCTGCTGAAGAGCACTACTTGAAGTACGGCTGCAAGGAGGCAGATAAGGACGGCAATCTGATCAATCCGTCCAATGCCTTTGACGCCAATGCCTACGCTTCGGCCAAGCTTGCTGAACTGCAAAAGACCGATTCCGAGAACTGGGGCAATAAGACAGCTCAAGACGTGGTTTCTGCCATAACCAAGGTCGGTCTTACTCCTGTCTCACACTATGAAAAGTTCGGTGAGGCCGAGAGCAGAGAAACAGGCATTGCCATGGTGCAGACTGTCCCTGTCGTTGATCGTGTGGCCAACGACTCGCTCCGTGAAGCCACAGGCGAAAATGTGCCTGCCAACTACAATGCCTCCACGCCTCCGCCAAATGCCGTCAGTACAGGAACACAGGTCACCAAGCCCTGTGCCATGACAGAACTTGACGCAAGCGATAAGCCTTCTGAGCCTGTAGCCACACCGTCTGACATCAACTACGTTCCGATTCCCGGTGGCGGGATCCTTGATACCAATGAGCATCCCGTTGAGATTGTGACCGTCACAACACAGGATGCCCAGGGAAACCCCATAACCATCTCTCAGTACGGGATCGCCAATGCCGCAGGCACCGAAATCAAGGCTGTGGATGCCAGCGGTGCGGTCACAGGCGTGACCATCAAGACTGTCACGACCGTGAAGATCGTTAATGCAGACGGAAGCACAACGACCGCCGTCGTCACCGAAACCAATGTCACTCAGGGCTCAACCACCATCAAGAGTACCTCGACAGATGATGGCTCAGGCATTGTCAAGACCGATGTGGAAGCCTCTCTCAACGGTGGAGCAAACATAGTCACTCAGTCCATGACCACAAATACCGCTTCCAACGGGCATACGACGACGGAGATGACGACCGAGGTCAAGAACGCCGAAGGCAAGACGGTCATGTTTCAGACCGCCACGGAAACGGCCAATTCTCAGAGTAACCAAGCCACAACACAGTATAAGACGACGTTCTTTGATCCCTCTACAGGAAAAGTGACGAGTACTGAACAAGGGACAAGCATTTCCTCAACCGACAGCAGCGGCAGCGTCACCGAGACAACAACGGCCACTCTTAAGGACGCCTCGGGCAAAACCGTGGGCACGGTCACTAAGACCGAGGTCGTGAGCTTGTCTTCTGATGGCGAAAGAGTGACTCAGGTACACTCAACTGAAAAGGATGCCTCGGGTAAGGTTGTGGCAAGTGAAGACACAAGCTCCACAGCCTCCCGCGCCTCTGACGGTAGCTTGATCGTAACCAAGTCCGGTTCCATCAGTGATGTCAATGGCAATACCACGACAATTAATGAAAAGACGATCACAAAGACCGATATCACAAGCGGTACTGTGACCGAAAACAAAAGCGTCAATAACGTCACAAAGGACATGACGGGAAAGACGGTTGCCTCCGAAAAGGGAAGCGTAGAGAGCACTATTGCCTCTGACGGTTCTGCAGTGAAGCAAACCAATATCACTGAGACCGCAACTGATAGCTCAGGTCAAGTAATAACCAAGGTGACCGCGACCACTGCTCAGTTTGACGCAAACTCGGGTCTGACCACGACGAGCGGATCCGAAAAAACGACGGACGCAAGAGGCGTGACCACGACTGAGTCCGTGCAAAAGACTTCTGCGGGTGACACTGCAGGCCAATCCACTACCCCAACGGAAGATCAAACGGCCGCCAAGGAAAGTGGCAATGCCTTGGTAACTCCAGATCCTACACCTGCATCTGATCCCGATCCAACTCCCACACCTGAGCCTGATTCAGGATCCGAGTCTCAAACCAAGCCTGATTCAGATTCTGAGTCCAAAACCAAGCCTGATTCGGGATCTGAATCTCAAACCAAGCCTGATTCAGGATCTGAATCTCAAACCAAGCCTGATTCAGGTTCTGAATCTCAAACCAAGCCTGATTCAGGTTCTGAGTCTCAAACCAAGCCTGATTCAGGTTCTGAGTCCAAAACCAAGCCTGATTCAGGTTCTGAGTCTCAAAACAAGCCTGATTCGGGATCTGAGTCTCAAACCAAGCCTGATTCAGGATCTGAATCTCAAACCAAGCCTGATTCAGGATCTGAATCTCAAAACAAGCCTGATTCGGGATCTGAGTCCAAAACCAAGCCTGATTCAGGATCTGAGTCTCAAACCAAGCCTGACT
>JAGADH010000083.1 GCA_017613715.1 Desulfovibrio sp. | reverse complement strand
CATTGAAAAAACGGTCAACGACATAGCCTTCTACTGTCTGATCGCATCCCTGATCGTTGTTGTGGTTTTAAGTCTCCTTGGCTATCTCTTCTTCCGCAATCTGGTGACACCGCTCAAGCGTACTGTAGACTTTGCCACGGCTGTGTCTGCCGGCAATCTTGATGCCAATCTGACGGTCGGGCCTCGCCAGGATGAAATCGGGGATCTGGTCACTGCCCTGCGCAACATGGTTACGTCTCTGAAGGGCAAGATCAGTGAAGCTGACGAGGCTACTGCGCATGCGCAGGAGAAGGGCAAAGAAGCTGAAGAGGCCATGCGTAAGGCAGAAGCTGCAGCCTTGGAAGCACAGAATGCCAAGCGTGAAGGCATGCATACCGCTGCCGAACATCTTGAATCTGTTGTCCACGGCATTTCCGCTGCGGCCAGTGAACTGTCAGCTCAAATCGAACAATCAGATCAGGTGGCAACTGAATCATCAAATCGTCTCTCTGAAGCGGCAACAGCCATGAACGAGATGAATGCCACAGTCCAGGAAGTGGCCCACAATGCCTCTTCCGCCGCCTCTGTCTCAGCTGAAACCAGACGCAATGCCGAAGAAGGACAGAAGATTCTCTCTGATGCCTTAAACAGCATCAATCAGGTGCAAACGCTCTCTCTGGAACTGCAGGAGGATATGGGTCAGCTGCATGGCCATACCCAGAGCATCAGCCAGATCATGAATGTCATTTCCGACATTGCCGATCAGACCAACCTTCTCGCTCTTAACGCGGCCATTGAAGCGGCAAGAGCCGGTGAAGCCGGACGCGGATTTGCCGTTGTGGCTGATGAAGTCCGGAAGCTGGCAGAAAAGACCATGGCCTCCACCAACGATGTCTCCAAGGCCATCGTAGCCATTCAGGGCAGTGCTCAAAAGAGTGTCGACAAGATGAGCGAAGCGCTCTCCGCCGTGGAGCAGGCAACAAGCCTAGCCCAGCAGTCCGGTGAAGCGCTGCAGCAAATCGTCAGAAATGTCGAGGATACAGCTGATCAGGTACGGGCCATTGCGACTGCCGCCGAAGAACAGTCGGCAGCCAGTGAAGAAATCAATCAGTCCGTCACGGCCGTCAATTCCATGTCCGGCCAGACTGCGACAGCTATGGGTGAAGCTTCCAAGGCCATCTCTGATCTGGCCCAGCAGACGGAATCTCTGACAACTCTTGTTGAACAGATGAAGAACGAATAATCGTACCAGCTTACCAGACCAAAACCTAGGATTTCAGCTCGAGGCTAAAACCAAAATATGTATAAAAATACTTAAACTTTTAGCACATGATACGTATTTTGAAAACGATCTTAGGACATAGTTATTCATTGAGAATCTAAAAAACAGATTTTTACTACAATAATATAGAACTTCTTCAAGCAATCGAATACGTAAGAATGCCTGGTTGAAATCTGTCAAGCTCAATTCAACATCTCAGAGAGCAGAATCAAAGTGATTCTGCTCTTTTTTTCTGACCAACGAATTTTCTATTAAAAAATAATAACCGAGAAGAATGTTTTCTCCTCGGTTATTATTTATTACACTATACAATTATAACGATAATCATAGAGACATAGCTTATGCTAGCTCAAGTTAAAAGAATGCAACAAGGATTAAAGCAGCAAATATCAGCAGAAAAGAGCAGTCCATATATATTTTTATAAAATATGATAAAAATATAAAAAAATTACTCCTTTGGCACACAAAGACAATCAACATGAAAGACTATGCTTCTTTCGAATCCTAAGACATCCGCCTTAGAGAAAATCCTTCTCAGCCTCACCCAAATGCTCAAGGACTACCGTTGGCTGCCGTTCTTCCTTGGCCAGATCTTCACGAGTGGCTTCGCCGCTCAAAACCAAGGCAAAATCAATGCCGGCATTTTCAGCTAGCTTTTTATCCGTACTCAGCCGGTCTCCGACCATGACCATATCATCTTTGGCATATCTGGCGAGCAGTGGCTGCAAAATCATAGGGTCAGGCTTGCCGAAGATATATTGGGGACGCCTGCCTGTAGCCGTTGCATAAAGACTGATAAAACTGCCGACATCAGGAAGTGGTCCCTCAGGTGACGGGCAGACAAGATCAGGGTGTGTTGCCAAAAATAGGATATCTGGCTTTTGCAGGAGCAGTGCCGATCTCATCAGCTTTTGATAGGTCAGCTCCGTATCATAGGCCAAGACAACGGCTTGCACATTGTCTTCACTCTCTTCAAGGCTCGGCATCTTTGCATGGAGTTCTTGCGCAAAATCCCGATTGCCTACGAGATAAATTCTCTGAATCTGCCGTTCCCGCAGAAAATTGACCAGCGGCAAAACCGGAGACAATAATATCTCACGCTGCGCAGGAATACCCATACTCTTCAACTTTGTCACATATGTTGACAGCGATTTGGAGGTATTATTGGTTAAAAAATAAAAATCAAGGTCTTTCCAGTGTTTTTGAATAAATTGGACAGCGCCTTTGATAGGGATATTACCAAGATATACCGTCCCATCCATATCAAGAACAACACAGCGTTTGTTTGACCAGTTCATCAAAAAGCTCCAGCATCGAGATGTATTGAATTTCTGCACAGTTTTTCCGATACGCCGCATGCCCCAAAAGACCGTCAAGATCGTTTCGCTGCATGCTAAGCCAGGACGAAAACGACAGGGTCTTGCGATCAGTGCCTTCTCAGTCTATCATATTTTCATTCCGCCCCTACGGTGCCAATGGGAAGATCTTACGGCAGAAGGCTTCTTCGTCCCCCTTGTCACGCTCAAACTCAGGAAGAACAAAAAGACAGTCTGCCGAAGCGTTCTTTCTCTGTCAAAGTACGCTCTTCCCAGCGCCACGTCTATTGTAGCCAAAAGCAGGAAAAAGCCTTTTCGTCCTTCTTTTTACCCAAAAGAACTTGCAACGTGCGCTGCCAAGCCTGACAGGCCAATTGCAAAAAGCGCAGATGGAGGCGGCAGAACATTCCTTAAGAGGATCTGCCGAAGATCGGATGTCAGTAGACAGAATCGAAACGGATGTCGTGGTCATCGGCGGCGGTGCCACGGGCATCGGCACGCTCAGAGATCTCAGCCTTAGAGGCATTGCTGCCGTCCTTGTCGAGCAAGGTGGCATTGCCCACGGCACAAGCTCACGTTTCCACGGTCTTTTGCACAGCGGCGGACGCTATGCTGTGAGCGACACTCTCTCAGCCAAGGAATGTATTGAAGAAAATACCATTCTGAGGCGTATTGGAGCCCAGTGCGTAGAAGAAACCGAAGGTTTTTTCGTCCTGCTGCCTGAAGACGATCCCGACTATGTTGAACCATGGCTTAAAGGCTGCGCCGAGGCCGGGATTCAGACCGAGGAACTGTCTGTGGAGGAAGCTCGCAGACTTGAACCTGAGATTTCACCCCAGGCTCTGAGAGTCTTCCGGGTTCCCGACTCCTGTGTGGACGGCTTCCGCCTGGTCCTGCACAATGCCATGAGTGCCAGACGCCACGGTGGTCGTGTCCTGCTCTACCACAAAGTCACAGGCATCAGCCAGGCAAACGGAAACATACAAAGCGTTGACGTTATTGACACACTGACCCAGACCAAAAAAACGCTTTACTGTCGCGCCGTGGTCAATGCTGCAGGTTCCTGGTCAGGCCAGATTGCCGCTCTTGCTGGTCTTGACGTTCCCGTCTCGCCCGACAAGGGCTCTCTCATAGTCTTCAATCATCGTTTTACCTCACGCGTGGTCAATCGCCTGCATCCGGGCTCAGACGGCGATATTTTTGTTCCCCATGGCTCCATCACCATTCTCGGCACAACGTCTGTTGCCACGGACCGGCCTGACGACACAAAGCCCACACGCGAAGAAATTCTCAGACTGCTTGCCATTGGCGAGCCGCTTTTTCCCAAGCTCCAAACCTACCGTATCCTCAGAGCCTTTGCCGGCACAAGACCCCTTTACACCCCTGGAAATGCCCAGGGACGCAATGCCAGTCGCAATTTTCAGGTTTTCGACCACGCAAGCGATGGACTGCATGGTTTCTTCTCCATTTTTGGCGGCAAGCTAACAACCTACCGCCTCATGGCTGAAAAAGTCTGCAATGCGGTTGCCTCGTATCTCAACGTCAACACAGCCTGTACCACCAAAGACCAGCCCATGGTTGAAGAGGCCAGCGCTGAGCACCTCAAGGCAGCGCGTCACGCTTTTCCCGTGGGCGATCTTTCCCTGATGGCCGACCGTGTCGGTGATGATCTGGAGAAGGTCCTCGATCTCGCCAAAAAACGGACCAGCTCGTCTTCGGCAGGCAATCCTCTGATCTGCGAATGCGAAATGGTCAGCCTTGCAGAAATCGAGAGTATTGCTCAAGATCCCGATAGCCACACGCTGACGGATATTCGCCTGCGCACCAGGCTTGGCATGGGTACCTGCCAGGGAACCTTCTGTGCTCTACGCGCCGTCAATGCCATGTTTGAACATGATATCCCCCTTTCACGGGACCCCCTCTACGAACTCCGTGCCTTCCTGCAGGAACGTTTCCGCGGTCTGGCACCGACACTTTGGGGGATTCAAGCTCAAGAAATGCAGCTCAGCCGTGCTATTTATGCAGGCGTGCTCAATTTGCGGAAAGAGACGTATGCAGTTAAGAACTGATGTCCTCGTCATTGGCAGCGGACCGGCCGGACTGACGGCCGCCCTTTCTGCAGCAGAACATGGCTGCCAGGTCGTTGTTGCTTCAAGCGGAGCGGGAACTCTGGCCATCTCCAGCGGCTGCATTGACCTTCTTGGTCAATATCAGCAGCAGGAGATCAGCGATCCCTGGGAGGCCATGACCAAGCTCCCTCCGACCCATCCCTACTCTCTGCTCGGCTGTGAACGTGTAGCCAAGGCTTTGCAGAGTTTTCAGGCTATCCTTGCCCGCCGCAAATCAGACTACTTTGTCGCCCAGAAAGACGGCAAAAATGTCAACTCACGCCTGCCCACGATTTTGGGAACCCTCAAGCCAAGCTATCTGATTCCTCAAAGCCTTGACAGCAGCAGACTTTTTTCAGCCAAAAAGGTCCTTGTGGCGGGTGTCGAGGGTCTCAGGGATCTCAGCCCCAAGCTCTGCGCCCATGAACTTGCTCTTCTCCCGGAATTTGCCGAGACCACCTTTGCCACAACGCTTTTCCCCTCACCACTCTCCCAGACCCACAGGGGCGTTTCCTCCCTTGATCTGGCACGCAGAGTCGCAAGCGCTGAAGGCAAGAGCTGGCTTACGACCTGCCTTGGACGTTTTGCCAATGCCTACGACGTGATCCTTGTCCCCCCCATTCTCGGGATCAAGGCAAGCGGGCAGCTTGTAAGCGAACTCAGGCAAATGCTGCACTGTCATGTTGAAGAACTTCTGACCATTCCACCGGGTGTTGGCGGTATTCGCCTCAGAGAGACTCTGATCGACGAAGCACGCGAGCAAAAAATCCGCTTTCTGGAAAACGTTCGTATCAATAAAGCCTGCGTGAGCGGCCAGCATTGTGAATATGTCGCAGCAGTGGAAGATGAGGAGGAAAACCTGCGCCTCTACGCCAAAAACATCGTGCTGGCCACAGGCGGCATTTTGGGCGGAGGTCTTTTCACGACGCCTGACCAGGTCCAGGAAGAGCTCTTCAATCTGCCTGTGCCTCCTGTGCAGGGACAGATGTGCAACGCTTCTGACGTTCTGGCTGCGCACCCCATCTCGCAGACAGGCTTAAGCGTCGATAGGAGCCTTCGCCCCGTTGACGTGCATGAGAACATGCTTCTTGACAATGTCTTTCTTGCCGGCCGCAGCATCGGTGGCTACGATCCGGCAGATGAAAAAAGCGGTTTCGGCGTGGCCATCGCCACAGGCTGGTACGCAGGCGTAATGGCGGCAAACGCTGCCGGCATGGAGGCAAGCGCATGAGTATTCATCTTGATCCTGATAAATGTCTCGCCTGCACGACCTGTGTGGTTCATTGCCCTGTTGCCGAAGCCACACCCGCCTTTCTCGGACCAAGAATGATCGGACCGGCCTTCGAACGCTTCCGCCTTCTGGGCATAGTGGAAGATGACTCGCTCAAGTACTGTGCCAACTGCAAGAACTGCGAGATCGCCTGTCCCCAGAATGTGCCCGTTGCCACCATCAATATGTTGGCACGCATGGCGCAATGTCAGGAAATACCACCAAGTTTCCGGGACTGGATTGTAGCCCACGGAGAAGTCTTGGCGCGCGGTCTGAAGTATTTTCCGGCCTGGCTCAAGAACATGGGTACCCACCTGTCACTGATGCGTACTCTCCTTGACTGGATCGGCATCCACAAGGACTGCCCCATGCCCAATTTTGCCAAAACGGCCTTCCGCGACCATCTGCCGCGTCTTTCGCAGAAAGGTTTTGCCAAAAGTGTGGCGTTTTTCCCTGGCTGCTACATCAATTATTATGATCCCGGTACAGGTTTTGATCTGGTCTGGCTGCTCAATCAGGCAGGCTACCGTGTTTTTGTGCCGAAAGATTTCGTCTGCTGCGGCATACCCCTGATCAGCGGAGGCTTTGAAAAGGACGCAAGAGACAATACCCGCACCAATCTGCGTGTTCTGGCTGAACTGAACGCTCAGAAGATTCCTGTGATCAGCGCCTGTCCCAGCTGTCGTTTGATGCTCACCCGTGAGATCGGTGAGTTCTTTCCGGAACTTATGCCAAAAGAAAAAATCAGCATCGACGATGCCCAGAGTTTTCTGCTCAAATGCATAGCAACAGGCGAACTTGACATCAAGACAGCACACAATTCGTCTGTGAACATTTCTGCCATCTACCATGCCCCCTGCCACCTGCGTGCCCAGGGAGCCGGACTTCCTGCTTTGGAACTGCTCAGCTATTTTCCCGACATTGCGATCTGCGAAGCCAATGCCGGCTGCTGTGGCATTTCAGGAAGCTATGGCTTCAAAAAAGAAAAATATGCCATTGCTCAGAGTGTCGGCGCCAGACTGTTTCAGCGCATCACAACAAGCGGGCGCCCCCTGGTTGCCAGTGAATGCGGCACCTGCCGCCTGCAGATTGCCCAAGCCACCAAAAAACCCGCCACACATCCCCTAACGCTGGTCCGTGCCGCCCTCCAAGGCAGACCTCTCACCCTTGGCTAAATGGAGTTGTCATGCCCATCTACGATTTCATCTGCCCGCAGTGCGGGAAGGAATTTGAGGAATTGATTCACACGACTGAATCCGCCAATCCCGTCTGCCCTCAATGCGGAAACAAGGACACCCAACGCAAGATGAGCTGTCCAAGTCCCCTGAAAACCGGTGCTTTCCCCTATAAACTCGGACCTGTACGCCCCTTAAGCCGAGGCGGAGCACCTTCCTGCGGTGGTGGGAGCTGTCCCATGAGCGGACAATAGCCATCCTCTGCTTAAAGCTGTCCCTGAGTGTCCCTCAGGAACGAACGCTTATCCTTGTCGACACGCACAGTGCATGAGCTTTTCTGCAATGAGCGCTTAGCCCTACTGCACAGGAGCACAATGCTGCTTCAGAACATCGAAGACAAGCAGCGTGATGGCCAAAAGAATTCCGATGACACAGGCCAGTCTGAACTGAAAGCGCTGATCTCAGATGCTCTTCTCGCAGCCTGGTAAACACAGAATGAGCCTGAGAATGGCAGTATTGAGGCAATTGTGCAAAAGCACTCTTCGCAGGCTGAAATTATCAGGGACAAGTACTGGGTCAAAACTTTCACGCTGCCCACAACAAAGACCTCCCGGAACGGGCCCTCAGAGTCCTAGAAGCACAGCTCAGGCTTTCCGGGCCGTTTCACAAAAGAGAGTCAGCCTGACATGACGCGCATTCGCTCCGGCGTGCCAAGGAAAACATCAACGAAATTGATGCCTTGAAAAGCCTCTGCCCTGATCAACCGTATACGGTATCTCAAATCTTCTCCGGCAGACCGCCGCAGTCATCAATCTGAGCCTGCCTCTATCTCTGGCTGATCATGCCATGATGCCTCAAGCCTCCGGGCTTCCCTCCTTTCGTCCCTCTTCTGGACAGCTGTCTCAGCGACTTGCCGGTCTCTCTTACGGCATCCCGACTCAAGGGACTGTGAACAGTTGCATCCCAGGGGTGGCAATTCTGCAAATCCGGGAAAAACTTGCTTTTGTGATTTCCCTTATTTATACTGTCGTATTCAGCTTATGACCTAATCATGTGTTTTCAACAGGAGCAACAATGCTGCGCAGTATGACCGGATTTGGCCGTTGTCTCATGGAAAATCACGATGTCACACAACAATGGGAAATCAAAAGTGTCAACGGCCGGCATTTGGACATCAAATGGCATCTCCCCCTCTCCCTGCACGGTCTTGAACCGAGACTGGAAAAACTTGTTCGCAGTAAGGCGCAACGCGGCCGCGTGGATATCAGTCTTTTTCTGCAGTTTTCGGGCAACGCTGGGCCCTCCGTGCTCTTCAGCGAGGCTCAGGCCAATGCCATGCTCGACAAACTTGCGGCCTTTGCTGCCTCACGCAAGGATCCCTACACTCCGGATTACAATGCTCTGCTTGGCATTCCCGTACTCTGGAAAGACGCCAACGAGGACTTAGCCCAGGACCTGCTCGAAGATCTTGAGGAGGGACTGACGCTCGCTCTTGAGGATTGGAACGAAGGCCGCACGGAAGAGGGTAAGGCCCTGGCCTGTGATCTCAATTCCCGCATCCTGCAGATGGAGGAATGGACCGGTCTGATCGCCGAACGTGCGCCTCAGATCAAGGAAGAACGCTGCAAAGCTCTGAAGGAGCGCCTCAGCGAAGCCTTAGAAATGGTTGGCAGTGAGCTCGACGAGAACCGTTTTCTGCAGGAAATTGTTATCCTCTCGGACCGTCTTGACGTCACGGAAGAGCTGACCCGCTTAAACACCCATCTCGACCATCTGCATGAGTTACTGCGCCTGGGCAAAGATGCCGGCAGAAAGCTCGATTTTACGCTCCAGGAATGTTTCCGCGAGATCAATACCTGCGGCAATAAAATCTGTGACGTGCAAATTTCCCATCTTGTGGTGGATTTCAAGAATGAACTGGAAAAATGCCGCGAGCAGGTTCAGAATCTCGAATGAGCAGGGAATCAGCCATAGGAGAAGATCTCCTGAATATCGGCTTTGGCAATTATCTGGTGCGTGCACGCATCGTAGCTATTGTCACCACGAATTCACAGCCCATGCGCCGGCTGCGTGAGGAAGCCAAGGAAAACGGCAGACTGATTGACGCAACCCAGGGACGCAAGACTCGCTCCTTTATCCTGCTTGATTCCAATCACCTTGTGCTTTCGGCCATTCAGACCGAAACACTCAAACAACGATTCGCTCACGAGGAGGAAGACGACTGATGCCGCGCAAAGGAATTGCCCTAGTGCTCAGTGCACCTTCAGGTGCTGGAAAATCAACGCTTTCCGGCATGCTCCTCAAAGATTTTCCAGAGATTGTCTATTCTGTCTCGTGTACCACCCGCAAACCACGTCCGGGAGAAGTGGACGGCCGCGACTATTATTTCATCAGCGAGGCGGATTTTCTGCGCCAACGTGAAGCCGGAGGTTTTGCCGAATGGGCACAAGTCCACGGCAACTACTATGGCACGCCGCTGGCGGCCGTGCAGGAAAAACTCGATCAGGGCACTGACGTGCTTTTTGACATTGATGTCCAGGGAGCAGCACAACTCAAGTTGAATCTCTTCAATGCCTGTTTTGTTTTTATCCTGCCGCCTTCTCTGGACGAATTGGAACGTCGCCTGCGCCTGCGGGGAACCGAAAACGAAGAGAGCATTCAGGCAAGACTCTGTAACGCACGCGACGAAATCAAGGAAGCTCGCTGGTACAATGCCCTTGTGGTCAATGACAGGCTCGAACTGGCCTATACCCATTTACGTTCAGTGTACCTTGCCGCAACACTCTCACCAAGCTGTCAGCCACAATTACTGCAGTCTCTGCTGCAAGGCGGAAATTACTGATGGCTGAACTCATTTTAGCCCTTGACCTGCCCGACCGGGACGAGGCGCTCAGGCTTCTGGACAAGCTTGATGGCGCACTTGGCTGGTGCAAGGTGGGCATGGAAATGTTTACACACTACGGGCCGCAGCTGCTCGCAGAACTTGCCAGCCGCAAGCTGAAGATTTTTCTCGATCTGAAGTTCTACGATATCCCCCATACCGTGGCCCAGGCCGTCATGCAAACGTGCAGTCTGGGTGTCGATCTGCTCACGGTGCACTGTCAGGGTGGGCAGCGCATGCTTGAGGCCTGCATTGCCGCCAGAAACGATAGAGGAAAAAAGCCCCTCTTATTCGGTGTCACGGTGCTCACAAGCTTTGCTGCAGGCGAGATGCCCGGCATCACTGCTCAGCCCCAAGACTTTGCCCGCAGTCTGGCAGCTCTCGCCTTGACCTGCGGCCTTGACGGCATTGTCTGCTCGCCACAGGAAGTGCGCGACATCAAACACGATTATCCCGGTCTTGCCTGCCTCTGCCCCGGCATCCGTCCGGCCTGGGCAGGGCTTGGCGATCAGCGCCGTGTTGCCACACCGGGACAAGCTGTAGCTTGGGGAGCTGATTATCTTGTGGTTGGCCGCCCCATTCTCAAGGCCAAGGATCCCCGCGACGCCCTTTTGCGCATTGGCGAAGAAATGTCGCGTCCGTTCTAAGAGACGGAATGTTTTTGTGGAGTCACACATGCCAAGTCCAAACACGCAAGGTTCTCAGACCAAAGAGGCTCTCACTGCCGATGCCGCTTCGCAAGCACCGGAAATTCATGGTGTCTTTTCCTCACAGGAAGTCCGCAAGGTCGGCACAGGGACAACCACTCGCAAAAGTGTGCATAAAACCTTCTGGTTTGTGGAGCAGCACGGTTCAGAGATTGTCTGTCAGCCTCTCAACACCAACTACGTTCCCAGTGGCCCCAAACGTTCCATCACGATGGACGAACTTTTGTCGAAGTTTGCCCCTGAACCTGAGTTTTACCAGAATTCTGTCTTCCCCAAGATGCAGGAACTCTACACCACCGTTCAGCGTGGCGATGAACACCTGCAGAAAGGCGAAAATTTCTCTGCCGAGCATGAATACAACACGGCTCTGAAGATAGATTGCGACAATGTGCGAGCCAATTTCGGCATCGGTCTGACCTATTTGGAACGCGGGGATACCTCCAAGGCACAAAACATTTTCGACCGTCTGGTCAAACTCGACAGCGCCTTTGAAGATGAACACAAGCACCTTTTCAATGAGTTCGGCATTCAGCTGCGCAAGAACAAGATGACAGCCCAAGCCATCGCTTATTATACGCGGGCGCTCGAACTGACGCAAAACGACGAAAATCTCTACATGAATCTGGCCAGAGCCTATCTTGAGAACAATGATATGCACCCCTGCATTGACAATCTCCTTAAGGCCCTGGAACTCGCACCGCAGCACCTCCCCTCCCTCAAATTTCTGGTATGGCTTCTGCAAAAAAAACTCGTTCCCCAGGAACGTCTGGCAGATGTCAATACGGCCATCTCCCATGCTCAGAATCCCAAACCCCAGGACAGCGGGAGCACGGCGCAAGAAACGGGAGAATAGTCTCCCCCTGGTAATCTTCAGACGCTCCGATTTCGGTCAAGGACATGCTTCCCGTGACGACACCAAAACAATGGCAGTTCCGCTCCCCCAAACACACGGAGGATATTCCGTATATTGCCCGGAAACTCGACATTTCCACCTTTCTTGCTGACATTCTTCTGCGTCGTGGCTTCACCGATATTCAGGCCATGGATGAATTTCTCGCCCCCAAACTGGCAAGGCTGACCAATCCTCAGAACTGGCCGGAAATTCCGCGGGCTGCCGAGATTCTGGCGGACAAACTTCTGCAGAAAAAAAAGATCATCATCTGGGGAGACTACGACGTCGACGGAATCACCGCGACCACCCTCTGTCTGGATGTTCTTGAACATCACGGCATCAGCGCTGGCTACCATCTGCCACATCGTCACCACGAGGGCTACGGCCTGAATATTGCCAAACTGGAAGAACTCCACGCTCAGGGCTATGAGATTCTGCTGACAGTCGACTGCGGCATTTCCAATCGCAAGGCAGTGGAACGCGCCAAGGAACTGGGAATGACGGTCGTCATTTCCGATCACCATCTTGCTCCGGAAAAGCTGCCTGCCGCTGACGCCATCTGCAATCCCCGTATCATGCCGCCTGAATCCACGCCCTGCCAGGAACTGGCCGGAGTGGGCGTGGCCTTCTACCTCATGGCTCAGGTCAACAAGCTCCTGGCCCAGGGACTTGGGCATGCCCCCTTTCGCATGGATCTGGTACTCGACCTTGTTGCCTTGGGCACGCTGGCCGATCTCATGCCGCTGACGGGAGAAAACCGTATTCTTGTCTCGGGTGGCCTCAAGCATATTGCCCTTGCCAGACGCAAGGGTCTTGCCGCCCTTAAACTCATGGCCCATGTCAATGTTTCCCAGGAAATGAAGAGCACGGAAATCAGCTTCCGCCTTGTCCCCCGTCTCAACGCCTCAGGCCGCATGCGACATGCCGAAACAGCGCTCAAGCTTTTGCGCTCCCACGACTCGCAGCAGGCCATGCAGCTTGCCCAGGAACTCGACAGTCTGAACACCACACGCCGCAGCGAAGAAGAAAAAATTCTGCAGGAAGCCCGCCAGCAGGCCATCAAAGCTCTTGAAACCTATTCTTCCTCCCTTGTGCTTTATGGCTCAAACTGGCATCCGGGGGTCATTGGCATTGTGGCCTCACGCATTGTTGAGGAATTTGGCCGGCCGACCTTTATCCTCTGCGATGCCGGCGATCATCTCAAAGGCTCGGGACGCACGCTTGGCGACCTTGATCTCCACGGTATGCTCTCGGAAATCTCCTCATGCCTGATTTCCTTCGGCGGACATAGAGCCGCAGCAGCCCTCAATGTGCGACGTGAAAATCTCGAGATACTCAGGCAACAATTTGACGCCAGCGCCAGCCGACATCTTGCTCTGCACCCGCAACATCAAAGCCTCTTGCTGGAGGGAGAAATCAACCTTTCCCAGGCCTTCTGCGCTGAAACGCTGGGAGAGATCGCTCTTTTGGAACCCTTCGGCCAGAAGAATCCTGAGCCGATCTTCGCAACACCGCCCCTGCTGGTCGAACGCCATGATTACCTTGGTTACGACCAAAAAAATATTCTGCTCACGGTCTGGGATGCCTCTGCCGGCATCAGAATGCAGGCCAAAGGATGGCGCATGGGGGCAGCTTTTCCGCCACCGCTGCTCGAAGGCAAGATCGTGCAGTTGGCCTTTGTGCTCAGACTGAATATGTTCCGCGGCATTGCCACGCCTGAACTCGAAATCAAAGATATCCACCTGATCAAACGTTCAGCATAGCCCCTCAAAAAAAAAAAAAAGACATCCCCCAAGGGATGTCTTGAATAGCTTGTGGCCAACGGCTATTTGAACTCGTGCACCATTTTCAGGATACCTTCCTTATCCAGCCCCTTGGCCCGGGCCTTGGCATACCAGACTTCGGCCTCCTGGGCATTGGCCGTTGTGCCCACACCGTATTCATAGCAGGCCCCAACCCATCGTTCAGCTTGAGCATAGCCCTGATCGGCCGCCTTCTTGGCCCAGGCAAAGCTCTGCTTGGGATCCTTCTTTTCACCGTAGAGGCCCTTGCTGGCATAGAGCGCCATATTGAACTGCGCTTCGGCATTACCACCTTCGGCTGCCTGCTGCATCAGCTCATGGGTTTTGGCTTGATCCTTGGGCACGCCCAGACCGTGTTCATAGCAATAGGCAAGCAGGACCTGTGCCTGCCCATTTTTCTGTTCGGCAGCCAGGGTGTACCATTTGGCTGCGGTTTCCAGGTCCTGCGTAACCCCTAAACCGTTTTCATAGCAACGGCCAACGAGAATCTGGGCTACAGCGTTGCCATTGACGGCCAGAGGCTGCAACAAGGTCAGGGTTTCCTGATAATGCCCGACATTATAGGCAACCCAGGCTTTTTTGAGAATGACCTCATCGTTTTCGGCCAGGGCACAGTCCGCAAAGCCAAAAACAGCAGCAAACAGCAGCAAAAAAAACGATGTGCGCAGCATATTTCCCATACCTTTCACCTCACAAAGGACAAAAAAAGGCTCTGCAGTCCAGGAAGCAGAGCAACGAATGCCGAAACTAGCGCAAACGGCAGAAATTGCAAGAACCAGAGAACCAGCTTGAGTCCTCCCAAAGGACCTGCATAAAGTCATAAAGCGTCTATGGGTCAACAATCGCTCACATGGTATGTATACCTGCTCAGCTGTGCCGATCAAAGCCTCTACTGCGGCATCACGACAGATCTTGCACGCAGGCTTGCCCAGCACAACGGCGAGCTGCCCGGAGGCGCACGCTATACCAGAGGCCGCAGACCCTGCCGGCTTTTGGCCTTTGCCCAAAAGCCCTGCAAAAGCCTCGCCCTCAGCCTTGAATACAAGATCAAACACTGCCCCAAAGCCCAGAAAGCCGCTCTGCTGATCCATGAGAGCAGAACGGAGCACAGCGAGAAAAGCTCATGCAGCACATAAATCAGCCTTCTTCCCTTGTCATTGCCATCAACGAACTGCCACCTGAGGGCAAAGCCTTTGTCATTGACGAGCAGTCTCTGTGGCAAAACAGTCTTCGTGAATTTGCCATGGACGTCTCGATCACAAGTCCGCTCAAGGCCAGACTCACGCTGACACCCTTTCCCCAGGGCTGCCTGGTGAAAGGACGTCTTGAGGGCGAAGTCTGCCAGCCCTGCCGGCGTTGCGCCGAAGCGATCAAAGAACGCATTGCCTGGGACTTTGAAGATTTTGAAGATCTGCCAGGTGAAGAAGACGAAGTCGACGACGAGAGCATGGCTTTAGAAAAACAATTCAGCAGCGAAAGCCGCGTATACCTTGAAAAAAACACACCGCTGCTTGATCTTGGCGCTTTGCTCTGGGAAGAATTTTTGCTGGCCCTTCCGGCCAATCCCCTCTGCAAGCCTGATTGCCAGGGTCTCTGTCCGGTCTGCGGCGGCAACCGTAATCTGAACGCTTGTTCCTGCGAAGAAAGTAAAACCGATCCGCGCATGGCCGTTTTCCGCAATCTTACCATCAATAAGGACAAAAAAGTCAGAGAGGGAAAAGACTGAAAGCTTTTTTGCGTGAGCTGGCACAAGCACCTAGACAGCGTAAGGGCATTGGCTTATACTCTTTTGACTTTTTTCACCGCGGCAGGTCTTCCTGACGGGGAAGACCCTTCGCGTCTTTTTTTCTTTGTGGCCAGGCCACAAAGATCAACATAAGCTTAGTATGAGGAGCACATTATGGCTGTTCAGCAAAATAAAAAATCCCGTTCCCGTAAAGGTATGCGTCGCTCTCACGATCGTGTGGCGGTTCCTTCGGTCATCTACTGCGCCTGCGGCGAGCCGACGCTTCCGCACAGAGTCTGCCCTGCCTGCGGCAAATATCGTAATCGCCTTGTGGTGAGCCAAAAAGTTGAAAAAGACTAATGGACCGTCCTGTCATAGCTGTTGATGCCATGGGGGGTGATTTTGGCCCCTCAGTGGTTGTTCCCGGTGCCATCGACGCTTCACGTCAGTACGATCTGCACGTACGTCTCGTGGGTGATACGGCGAAGATTGAGGCTGAGCTTGCACGCCTGAATCTTCAGGGTGCAAGCTATGACGTTGTTCACGCCAGCGATGTCGTACGCATGAACGACAAGGCCAGCGACGTTCTCAGACGTAAGAAAGATGCCTCCATTCAGGTAGCCTGCCGCCTTGTCAAAGACGGCACAGCCAACGGTGTGGTCAGTGCAGGCCATTCGGGCGCTTCAGTCGCCTGCGGCATGTTCACCATTGGACGTCTGCCAGGCGTGGAACGCCCGGCCCTTGCGGCTATGCTGCCGACTGAAAAAAATCCCGTGGTGGTCATCGACGCCGGCGCTAATGTTGACTGCCGCCCCTATCATCTTTTTCAGTTTGGCTTAATGGGCGATGCCTTTGCCCGTGATCTTCTCAACTACCCGGCTCCCAGAGTCAGTCTTCTGAGCATCGGTGAAGAGGAGGGCAAGGGCAATAGCCAGGTCAAAGAAGCCT
>JAGADH010000012.1 GCA_017613715.1 Desulfovibrio sp. | reverse complement strand
CAGCACACCTTGCTCATTTTTAGCAATAACAAAAATTCCGGCTTCGTACGGCTTTTCTTCTTCTCCGTCCCAATAGACGTTGATCAGCCGTTCCATTTCCATATTGGCCACATTGGGGCAGTCGCGCCTGTGCACGGTAATACCGACACCACGACTGATATAGCCTACGATGGCATCGCCAGGCACAGGATTACAGCATTGGGCAAAACGCATCAGCACGCCATCAATGCCACTGATGCTGACGCCATCCTTTTTGCGGCCTGAATCGCCCTTGACCTCCTTGGCAGGCACAGGCTGCAGACTCTGTGTGCCAACATTTTCCGGATGCATGACCGCATAGAGACGGTTCAAAACACGCCTGGCCGTCACCTGACCATAGCCAACAGAGGCCACCAAATCTTCCACGCTGTCGAATTTCAGATCCTGGGCCACCAGCGTGAAATGCCCGGCTTTAAGCGCCTTGGCGGTATTCAGATTGAGCTTGCGCCCTTCTTTTTCAAGAATTTCATGACCAAGACGAACAGCCCTGGCGCGCTCTTCGGTACGCAGATAACGTTGAATATAGCTTCTCGCCTTGGCGGTCTTGACCATGGCGAGCCAATCACGGTTGGGATTACGATTGGGATCGGTAATGATCTCAACAAGATCACCATTCTTGAGCTCGGTATTCAAGGGCATGAGCCGATCATTGATCTTGGCGCCGGCACAATGTGCTCCAACCTTGGAATGGATCTGAAAGGCGAAATCAAGCGGCGTTGCCCCTTCCGGCAATTCTTTGACATCGCCTCTGGGCGTATAAACATAGACCTCATCCTTAAAGAGATCCATTTTCAGCGACTGCATAAATTCCTTGGAATCAGCTTCCCCGCCCTGCCGCTCAAAAATTTCTCGAAGCCAGGAAAATTGTTCAAGATCCTTGGAGTTAACCCGTCCTTTTTCCTTATAAAGCCAGTGGGCCGCCACACCGTGTTCAGCCTGACGATGCATGTCTTCAGTACGAATCTGAATCTCTATGCGCTCGGCCTCAGGACCAATGACTGTCGTGTGCAGACTTTGATAGCCATTGGCCTTGGGCATGGAAATATAGTCCTTAAAACGCCCGTGCACAGGTTTCCACTGGGAGTGCACCAAACCAAGCACGGCGTAGCAGTCGCGGATATCCTTGACGAGGACACGAAAGGCCATGATATCGTGCATCTCGTCGAGAGTGAGCGACTGCGACTGCATTTTCTTGTAAATACTGTATTTGTGTTTGATCCGCCCGTAGACCGCGCCCTTGACATTATTGGTTTCCAGGAGATCGCGGATGAGGTTGACCACCTTGTCGATGATATTCTTTTCCACCACCTGATGCTTATCAAGCCACGACTCAATCTGATTGAAAATGTCCGGTTTCAGGTACTTGAAACTCAAATCCTCAAGATCGCGCTTCAAGACATAGAGACCAAGACGGTTGGCAAGAGGGGCATAGATGTCCATGGTCTCGCGGGCAATACGCTGTTGCTTGTAGGTCTTCTGAAAATCGAGGGTCGACATATTGTGCAGACGGTCAGCAAGCTTGACCATCAAAACGCGCATGTCATGGCTCATGGCAAGAATCATTTTTCTGATATTCTCAGCCTGAGCCTCTTCCCTGTTCTCAAAAGTGATGGTGCTGATCTTGGTCACGCCATCGACAATATCGGCGACTTCTTCGCCAAATTCAGAGTCAATATCTTCAATGCCGGCCTTGGTATCTTCTACCGTGTCGTGGAGAAGACCTGCGGCAATCGTTGGCGCATCAAAGCCCATTTTGGCCAGCGTATAGGCCACAGCCAAAGGATGGGAAAGATAAGGTTCCCCCGAAAGCCGGGTTTGCCCTTCATGATAGGCCGCAGCAAAGACATAGGCCTTCTGAATCAGGGCAAGGTCTCCCTCGGGGTTCTTGCTGGAAAACGTGTCAAGAATTTGCTGAATTCGAATCATGCTTTCCGGTGCTGCCCGAAAACGTGCTTCTCAAGGCAGCATCGCCTCCTGTACTATTGCACTGGCCAAATTATTGCGCAGCCTCAGCGCAAAAATCAGAACTGCGGCAACTATGTGCTCAGCTTTCTTTTTGACCTTCCTTGAACACATCCTTTTTCTTACGTCCATTGAGCATTTTCCCCGTGACCACAATGCCGTCGCTGCCGGCCTTGCGTGCCAATTCCGCCAGGGCATCAAGGGGCAAAGTACGGTGACCAAAGACTTTGAGCAGCATTGGTAAGTTCACGCCTGTCACCACTTCCACATTATGCTTGCCCAAAAGAGAAAGAGCAATATTGGTGGGATTGCCGCCAAACATATCAGTCAAAATCAACACGCCAGCGCCAGAATCAAGTCGGTCTGCCGCATCGTTCAAACGTGAGACCGTATCTGAAACATCATGGGCCGTATTGATGCTGACGGCACAACAGTCATACAGCTGCTGATCAAGGATAAACTCCACTGCTCCAAGAAGCGCTGCCCCAAGATCAACGTGTGAGACAATGACAATGCCCACACGTTCGCCCTGATTATCAGCCATGAAGAACTCCTTTGTGCATTTTTCGCTCGCAGAAAAAGGGTCAAAAAGAGTCTGCAGTTCATCCAAGCTCGAGATGACGGTGCTCAAGAACAACCGGAAAATCTGCCTGCCTCAGATACTGTGCCAGTTCTTCAGCAAAGGCCACGGATCTGTGCCGGCCGCCTGTGCAACCAAGCGCCACGGAAACACGATAGCGCCCTTCGGCCTCCATCTGCGGCAAGAGAAAAGACAGCAGGTCGTGCAGTTTATCCCGATAGGTCAGGGCGGCTTCACCTGCAAAAACATAGTCAGAAACGGCCCGATCCCTGCCACTCAGAGGTCGGAGAGTCTCCACGAAATAGGGATTCTGCAGAAAACGCAGATCAAAGACCATGTCCGCTTCCTTGGGCACACCGTATTTAAAACCAAAAGAAATAATATTGACACGCAGAGAACGCATGCGTCCCTTGGCCTGACTGAAACGCTTCTGAATGCGACGGCGCAAATCGTGAATGGAATAGTGGGAGGTATCCAGAACAAGATCGGCTTGTTCTCTGATGGGTTCAAGTCGTTGTTTTTCAGCGATGATTGACGCTTCAAGCCCCAACCCCTCTTTTTCCAGGGGATGGGGTCTGCGCGTCTGTGCATAGCGACGGATGAGAACAGGAACGTCAGCTGTGACAAAAAGCAAAATAGGCCTGAGCCCGCGCTCGCTTAAAATTTCAAGAGTCTGAAAAATTTCATCAAGGAAATCACTTCTGCGGATGTCCAGGCCCAGAGCAATGCCCATAAAATGCGCCATGGACGGCTGTCCCATCATCGAAATCATTTCGGGTGCAAGACTGGCGGGCAAGCCGTCAACCGTAAAAAAACGCAGGTCTTCAAGCACACGCAGGGCCGTACTCTTGCCTGCACCGGACAAGCCCGTAACCATGCAAACTGAAGGAAACGACTGAACGTGATTTTCCATGAAGCCCCCTGCACCCGCCTTTAAGGCCTGTAAGATACTCTAGAGAACTGGATCAATCAGGGCGTAGCCCGAATTGCGACGCCGGTAGACGACGTTGATGCGATTGTTTTCGGCATTGAAAAAGACCAGAAATTCGCTGCCAATGGCTTCCAACTGCATCAGAGCCTCGTCGAGATGCAAAGGCTTGGTGGCAAAACGCGGTGTCCCCACAACCTTGGGAGAGCTCTCATCCTCGCCGTCCAGGGTATAGGTAAAGACATCAATATCCTGTTCACGCATCTTGCGGCGCTGCTCCTTAACCTTGGAAACGCGCTTCTTCACCTGACTTTCCACCTTATCGGAGACCAGATCAATAGCGGCATACATATCGCTGGTCTGCTCACTCGCATTGATGTGCAAGCCTTCTCCGGTCAGCGTCACTTCACAGCGATGACGGAACTTGTCCACGGAAAGCGCCACCGCAAGATCCAAGCCTGAAGACTTGCCGAAAAAACGGCCAAGCTTTTCCATACGTCTGCGTGCATACTTCTTCAGATGTTCACTTGCCTCAAAATTTTTAAAGACAAAAGAAATATTCATAGCATACTCCTTGTACGTGTTGAAAAGCGGCTACCCTGCGGCTGGCGCAGAGAACCTGCCTAGAGAAAATTTTGCCCATTCGCTTGTGAAAAACGCTCCATGCAAAGTCAGACAAGTTCCCCAGGAGAGCATGGTAATTAAGTTTACACCAAAATTTTTAATTAACATTACATTTTACCTAACATGATGGAATTTCTTATGTGCGAAAGCTCAACTAAAACAGGCAAGATGGAGAAGGGAACGCATTTTTAATAATCATATTGCAAATTTACTTACAAATTGTAAATTTTAATTAAAAAATGAAAAACTTAACTACACGTCTTCATCAAGGCCAAGCTTTTTGAAAAAAAGCAGAGACAGAGTTTTTGCCAGAAAAAAAGGGGGATAGACAGAACGTGCAACGCTCTCTGCCTCCCCCTTTCTGTCATGAGCAGCCTGAAATTTTCAGCGGGATTTCCTTTTGGAGGAGGATTCGATGCCGAGCTGTGTTCTGTATTTGGCCACTGTACGGCGGGCAATATTCACATTCAGCTTGCTTTTCAGCATCAAAGCGAGATGCTCGTCACTCAGAGGGTCTGCAGGATCTTCACCGGCAATCAGGTCCTTAATGAAGGTTTTGACGCTCTCCGAGCCAACAAGAGAACCGTCTGCCTGCTCAAGGGCACTGTTAAAAAAATATTTCAGTTCAAAAACACCGAAAGGCGTGGCGACATATTTATTGGTCGTAATGCGACTGACGGTTGACTCATGCATCTCAATATCGTCAGCGATATCCTTGAGTATTAAGGGAACGAGCTTGGTTGCCCCTTCTTCGAAAAAGGCTTGCTGATGCCTGACAATACTCTCGGTAACCTTGTAAAGCGTTCGCTGGCGCTGGTAGAGACTTTTAATCAGCCACGACGCAGAACGGATTTTCTGTGTACAATATTCGCGTTCCTTTTCGGAGGCATGTGACATATCGGCCTTAGCCAGATCGGAAAGCTGAAGATCGGGCAGACCGTCTTCATTTAAGGCGATGACAAATTCACCGTTGACCTTGTAGACATAGACATCTGGACAGATATAGGTAGGTTCCCCATCACCGAAACTCGCACCCGGCATGGGCTCAAGATCTTTGATGATGGCGAGATATTCTTCAAGGTCCTCCTGATCGAGATGAAATTTCTTCAAAAGCGGCTTGTAGCGCCGCATCTCAATATCTTCAAGGTGATCTAAGACAAGTGAGACAAGTATCGGATCTCGGTCATAATGGAGGTTCTTGATCTGAATGAGCAGACATTCACGCGCATCCCGTGCCGCAACCCCCACGGGATCAAAGAGCTGGATACGCCTGAGCACTTCTTCGACCTTTTCTGGCCGTTTGCCTGTTTTTTGGGCAATTTCATCAATTTCTGCTTCAAGATAGCCCGAAGACGATAGATTTCCGATAATTTCCTCACCTATGGCGATTTCTTCTTCGGTGAGCTGAGAAAAATGCAATTGCCAGAGAAGATGTGCTTCAAGGGTAGGCTTGGCCGCATAACGGCTTTCAAAGGATGTGATTTCGTCAAGTGCTTCGCGTTCTTTATTCTGCATCTGACGAGACGTGCTGGAAAATTCACCGAGATAATCCTCCCACTGGGCATCCTTGGCAACATCGCTGTCGTAGACCTCGTCCTCGTGGGATTCCTTGCGTGTTGGGGTTTCAGTCTCCTGATCCGCTGTCCGAGCCTCAGTAGTTTTTTCTTCGAGAAAGGGGTTTTCCAGCATTTCCTGCTGAATCGTCTCTTCAAGCTCTAGTCGTGATAACTGCAGAAGCTTGATAGCCTGACGCAACTGAGGCGTCATGACCAAGCTCTGCTGCATTTTCAGATTTTGACGAAGTTCAAGCGCCATAGCCTACTACCTCATGCTCTCCCGCTCACTTTCTGAGCTGCGCCGCGCGAATAAACTCACGGAAAAGGGGATGGGCCGCCATTGGCCGTGATTTAAACTCAGGATGAAACTGGCAACCGAGAAACCAGGGATGATCCGCAAGTTCCACAATTTCCACCAGAGAGCCGTCGGGCGAGGTGCCACTGAAAATCATGCCCTTGCTGCCCAGAACATCCTTAAAAGCATTATTGAATTCGTAGCGGTGACGATGCCGCTCTTCGACCATTTCCTGGCCATAGGCGCGTTCGGCTTGAGTTGAAGGCTGAATCTTGCACGGATAGGCTCCAAGACGCATCGTACCGCCTTTATCGCTAGCCTTGTCACGGTGCTCGACATTCTGTGTACGAAAATCAAACCATTCGGTCATGAGATAAATGACATTACTTTTGCTGTGGGGATCAAATTCTTCGGAATTCGCATCCTCAAGACCAGCTACATGCCGCGCAAATTCTATGACCGCGCATTGCATGCCAAGGCAGATACCGAGAAAGGGCACTTTCTTTTCTCGCGCATAGCGAATGGCAGAGATCTTGCCCTCCACTCCGCGGTAACCAAATCCTCCCGGCACAAGAATACCGTCACAGCCAGAAAAGATCTCGCCTGAATTCTCATCAGTAACATTTTCAGAATTAACGTAGCGTAACTCCACGGTGACGCCATTGGCCACGCCACCATGCACAAGCGCCTCATGCAAACTTTTATAGGCTTCCTTGAGATCAACGTATTTACCAACAATGGCGATGGTCACACTGCCTTTGGGATGCATGCAGACATCCACGAGATGTTTCCAGGCCTCGAGATTGGCATTGCGGGCCGGCAGCCTGAGCATGATGGCAACTTTCTGATCAAAACCCTCTTCATAGAAGCGCAAAGGCACTTCGTAGATATTCTTGACATCGACAGAGGTGAAGACCGCATCTTCGTCCACATTGCAGAACAAGGCGATCTTTTTTCGCAAATCCTGAGGAATGTTTTTCTCACAACGGCAGAGAATGATGTCTGGCTGAATGCCTATGGACAGCAATTCCTTGACGCTATGCTGAGTCGGCTTGGTTTTGAGCTCGCCGGCACTTGAGAGATACGGAACAAGCGTCAGGTGAATATTCAGGCAAGTGTCACGGCCAAGCTCACTTTTCAGCTGACGGATGGCCTCAAGAAAAGGCAGTCCTTCGATGTCGCCAACGGTTCCGCCAATTTCGATAATGGCCACATCCGGCGGATCGTCGCCTTCGGAGAGGGATAGCACAGCCCTTTTGATTTCATCAGTGATATGCGGAATGACTTGTACTGTTGCACCCAGGTAGTCGCCGCGGCGCTCCTTGGCAATCACGCGGTTGTAGATGGCACCGCTTGTCGTGTTGTTCTTGTGACTCATCGGCACATTGAGATAGCGCTCATAATGGCCAAGATCGAGATCCGTCTCAGCACCATCATCCGTGACAAAAACCTCTCCATGCTGGAAAGGATTCATGGTTCCAGGATCTACATTAATATAGGGATCGAGTTTCTGAATGGTCACAGAAAGGCCTCTTGTCTTCAACAGCGCTCCCAGAGAAGCCGCCGCCAGCCCCTTGCCCAGGGAAGAAAGTACGCCTCCAGTGACAAAGATAAATTTTGTCTTCACAACAAACGACCTGATTGTAGGTAAAAGGGGGAAAGAAGACTCAAAGACGAGCTTTGGACGCATGCCTGACTGGCAAAGTCCGGCGCAAACGCGTATGCCCACTTAGGGCAAAAATGCTCTCAGTCCATTTTATTATCACTGACGTGCAATGCCGCTCTCTCTTATACGACACAGTGTATTTTTTTGCTAGTCTCGTGGGCAAGAGCAAAAAAATCCTTGTGGTACGGGCCTCAGCGCTCAAAGCCCATGCGGAGCCAAATACCGGCCTATCGAGCACTTAAGCGCTCTGGCTTTCCCCGGCAGCCGCTGGCCAACGTCATCGCAGCAGCCACCGAATCGTTCTGCGCTTCAAGCCTTGACACATGATCAGCATTTCCCATCATGTTTAGCCTTATATATTGCCAAATCATTGACCTTGATACACCCCATAACTAAGTAATAAAAAATAATCACTGTTGCAAAAAAATATAAAGACACGCATTTGTGAAGAGTGCTTATTATTTAATAAAAGTGCTACACTTTTAAAATGACTATAAGAATAATTATAGATAGGTAGTAATAATCATTGTATATATACAATTTTTATAAGGTATTGTAGAGTGCAAGTCTAAGCTGAGAAAAAATTTTCCTTTTCCTGGTAGTTTTATTGACTGCAATCTGATAAAAAAATAGAATTAATTTTTTTTAACGTCGCAGTTGTCAGCGCAAGACCGCGTGCGGAGTCCTTCTATGGTTACCGTCAGCACTATTGTCCTCACAGGCTATGGCACAAATTCTCATATCGAAACAGCCCACACAGCACGTCTAGCCGGCTCCGAGAAGGTCGACATTGTGCATTTTGCCGATCTCGTCCGAGGAGACGTTCGACTTGCAGACTATCAGTTTCTGATCTTCCCTGGCGGCTTTCTCGATGGAGACGACCTCGGTGCTGCGCAAACAGCAGCTGTACGCTGGCGATATCAACAAAAAAATGATGGCACGCCGTTGTTGGATGAGCTTAAGACCTTCCTCGACGCAGGCGGACTTGTCCTGGGCATCTGCAACGGCTTTCAGCTGCTCGTCAAACTGGGAGTTCTACCGGCCTTTGATCAGCAGTGGTTTTCACGACATGTCTCTCTCGGCCAAAACGATTCAGCTCGCTTTGAGGATCGCTGGGTCACACTTCTCCCCAATCCCCAAAGCCCCTGTGTCTTCACAACTGGCCTGCAAAAACTCGCCATGCCCGTACGCCACGGCGAAGGGAAGATCGTCTGCGAAAACGAGGCCTGCCTGAAGCGCCTCCAAGATGAAAACCTCATTGCCCTGCAGTATGCTGATCCCGAAACCCTTGCCCCGACACAGCACTATCCGGAAAATCCCAATGGTTCTCCTCTGGGCATAGCCGGTCTTACCGATCCCACAGGGCATGTGCTCGGCCTGATGCCCCATCCTGAAGCCTTCCATCATGTGACCAATCACCCCCGCTGGACGCAGGGGATGCTTGACAGCCCTCCAGGAACACTCCTTTTCAGCAATGCCGTACGCTATCTTCAGAACTGCTGAGCAAGACAGCCATGGATATCACCACTCTGATTCGTGTCATTGAACAAACCGCCCCTTTGGACGGTGCAGCTTCCTGGGACCATTCGGGTTTACAGGTGGCTTCGCCACATAAGGACGTGCAGTTCCTTGGTGTCAGCCTTGACCCTACACCGGCCTCGGTGGATAAGGCTTTGTCTCTCGGCTGTGATGTGCTCTTGACGCATCACCCCCTAGCGCTTTCGCCAAAACTTCCCAAGGTTCTCGACAGTTACCACAGTGTTCTGCGCAGCCTGTTCCGTAAAGATGTGCCGCTGTATGCAGCGCACACGTCCCTTGACACCAATCTCAAAGGCCCCGTTGCCTGGCTTGCCGACGAGCTGGAACTTACGGAGCGTCAGCCTCTGGAAGCTCTTGCCCACGATCCCAGCCGCGGCTTCGGCCTTTGCGGCTGCCTGAGAGAGGCCCTTTCGGCCAAGACCTTTCTGCAAAAAATCGCAACCCTTGTAGCGGCCCCCACGGCAACTATCAGTGGCAAATTGCCTGAAAAGATCCAACGTGTTGCCTACTGTACAGGCTCAGGCGCCTCACTTCTGCCACTTGTCAAAAGTTCCGGGGCCGATATCTATATTAGTGGCGACATCAAATATCATGCGGCTCTCGATGCCGACATCTGCATCATTGATGTCGGCCATCACAGCCTTGAAGAAGAGATGATGCGCAGATTCAGTCTGCTGCTGGCCAAAACGACACAGATAAAAGTGACGTTTGTGCCCTCTGACTCTCCCTTCAGACCTATGGCCTCGTTGCTCTAGCTCTTCAGACTGAATTTCAGGAACTTTCAGGAGGATATAATATATGAGTGTTATTTATCTCGCCGAGATAAAACAACTGGTCGAGCTGCAAAAAGTTGACGATGAACTCTATGTCACACGCCTGACGCAACAAAGGGCACCAGAAGAGATAGAAGCTCTGTCCAAAAACTTTGAAAATGTTGAACGTCGTCGTGAGCATATTCTCGATAAGCTTTCCCATCTTAAGGAACAGGAAAAGCGTTTGGCGAGTGAAATCGTTGACGATTCAGCAAAAATCAAAAAAAGTAAAAACAAGCTGATGCAAGTAGAGACTGGCCGTGAGTATCAGGCCATGATGCGTGAAGTAGACAACATGGAAAGGAGCAATAGCAATCGGGAAGAAGAAAAAACAGCCCTTGCCGAAGAACTCAAAAATCAGAATGCTCATCTTGAAACCATCACGGTTGAATACGAGAAACTGAAGGCTGAGCTTGAGCAAAAACGCAATGGTCTCGAGAAAAAACTGGCTGAGACCAATAAAATAATGGATGAATTGAAGGAGAAACGCAATGAGGCCAGTCAGAGGATCTCTGAACCGGTCTTTCGCCGTTATGAATTCATCCGCGAACGCCTTGATCATCCGGTGATTGTGGCGGTCAAAGACGGTATCTGCATGGGCTGTAATATTGCTGTACCGCCGCAAACCTTCATTGAACTGCAGCGTGGTCAGCAAATTATGAGCTGCCCCAATTGTCAGCGCCTCATCTTCTGGGACAAACACTTTGAAGAAGAAGCACTCGAAGATGCTCCACAGGCTGCTCAGATTGAAGAAGCAAGTGCAGCTGCCGAAGACAATGCACAAGCCGAGCCTAAGCCAAAGCGCAAAAAGGCCGCGAAAAATGCAGAAAGCGAAAAAGCTGCGGCGGATATCAGCGACAAGAACAATGAGCCAAACGAAGAAACAGAACAATCGGCAGACGAGAAAAAGAGTTCCCAGCGCACACGCAAAGCCAAAAAAACAAACGTAAGTGAAGACAACGCAGAGACGGAAAACGCTGAGACTGAAAAAAGAAGATCAAGCCGCAAGAAAGCAACTGAGCAAGAAGTTGTCGATACTCAGGCATCAGAAGTACCCGCTGTTTCCGAGGCAATCTCTGAACCTGAAGAGAGCGTGAAGGTGAAGAAAAAGGGTATTCGCAAAAAGGCTCAGAACGAAGAAAGCCTGGATGACGAGACAGCTGAGGCAGCAGCCAAAAGCACGGAAGCTTCCAAGAAAAAAGGAAGTGCCAAAAAGGCGCAGACTGAAAAAGAGCAAAGTACAGAGGCAGAATCCGAGTTAGCGCCAACAAGCGCCGAGTCTGAAAAGACCAAAGCTGTCAGCGCCAAGAAAAAGGCCTCGGCCAAAAAATCAGCGAAAGAACAGAGTGAAGAATCTGCTTCTGCAGAAGCTAAACCTGCCAAAAAACGCACAGGCAAAAAGAGCGATCAGACAGCGGAAGAAGACAAAGCATAACGTTTTGAGTTGAACGGGCCGTCGCTGCGGCATGATGCCGGAGAGGAAAGTCCGGGCTCAACAGGGCGAGACGCTGGGTAATACCCAGGAGGGGTGACCCTTGGAAAGCGCAACAGAAAGCAAACCGCCGTGCATACGGTAAGGGTGAAACGGTGGGGCAAGAGCCCACCAGAGGTCATGGTGACATGGCCTGCTCTGCATACCCCGTCTTGAGCAAGACCAAATAGGAAAGGGGCCGGCCCGGCCATACCTTTCGGGTAGGTTGCTTGAGTGTGCAGGAAACTGTACTCCTAGAGGAATGACGGCTACGGAAACGACAGAACCCGGCTTATAGTTCGACTCAGGACAAGCAAAGGCGCATCGTTATGGTGCGCCTTTGCTTTCTGCGTTTTCCTTTGTTGTTCTCAAAGCACGTGGACTCTTGCTGACAGAGCCCTGCCGAGAGTAAATGAAACGATAACAGGAGCTTCGAACAACAAATCCTCCAGGCGGCAGACAAAGCGCCTGCCCCTGACAAACGGTCACAACGACCCCCCAAAGGAAAAACTGCTGTGATGCTGATGCAAACCTACCTTCTTGTTCTCTGTCTTTGCCTTCTGTCCTGCACTCCCTATGCGCAGGCCCTTGCCGCCCCTCCAAGCTATGATCTGACAAATGCAGAACCTGCAAAGCAGGTCACAACCTGGCTTCTGCGCCTGCCCAACGGGCAGAACATCGACCCTTGGACTGTTCTGCCCGAAGGCTGGATCGCCCTTGACGACGATTCGCTGCTCACCGGGGAAGGGCTGATTCTTCGCAAGGACGGCAGCATTGAATACCCGCTTGCCACAGATCCCAAGGCTTTACCCAAAAAGGAAACTATCGTGACGGAGGAGGGCTTTACGCTCCTTCCCGTATCCAAAGAAGATCTTGCTCAAGGAAAAATGCAGACATCGTACTATCCCCAGGGAACGGTACTGAAGCGCGACGGAAGGCTCGCTCTGCCGGAAAAACCCAATACACCCGCAAGCAGGGAAAAACCGGAGCTTTGGAGCATGCTGCCGCTCACGGATGTGAAGGAAGAGCGCAGGCAAAAAGCGCAAACTGAACCGCCCAAACGAGCCAGAATACAATCAGGAGAGAATCTGCGTATTCCCGAAAATGCCGGAAAAAACGGAGACCTGAGTTTTCTTGAGGGCTGCTGGGTTTCCGATCCCATTACCGGCGGAACCTGGGATGATCCCAAAAAAGCCAAAACAACCTCTGTCTGCACCATGTGCTTTAACAAACAGGGCAAAGGCCAGCTGACCGTCAGCAGTGGCAGTCTTCGCTGCCGAGGCGCAGCACGTGCCCATTTTACGGGCAAAGCGCTCAAAATCGACAGCGATAATGCCAAATGTCCATCCAATCCCGCCAATATCGCCTATTTCACTTACCGGGACTGGAAATGCACAGGTACGAATCGTGCCACACAGTGTTTTCTTTTATCCATCAATCCCAAGAAACGGCATGAGGTTTCCCAGTTCAAAACGCATCTCAAGAAAAAATAGGCAGAGATACAGGCCTGCGCAGTGTACATCAAGCAAAAGCGCAGACTGCTGCGCCTGCTGATGTTCGCTGCTTGCCGGACATCGTAAGATGCCTTCTTTGTGCCGCTGCAGGATTACAATGCCCATAGGCTCGCTCTTCTTGACATACCTGTCTTTTTTCTCCATTATTTTGGTATATGCTGAAATTCCCTTTTCACCGTGATCGGACCATTCTGATTACAAGATCGTGACATCATGCATACTATCTGGGCCATCATCGTTGCCGCGGGCAAGGGTTCGCGCCTTGCCCAGGTCACAGACACGGCAAAACAATTTCTCCTCTGGAAAAATGCTCCCCTCTACTGGCACAGTGTTTTGACTTTCGCCCGAAGCCCGTATCTGCAAGGTATTGTGCTCGTACTGCCTGAACATTGTCTTGACGAAGAAACGACAAAAATTGCCCTGCGTCAGCACAAAGAAGCGCTTGGCATACCGCTTCTGACCTGTGCCGGTGGCTGTGAACGCCGCGATTCCGTACGCCTTGGCCTTGAAAGGCTTCCACCTGAAGTCAGCCATGTACTCATCCATGATGCCGCCCGTCCCTTTGCCAGTGCAGCCCTTCTAGCACGTGTCTGCCAGGCTCTGCTCAACGGGGCCAAAGCCGTCATCCCAGGCCTTGCGGTCTGTGATACCATCAAGGAAGTCGAAAACGGCTGTGTGGTCAAAACGCTCGAGCGAGACCGCCTTGTGCAGGTGCAAACACCGCAGGGCTTTGTCCGCGATCTGCTTTATCGTGCCCACTGTCAAGGCAGGGAAGCGGCTGTGACCGACGATGCCAGTCTCGTGGAAGCTCTGGGCATTCCCGTTGTGACCGTTGCCGGAGAAGAAACCAACGTGAAAATTACGCGGCCCTGTGATCTTCAACTGCTCTCAGGCGAAAGCGGGCCTTCAGGCTATTGCCTGGGACAGGGATACGATGTGCATCGCTTTGGAGGAACACGGCCTCTGCTTCTTGGCGGTGTTCCCATTGCCACAGAGCTGACCATTGAAGCGCATTCCGATGGCGATGTCCTGCTGCACGCTCTGATGGACGCCCTGTTGGGCTGCGCAGCTCTGGGAGATATTGGCGATCATTTTCCTGATACGGATCCGAGATATTCCGGTATATCCTCTGCCGTACTTCTTGACAGGGTACTCAGCCTGCTCAGCCAAAAAAATCTCGTTCCTCTGCATCTCGACGCAACGGTGATCGCTCAAAAACCCCGCATTGCGCCCTATAAAGAGCAAATCCGCAAGAACCTCTGCCGCCTTCTGGCTCTTGACTGCGATGCCGTCAACATCAAGGCCACGACCGAAGAAAAACTCGGTTTTACCGGCCGCATGGAAGGCATCAAGGCCAGTTGCGTAGTGCTCTGTTCCAAACAGAAGCCAGCGAGTTCCAGCTAAACCGCTCCAAGACCAAAATGGCTATGGTTACGCAGTTCTGCGTCCCTTTCAAACCTAGGAATGTCCAAGAGACAGCGCTTCCTCCCTGCACCCACAGGGCCTGTACGCTGAATTGCCGATGAATACAGATTTTCCCCGCCCATGGATCAAACAGTATCCCGATTTCGTCCAAAAAGAAGCTCTGCAGGCGTGGGATACCTCCCTTGCCGGCCTGCTTGATAGCGCAGCAGAGGAGAACCCTGAACGTAGCGCCATCATCTATGAGAAAACGCAGATTTCCTATGCTGCGCTGCGCGAAAAAGCCGAGCAGTTTGCCGCCTCACTCTACAAACTCGGTTTCAAACAAGGCGACCGTGTAGCCATTATGCTGCCCAATCTGCCCCAGATGATCATTGCTTTCTGGGGCGTGGTCAAAGCCGGTGGCGTTATGGTGCTGATGAATCCGCTCTACAAAGAAAAGGAAATCATTGCCAATCTCACCGATGCCGGCGCTGAATATATTCTTCTGCAGGATGTGCTCTGGCCCAAAATCGATGCCTTACGCACGAAACTGCCTCTGCATACCTATATTGTGACGAGTCAGGACGACTGCCTGGCTTTTACTCGCAGACTGCTGCAGAAATTCACGAAAAAAAGTTCGACCATGGCTGAGCCCGTACCCTACGATGGCAAGCAGATCTTTTCCTGGTCGCAGTTTTTTGCTCTGGCTCATGACTATCTTCCCGTCAGCGGCATTACAGGCAAAACACCGCTGCTCCTGCAATACACCGGGGGAACAACAGGCACATCCAAGGGCGTCATCCTGACACACGGCAATATGGGCACCAATGCCCTGCAAATCAGGCAGTTTTTCAATCTCTCGGCCAAGGATCAGCACATTTTTCTTGACATTCTGCCCTTTTTTCATGTTTATGGCCTGAGTCTTGGCCTGATCCAGCCCGTGGCAACAAAAGCCACGGCTCTGCCCCTGCCACGTTTTGATCCGCGCGAGACCTTGCAGACCATTGCTGCCTACAGACCAACCATCTTTCCAAGTGCTCCAGCCATCTATATTTCCCTGCTGAAGCAAAAAGAGCTGGCCAACTACGATCTCAAAAGTATCCGCATCTGCATGTCCGGCTCTGCCCCGCTCCCGCAGGAAATCTTCAAGCGTTTCCAGGAAATCACAGGCGCCTCTATTCTTGAAGGCTATGGCCTCACTGAGGCTTCGCCCGTGACCCACTTCATGCCGCTGGGAGCCGAAGGGACCCGTGAACGCTCCATTGGCCTGCCCCTTCCCGGCACTGATGCCCGCATCGTGGACATGGACGCAGGCGCCCTGACCCTTGAACCGGGCAAACGCGGAGAACTCGTTATTCGGGGTCCCCAGGTGATGCAGGGTTATCTCAACAATGCCGATGAAACCGCCAGTGCTCTGCGCAACGGCTGGCTCTATACCGGCGACATTGCCATGATGGATGAAGACGGCTTCTTTTATATAGTTGACCGCAAAAAAGACATGGCCATTGTTGGCGGCTACAATGTTTTTCCCCGTGAAGTGGACGAAGTGCTCATGGAACACCCCAAAATCCATGAAGCCGTCTGCGTGGGCCTGCAGGACGATGTGCGTGGCGAGGTCCTCAAGGCTTTTATCGTGCCCAAAGCCGGTGAAACCTTGACCAAGAGTGAAATTGTGGGCTTCTGCCGCGGCAAGCTGGCCTCCTACAAGGTACCGCGCCAGATAGAATTCAGAGAAGAATTGCCCAGATCCATAGTTGGTAAAATTCTCCGCCGCTATTTACGCGACGAAGAAGAAATGGCCAAAAAAACACTAAACCCAAGGGCTTAGAGCCGGCTCTGGGGACTTGCTTGAGAGAAAAATCAGGACTTTCGGCAAACATTTTGCTATCTTTTCTTTACGACAAACGGTCAGTTGAGGCCATTGGCAGTTCCGAACGAATTCAAGCGCTCGCACGAGGAAACAATGTTTGCCATTGATAATGAAGTGTCTGGAGCCATGCTCATTCTGCATGTGACAGGCGATATTCTTTTGCCCGTGGCCATCAACTTTCAAGAAGAAATCAATCGCCAGGTCTACGCCAAAAAACTGCCCGAGGTGATTATCGACTTGAGCAGCGTTGGTCGGATGGACAACGCAGCTCTGGGTGTTCTGGTGACCCTGAGCACGCTCTACAGCAAACAAGGCAGGCGTCTTTTCCTTTTTCACCCGGCCAAGCATATCGAAAACCTGATCAAGGAAGTCGGTATCGAAAAATTTTTTCCTATTTTCGAAAACTACGAAGAGCTGAACAACCACAGCTTAAGCGATACGGACTAAGGTTCGCGGAAACGGTATTTTCCTTCTCTCTGAGGAGAACGGCCCTTGCGCTACTATCTGCATCATTTCTTTGATCCTGATTTTGATCACACCAATCGCCGCCCCGATGAAAATGCGATCAAAAAGAATACGCTGGATCTTTTCAATCTGGGCTATGTCCAGAATGTCATCAAGGGACAGATCTTGGCCCAGATTGTCCCTCTTGACTCATTGACGCAAAGACCGGACCCGCGCTTTATTCTTGATGCCGTTGATTTTCCCGCCGGCCAAAACACCTATATTGATCCGGAATACCCACAATATCTCCTTGCAGCCACCAATGGCTATGTTTTTTACAATGAGGGACGCATTACGGTGAAGTCCCTGCTCAATGTCCGTCAGGACGTGAGCTTTCACACCGGCAATATCAATTTTGTCGGTGACATGGCAATCCACGGGGCTATCCGTTCGGGCTTCTCCATCCTTGGCAACAATGTGCGCATTTCAGGTCTCGTCGAAGGCGGCATTGCCCATTCTGCCAGCAATATGCTAGTTGACGGCGGCGTTCGGGGCAATACCAGTGATCATTGTCTTGTGGACTCAGGCGGCAAGCTGATGATCAATTTCCTTGAAAAGGCCGAAGCCCGTGCACGCGGCAATATTGTCATCAATAAGTACTGCCTTTATTCCACGGTCTATGCCGGCAACAATATGCTCGTCAAAGAGCAGCTCTATGGCGGCACCATCAATGTCTTTTCCAGCATTTATGTCGGTAAGCAGCTGGGCAATAAGGCGGGTATTCCCACCTCTGTCTACATTGGCTACGATCCTTTGATCATCAGGCGCATGGAAAAGCAGGAAACCTTTATTTCCTCCCTGACCCAGGCCATCACCCACTTAAAGGCCATTACCAAAGATCTTCCCCCCGAGGCCAATGACGCCACCATCAAGCTTCAGCAGCTTATGCTGCAACGCGATAATATCATTGCTCAGCGCCGCGCCAACGCCAAGAAGCTTATTGACGACGAACACACCATCAATGCCTGTCGTCTGATTGTGCCGGGCATTGTCTATCCCGGTGTGGAAATCTCCATCGGCAAGTTTTTCCGTCCCATTGAAAAGCCCTACGAAAACGTCGTCTTTCATCTTGACAATAATGAAATTGTTTCTGGTCCCATCAGCAGTGTACAACCAACACTCAACAGGGGATAAAGCCCCTTGTTTGCCTTTGAAGCTATATACGCGCAGGATGGTACGCTTCTCGACATTCAGACACACGGCCCAAAATCCTTTCTGGCCCTAGGCCGTGGCGGACCGGAACGGGAAAAAAGCGCCCTCAGAACGCTCCCCAAGCCATCCGGGCAGTGCCTCCCCGTTTTTCTCGGCGCAGGTCTTGGTCCGGCACTTACGGAGTTTGCCACAATCCACACAGGTCCCTTTGCCGTCGTAGAAAAAGAACACGACCTGCAAACGCTCACCCAGTCTCTCAAAAGCCTGCCCCCCAAGCTGCGCGACAATCTGCTCTTCCTCGACGATCCCGACCCCCGCAACGTTCTTCTTGCACTGACACGCTGGCAGAACAGCCATCAGGGCCTGCGTTTTCAGCCCATTGTTCTCCCCTTTTATCAACGCCTTGATGCTGCCTACTACGGTTTTTTACGCAAGGAGCTTGAGGCCAGTGCTCACTTCGACTTCTGGTCGCGTGCCACTGCCCCGCGTTTTCAAAGCTCAAATCCGCGCGTTTTACTGCTCACAAGCAAGTATTTTCTCATGGGGGAAATCCTGCGCGCCTGCCAAAAAATGGGTCTTGAGCACGAACTCATCAGCATTGGCGATGATAGCGTGGGTCGAGAGGAATTTGTCCAACGTGTTCTGCACGCAGTTGTGACCTTCAAGCCGGATTTCTGCCTGACACTGAATCACATGGGCGTCGACAGAGAAGGTGTGCTCATGGACCTTCTGACGCGTCTTAAATTGCCCTTGGCTTCGTGGTTCGTGGACAATCCTCACCTTATCATTCATCTCTACACGCGCTGCATCAGTCCCTGGACCTGCCTTTTCACCTGGGACGCTGACAATGTTGCCAGTCTCAAGGCCTTCGGTTTTCCGCACGTCTTCTATCTCCCTCTGGGCACCGACACGGATCGCTTCCATCCCCATGCCGGACAGGCGCCGCAAGCCTGGAAATCACGCCTTTCCTTTGTGGGCAATTCCATGCTCTACAAGGTCGGTGGACGCCTCAAAAGTGCCCACTTTCCCAAGGCCATGACCCTGGCCTTTCAGGATGTTGCGCGTGCCTTTATCCATTCAGAGCAACGTTCTGTACGCGATTTTCTGGCACGTGACTTTCCTGCGATCCACGCGCTCTACGAAGAGCTTGGCGACAATGAGGACAAGCTCGCCTATGAGACGGCTGTCACCTGGCAGGCCACACGTGTCTACCGCAATGCACTGGTGGCCAGACTTTTGCCGTTTCATCCGACCATCGCAGGTGATAGCGGCTGGCGCATTGAATTCCGCAATGCCCCTGTCAAGCCTAGGCTTTTGCCTGAACTGAACTACTATTCGGAACTGCCACGCTTCTACACCTGCCAGGATATTTCCTTCAATTGCACAAGTCAGCAAATGAAGGGCGCAGTCAATCAGCGCATCTTCGACTGTCCGGCTGCAGGCGGCTTTGTGCTTACAGACTGGCGCGAACAGATCGATGCGCTTTTCACAAAGCAGGAAATGGTCTGCTACCGTGAGGCCGACGAAATTCCCGAACTTGTGCGCTACTATCTCGATCATCCAAGGGAGCGGCAGCGTTTTGCCAGGCAAGCCCGCAAACGTGTGCTGGCCTGCCACACCTGGGTGCACAGATTGCAATGTCTGCTGACTCAGATGCGTGAGGTCTACGCTGTATGAGCTGCGACCCGGTGCTCATCTTGCAGATGCAGCGCATGGGCGATCTCATTCTGACCTTCCCGCTGCTGCTTGATCTGCAAAAACTCTGGCCAGAACAGCCCATCTGGGTCGTGGCTGAAAAAGAGTTTTTCCAGCCGCTCATGCCCTTTTCTCCCAAAGTTAGCTTCTTCCCCCCCTCCATGCTTGACGACCTGAGCAGAAGACATTTTGCCCGGGTCATCAATCTCAGCTTTCGACCTGAGGCGGCCATGGCCATGGCCAGGCTGTCCGCGGCACAATACCTGGGTGCCGTCAAAGACGACAAGGGTCTGCATATCCATGGTTTCTGGCAGCTCTATCGTCATTCCCTGACCCAGAACAATCATCACAATACCCTGCACTGGGCCGATCTCAACCGCCTTGATCTCACAGAAAGACTCGCGACAATTCCCAAAAAACATCGCAAGCTCTCTTGCCTTAAGAACAGACGCCTTGGCCTTGTGCTTGGCGCAAGCAATACAGCCAAGCATCCGGATCTGCCCTTCTGGATCAGTGTAACGAAGGCACTCCTGCGAGAAGGCTATCTGCCCTTCTTTTTCGGAGGAGTAAGAGAAAAGACTCTGGGTGAGGCCTTGGCTAAGGCCGTACAACTGCCAAAAGCCAATCTCGCAGGCAAGCTCAGTCTGACGGACGTTGCCAACTGGTTCACAAGTCTAGCCCTCTGTATCAGCCCGGATACCGGCCCCATGCATCTCGCCGACTGGCTTGGCGTACCTGTGCTCAACCTCTCCATGGGACCGGTACGGGCACATGAGACAGGACCCTATACGCCCGGACAATATGTGCTGATACCCAAAATGAGTTGTGCGGGCTGCTGGGAATGTCCGCGACAGATGCGCTGCAAAAAAAAGTTCAAAGCCTCTGCTGTCGTACGCACGGTGAAATATTTTTTTGCCGAACAAGAGCATCCATCCCAGGCAAGACAGCCTTTGCCAAGGCTTGGTCTCTGGCTGAGCACACACAGCGACGGTTTCTACAAGCTGAAAGCCCTTGACCAGAACCTGCCAAACGCCCAGAGCGATCTCGATCAATTGATGCGCGAACTTTTTTTTGCCTTCTACGAACCGGCCAGTATGGCAAGACTCCATGCCCCCTGCGCCAGGCTCTGGCAGAATTTTCCTGTCCTCGCCACGATGCTGGAAAAGCATCTCCAAATCATGCTGCAAAAGGCTCTTCAGGGCTTCAGAAAAGGCCACACGGCCCCTCATTTTTTACACCATGAGCCGCCTGCTCTGCGACTGCTTGCGGGCTTTCTTGAAATGTATCTGCAAAACTCTGATAGCCGCCGCGAAGCGTGGAAAACCGTTCTCAACAGGCTTTCTGCCTTCCTTGAAGTCATCCTCTCTGCCAAAAACTAGCTCCCTTTGGTACGCTCCTTGAATAGTCTCGTGCAAAGGAGTCTGCCATGCAAATTCTTCCTACTGTCTCTCCCGCCCAGACGGAAAATTCTCAGAGTCAGATCCAGGCCCTCATGGCCCAGTCTCTGCAGCAGTATGCCACAAGCTTTGCCTCCTCACTCGAAACAGCCCAGGCCGGTCTCACAGATCATTCCGTCCAGGCCGAACTCCCAGATACTTCAGTCCAGGCAGAACTCGCAGAAACCAAGGAAAATGAAGAAGAAAAGCAGGAAAAAAAGGTCGCTGCCGATGTCTACAGCACACACAGCAGCAATGGCCTCTATAATCTTGATGAAATATGCTTCTCGCAGAAGGAATGCGCTGAGCTCTACAATGGCCTTTTAGGCAGCGGCGCTCCCGTCAAGAACTTAGACAAGCTGCGCAAGCTTACAGAATTACCTGACGGCTGTACCCTGGGTCAGGTCCTGCAAAGCCTCAAAAGCAAGGACAATGATCTCTCCTTAAGCGACGAGGACGCCAATGAGATCACCTCTCTGCTCAACGGCCTTGATCCGAGCGGACAGCTTGCTTCGCGCACGCTGGACGAGCTGTACAACGGCAAGACTCTGGACGCTCTGCGCGGTATCACGAGCGCTCTTGAGGAAATGGGAGCCTTAGACAGCATTGAAGTATCCAGGCAGGAAATGCTGGCTCTTGGCCGTGGACTTGGTCTCAACGATCAGGCCATGCACAAGATTCAGGAGCTCTTCAGCGATCAGGAAAACGCAACGTTTTCTCCCCATGAGATGAAGAAGGCTCTGGCGCCTGCCGAAGATCAGTTGCTCCAGGAAAAGAGCGATCAGCAGAAGCTCGACAATGCCCTGGCCAAGAATCTTGGCCCCATACTCAACAAGGCACGTGAGCGCATGGAGCAGGAAGCAGCTGCCCAGAATCTGAGGAACCGGGATGCCGATCATAGTCAGACCATGATTGATCGCACTGTTCTGAAGGACAGCCGCCAAATACTCAATACAACCCTCGAAGCCATGCATAATCAGAATGCGCCGGCAGAGCATTCAACTCTTGGCAAGGAACGCGTGCTGGCGGCAAATTTTGCCGATCTTGGACAGCAGGGAACTGGGAACGAGATGCAGGGCAAGCAGGATGGCTGGAACGATCTCCTGGACAAGATGTCCATGCCGCTCAATTTCAAGGGCATGACACAGATCAACGCAGGCAGCGTACGATCCAATGCACTTTCAGGCAATGTACAGCAGGCCATTTCCCAGCACTTGGTCTCGCAGGTGGAAAACGGCCTTTTCTCAACGCTCAGAAACGGCGCCACACGGCTTGAGTTGCAGCTTCATCCTCAAGAACTGGGCGCGCTGACCATTTCCCTTGTGGCCCACAATGGCGAAGTCAGTGCCCATATCCGCGCCGACAATGCCGAGACCGTAACCATGCTCAGCCAGCAGGCCGAACTGATCAAGAGCCATCTTGAGGAACAGGGGGTCAAGGTCGACTCCATCGAGGTGGAACTCAGGGAACAGGATGCCCAGGCCGAGCATGAACAGCAGCTTTTGCAGGACATGGAACATCACAATTCCTTCCAGGAGGAGGATGCCCGCCGCGAGCAGCTGCGCCGCCTGCGCAATCTTGCCAATCTGGAAAATCTCAAGGCTGGAAGCGCATCCGGCGAATTGGAACGAAGTGTGCATAGTCATAGAGAAACGGAAACATCTGCCTCTCGTCTTCTTGATCGAGTGGCCTAAAGACGGAGTTCTCTATGTCGAGCATTTCAGCCGCCCTCACGCAGACCAGCAAGGAATTCTCCCAGGCCCTGGCCTCCAAGACCAGTTCTGGCGATAATATGGACAAGGAAGATTTTCTCATGCTCCTTGTCACTCAGTTCCAGTATCAGGATCCCCTGAATCCCATGGAAGATCAGGAATTCGTCGCACAGATGGCGCAGTTCTCGAGCCTTGAACAGCTGATGAATCTCAATACCTCCATGAACGGCCTGACCACTGCCACAGAAAATCAGCAGATGACCAATGCGACCTCCTATATAGGCAAGCAGGTCAGTGTCTCGGGCAATAAGATCGGTAAGGTCACAGCCGCTGACGGTTCAACCAGCATCAGCACGTTCCGCTACGCCTTTGGCGACAATGTCCGCGAAGGCATCCTCTCAGTGATGGATGGTAACGGCAATACTGTCTACACAGAATCGCTGGGTGGCAAGACCGCAGGCACGACCTTTGAATTCACCTGGAACGGCCTCAACGACAAGGGGCAGATCGCAGCCGACGGTACCTACAGCGTTTCCCTGGCCGCCTACAACAGCTCAGGCGAGGCCGTGCTTTCCGATCAGGTGGTGGATGCCACGGTAACAAGCGTGGTCAAGAGCGATAATACCGTCTACCTTGGTCTTGACGGCGGACAAACCATGGAACTGGCCAATGTCCGCCAGGTCTCACAGCTCACACAAAGTCAGGCCACGCAGAATCAGGCCACACAGAATCAGAGCACGCAAAATCAGAGCAACAGCACAAACACGCAAGCGCAGCAGACTCTGACGGCAGGCAGTGCTGACGAAACTGAGGCAAGCGCTGAAACGAGTGACAATGCCTAGCAATACCAAGGGGGGCTTGCCCCCCCTTTTTTTTGCCACAAAGCAGGCAAAAAGCTCTGCTTTCCCCTTCCCCTTGGCTGGCACAAGAGGTAGTCTGACAAAAACGTCACATGGCATTGTCACCGGAGCCAGCCCATGCAAGAATACCTGGTCATTCAGGCCGCCCGTTTCGGCGATCTCGTACAGACCAAACGCCTTATTCTCTCTCTTTTGCGCTCTGGCAGGGTGCATCTGCTCGTGGATCAGGGCCTCCGCCCCCTGGCTGAACGGCTCTATCCGCAAGTCCAGGTACACTGCCTGAATTTCCACTCACGACTGACGCAGGCGTCTGATCTTGAAGGCAATCTTGAGGCTCTGGCGAGACTTCCCGTAACACGCGTTTTCAACTGCAACTACTCGGGCCTGAGCACAAGCGTCTGCCGACTCTTTGAGCGCGAGCAGATCGCAGGCTATCGACCGCCTCTGCGCGGCCGCGGTATTGAACGCTCAAAGCTGCTCAGGCATATCGCCCGCCTGACCAGGAAGCGCGCCCTGGCTGCCATGAATCTTGTTGACGTGTGGGCGCATCTTGTGCCTTGTCCTGTGCCGCCAAAGGCTGTCAATCCCGTAGCCAAGGGGCAGGGCCGGGGCCTGGGTATTGTCCTCGCCGGCCAGGAGGCCCGCAGATCACTGCCTCCGGAAATTCTTGCAGACCTCATTCGTGTCTACGTCTCTCTCCACCAATGCCGCACGATCGTTTTTTTCGGCACAGCGCACGAAAAAAAAGTCAGCCATCTTCTCAGACGGGCTTTACCGGGCAATCTGCAAAGGCTGATCACAGATCTTTGCGGCAAAACAGACTTTGCCGGTCTGATGGAGGCCCTGCAGGGTCTTGATCTGGTTTTAAGCCCAGATACCGGCACCATGCACCTTTGTGCGCACCTTGGCGTACCTGTGCGGGCCTTTTTTCTCTCTTCGGCCTGCTGTCATGAAACCGGCCCCTATGGTCTAGGACATGGCATCTGGCAGGTGCAGACACCCTGTGCGCCCTGTCTTGAGAAGTCTCCCTGCAGGCACGACCTGGCCTGCCTGAACCCGCTCAAAAGCCGGGAATTTCTGCGCTCAGTAAGCCTCATCGAAGAAAATGGCGTGATCAGTGTCGATCTGCCGGCAGATCTGCAGTACTGGCAAAGCGATTGTGATGAGCTCGGTGCCTGGGCCAGACTTGTGGCCGGAAAAGATCCGTGGCAAGCTGAACGTCGGTATATCCGTCAATGGCTGCATGGCCTGATTTTCAGACAAAGCGTCGGGCATAGTGCCAAGCTCAGCACAGAACAAGCAGCAGCCCTTGATGCCCTGCTCGTTGACGACAGCGATTGGATGCTTCCGCCCAAGCGCTTTGCCTGATTCTGCAAAACGCCAAAAGTCAGGAGAAACGACACATGCCCGATACATTACGGGTGCTGGTAGTTCTGCCGATGTACGGCGGCTCTCTCCCCATAGGACGCTACTGTGTCCGCGCTCTTGAATCCCAGGGCGTCTGTCTGCGTGTGTTTGAGGCACCAGAATTCTATTCGGCCTTTACAGGTCTGCGCAGGCTCGATCTTGCGCCTGAACAGATCACGTCCCTCGAGCATTCCTTCCTGCAGCTGGTCTCCCAGGCCATTTTTGCCCATGTGCAGACCTTTGAACCGCATCTTGTTCTGGCTCTGGCCCAGGCTCCCATGGGCAAAAATCTGCTTTTGCGCCTACAGCGACTTGGGATCAGAACAGCCATGTGGTTTGTGGAGGATTTTGCTCTTTTTCAGTACTGGAAGCTCTATGCACCGCTTTACGATGTCTTCTGCGTCATCCAGAAAGAGCCTTTTTTTGAAGAATTGGCGGCTATCGGTCAAAAACAGGTTCTCTACCTGCCACTGGCAGCAGAGCCCGATTTCCACAGAGCCGTCAGCCTGACAGCTGAAGAAAAAAAATTCTATCAGGCAGACATTGCCTTTCTTGGCGCAGGCTATCCCAACCGACGGCTTGCCTTCCGTCCGCTTGCCGGAAAAAACTTCAAAATCTGGGGGTCGGACTGGGATGGCGAGGAGATTCTGGCCGCAAACATCCAGCGTCAGGGCCAGCGCATTTCCTCAGAAGAAAGCCTGAAAATCTACAGTGCCACTACCATCAATCTCAATCTGCACTCCAGTGTGCACACCGATTCCCTGGTCAGCCACGGTGACTTTGTCAATCCAAGAACCTTTGAGCTGGCGGCCATAGGGGCTTTTCAACTTGTGGATCAACGCCGCCTTCTGCCTGAGCTCTTCGACGCAGACGAAATAGCGACCTTTGACTGCGTGGAGGAAATGTACAGGAAAATTGAATTTTACCTGCACCACCCCGAAGAGCGTGCCGCCTTCTGCGAAAAAGCCAAAAAACGGGTTTTGGTCTCGCACACCTATGCCCAGCGCATGCAGACCCTTTTGGCGTATCTTGAAAAAAATCTGGGCTTTCCCCGCTTTGAACAGGATCAGCACAAGGCGGCTCAAGAGGATGATCAGACAAAACTCGCCATCGCAAGTCTCCTCCAAAAACTCTCAGCCGGGCCCAATGCCCCATTTGAAGAGGTTGTGGCAAGAGTACGCCGGCAAAGCGGCCGCCTCACTCCCACTGAAACAAGCCTGCTCTTTCTCGATGAATGGCGCAAACAGTATCTCCCAGGCAAGTAGTCAAACAAAAACGCTCCTCAAAGGGAGCGTTTTTCTTGGCCAAGACTCAGCTGTCGTGGCAAGCCTTAATGGAGCTTGAGCGCAAAAGCCCGTTACGGCAGAAGCCAGGCATTGAGCAGCAAAGGCAGAGAAGCAAAGGCCAGAAGATCGGCAAAGACCATCAGCGCTTTATAACGCAAAGGCACACTGCTGCGGCTGATGCCGCCCCAGATGAGTACGGCCAGAAACCAGAAGCCCAGGAGAAAGCCATCCCTGGTCCAGTTCCAGAGATCAAGAGGAGCTGTCTGTAAGGCCGCGTAAAGACGCACGCCAAGACAGCCTCCAAGGATCAGCACGATCACCAATCCCAGCGCAAAGGCCCTGCGCATACACCAAAGCGTGACCATGGTATAGTGGTCACGACCGAAGTCGTGAATGCTGCGTAGACTAAGAAAGCCCAGAGAGCCAAAGACATAGGGCATGACCAGGAAAAGCGGCAGAAAGACCAAAAGACTGGCAAAGGCCGCGCTGTGCAGAGAAGGTGTCAGCAGAGTGAGCGTCTTGGGATCAGCCAGTGTTGGCACGGCAAAGCCCAAGGCCTCAAGACGTGTCAGCAGAAGCACGGCACAGGCTGTTGTAAGCCCAGCCAGAGTACTTGTACTGCCCAGACAGTGATCGAGAATCTCGTGCTTGGCAAGTTTTTTCCAGAGCAGGAGATGCAGGTTGATCACGATGACGCAAAAACAGAGCAGAATCCAGACCATTTCCCAGAGAAATGCCCCCATATCCTCCGGAAACCAGCGGCCGCTGAGCCAGAAATGCACAGCCTTGACCGCCACCACAAGCACAAGGCCTGCGATACTGCCAAGCAGTAAGAGCTGACGTGCGCCCTTATCATACGAGCTGCGTTTTTTCAGGCGGGAAAGGCGCCGTCCCGCAAGACAGAGCAGGCCAAGGGTGGCAAGCGAGGTCAGGAAAAGCAAAGGCATGGCGATGTGGATCTCTCCAGCAAGGGAAGAGAGCCAGGGAAACCACGAAAGCAACTGGTCAAAGTCAGGCATGCAACGATCCTTACGTTGAGAAGGAGTGCTCTTGCGCTTTTGCAAGATCCTAGGTACAAAAACGCACTCCCCAAAAAATATGCTGCTTTTGTGCCGTATTTTTGGGATAATCGCAAGGCGTCGACCGAGGGAAAAAAGGCGACTTTTGCACACTCGCCTGCACGTAACAGAAAAACGACGGAGGCAGCGTTTCCCCCTCCTTAAGGGGATGCACGCTGAAAATATTGATGAAAGCCATTCTACCGTATCTGCTCAGTCTGGCACTTCTGGCCGGATGCGCCGCCCATGATCGGGAAAACGACCGTCAGAACAAGCTCTGGAACCAGAACGAACAGCGCCTGAAACTTCTTGAAAGCAATATCACAGCACTCAATGAGCAGGTTTCCCTGCTCAATAATCGCGTCTATGAAGTGCGCAGCGCCAACGGCCGCAAAACCGGCATGTCTGTTGTGCCTGTAGTGCCCGTTGCCAAAACCCAGCCTCAGCCCGGCCCAAAACCGACCGCCCAGCTTACGCCAGTTCCCAGTCAGCCCCAGGGCTTACAGGCCCATCCCAAGACACAGGCCCCGGCCAAGACGCAGAATCAGCCGAAGGCTTCCGCAAAGCAGGAAGTCAAGCCTGCTCCAAGGCCGGCAGCGCAGAACAGACCCCCTGTCGCTGACAATGCGGCTTTGGCTTTGCCGCCCACTGACAATAAGCCTCAGGCCAGCAACGAAAGCCCGGCACTGCCGCCCACGCTGCCTTTAGAGGGCACCTTCTCGCTGCCTCCCTCCCAGGCCCCCGAGCCGCAAGCACAGCCGCTTCTGCCGCCTGACACGGCAGGGCAGCCTGCTCCCCAGGCAGCCGCCAAGCCCGCACCTGCAGCCAAAGCTCAGGCCGGTGAAGAGGCAAGCTATCAACAGGCACTCAAGGCTGCACGCTCGGGCCGTAGCCAGGAAGGCATTCAGAAATTCCGTGAATTCCTTACTAGCTATCCCAATGGTAAGTATGCCCCCAATGCTGAATTCTGGATCGGCGAATGCCTCTACGATCAAGGCAAGTACCAGGAGGCCATCAACCAATACGCCACCGTCAGCAGCAAGTACCCCAGGCACCACAAAAATGCCGATGCGCTTCTCAAAAGCGGCATGAGCTACAAGCGCCTTGGGGATTCTGCCAAAGCCAAGGACAGCTACGGTCGTCTGCTCAAAGAATTTCCCAATTCCGAAGCTGCTCGGCGGGCCCGCGGCGCAAGGTAATATTGTGGGTGGCTCATTCCAAGCCTTGGAGAATCCAGGAATATGGCCTGACCGTTACCTGCTCTGGCTGAAAAGTCGCCATGGCGATTTTTCAGCCACAGTTCGCGCCTACGCTACGGATCTCGAACAGTTCCTCCATTTTCTTGAACAGCAAGAGATTTCCCCTGCTCTGCCCAGCGAGATTCACGAAGAGCATATCGAAGCCTTCGTTGCGGCCTGTTTTCGTCAGGGCATCAGCAAACGCTCACTTGCCCGCAAACTAGCGGCCCTTCGCTCGTATTTTCATTATCTTTTGCATGAAAAAGCCATAGCTGAAGATCCCACGACTTCAGTGCGCAATCCACGGCAGGACAAAAAAGAAGCCAATATTCCCAATGTGGACGAAATGCTTGTTCTGCTCGATCACACGCGCGACACCGAGGAGCCTTGTGTCGTGCGCGATCTGGCACTTGCTGAATTGCTCTACGGTTCAGGCCTGCGTATTTCCGAAGCACTTGCCTTGAACCTTACGGATCTTGGCGCCCCTGAAACGCTACGGGTGCTCAGAGTGCTTGGTAAGGGCAGACGGGAACGTCTTGTGCCTGTCAGCGATATGTCACGAAAGCGTCTGCTCGACTGGCTCAAGGTACGCACAGTACTTGCGCTGCCAGATGAGCAGGCGCTCTTTGTGGGCAGACGTGGCAAACGCCTGAATCGCCGGGAAGCGTGGCGCATCACCCAGGCCCTGGCCCAGGAAGTGGATCTGAAGAACCCGCTCTCACCGCACGGCCTGCGCCATGCCTTTGCCACCCACCTTCTGGAAGCGGGCATGGATCTGCGCTGCGTTCAGGAACTTCTGGGGCACAAACGTCTGACCACAACCCAGCACTACACCCATGTTAGCCTCAAGGAGCTGATTGCCGTCTACGACAGCGCCCATCCCAGAGAAAACGAAAAAAGCCCCGTACCTACGGGGCCTTTGCCAGCTGCTGCGGCAGAGCACTAGATCTGCAGCTTGGAGGCAGGAATGGTCTTGGAATCAAATTTCAGCGTACCAAGACCTCCGGCAACCGTCAGATTGGTCACTGCCTCGATGTATTTATCCTGCAATTCCTTGGGCGTAGAACTGTAGCAATAGAGAAAATGCCTGCCTTCAATAACGGCTGTGAAATTGTTTTCAAAAGGATGTCCATAGGGCAAAAGCAGCATCTGCGCCCCCTGCTGGGTTGGAATAACCTGCAAGATGCCCACATCCGACAGACTCTTTTTTTCGGCATCGTATTTTCCAAGCACGAGCTCACCGCTCACCAGCTTCACAAGACGAATATCGTACATAAGCTTCCTTGACCTTTGTTCTGTGTTGTAACCGCTTGCCATGTTCCGGCTCAAAGCCGAAAAATTCTCCCTCTGAATATATTCTGCCATCAGAAAAGTCAAATTCAGGGCTTTGCCCGCCCAAGACTCGCCAAAGGAGACGGCGAAACATCCTTTTGTTGCGCCACAACTCAATGAATACACAACAAGAAGATCATGGCACAGACGTGTACTCTGAGCGCGAAGCACTCCTTCACAGCCTTGAGAACAATCTCGGCCATACATTCAAGCATCGCAGGCTCTTAGAACTGGCTCTGACCCACAGTTCTTTTGCCAACGAACGCGAAGGCAGCTGCCAGCACAACGAGCGCCTGGAATTTCTGGGCGATGCCGTGCTCGAACTCTGTATTTCTGACCGGCTTTTTCACAAATATCCCGACCTGCGGGAGGGTGCGCTGACCAAGATGCGCTCACAGCTGGTGAGTACGCCAAAGCTTGCCAAAATGGCCAAAAGACTCGGGCTTGACGAATTGCTGAAGCTGGGACGGGGAGAAGATTTGCAGGGAGGCAGAAAAAGGGATTCTGTCTTGAGCGATACCTTCGAAGCGGTGCTCGCGGCAGTCTATGAGGACGGAGGCTTTGAGGCAGCGGGCAGAATGGTGGAAAAAGTCTTTGCCAACGATTTTCTTGCCGCGCAGCAGGAGGTCACGCGCAAAGATCATAAGACCTTGCTGCAGGAAGTGCTGCAGCAGCGTTTTAAGGGTATGCCGGTCTACACCTTGACAAAAACCAGCGGGCCTGAGCACGCACGAACATTTGACATCGAACTGCAGATTCCCGACGGACGGACCTTCACGGCGCAAGGCTCAAGCTATAAAAAGGCGCAGCAGCTGGCGGCCGAACAGGCCCTGCTGCAGCTTGGCCAGGAAAAGACAGAACCTAAGCTTTAGGTCCGGCCCGGGGAACCACTCCCCGGGCCGTTTGTCTTTGGTTCGCCTTAGCCACATGAGAAAGAGGGGAAAAATACTAACCGATAAGCTGCATAGCCATCTGCGGCAGACTATTGGCCTGAGAAAGCATGGCGACAGCAGACTGCGTGAGTATTTGATTGCGCACGAAATTGGTCATTTCTGTTGCCACATCCACGTCGGAAATTCTTGATTCAGCTGCCTGAAGATTTTCTGCCTGTGTGGTCAGATTCGTGATGGTGTTTTCCAGACGGTTCTGCATGGCACCGATATGGGCACGGATCTTATCCTTGGAGACGATGGCATCCGTCAGACCCACAAGCGCCCTCTGCGCTGCTTCCTGTGTGGAAACCGTATAGGCCTTTGCGTCACTAGCCGCCTCATTGCCTACGCCAAAGGACGAAGCCGTGGCACTGCCAATCTGGATATAGTAGTAATCTTCAGCACTGTCGTTGGCGGTACCAAAGTGGATCTTCATCTTGCCTGTGGCGGTAAGATCTTTACCATTGTGGGTGTCACTTGAAAGATTGCCGTTCAGAAGATGAATACCGTTGAAGTCAGTGGCATTGGCGATTCGGGTTATTTCCGAAGCCATCTGCTGGTATTCTGACTCAATCATCAAACGCTGGGTCGAATCGTAGGTACCGGTGGCTGCCTGTTCAGCCAATTCTTTCATGCGGATCAGCTTTTCATCAATGACACCCAGTGCACCGTCCGCTGTCTGAATAAGTGAAATGGCATCATTGGCGTTGCGGACGCCCTGCTGCATGGTTGCGATATCCGAACGCATCAGCTCACGGATGGCAAGCCCTGCTGCGTCATCAGCAGACGAATTGATGCGCAGACCTGTGGACAGACGTTCGGTTGATGTTGCCAGCCTTCCGTAATGGCTGTTGAGCGAATTGGCAATATTTCCTGCCATTAGGTTGTGGTTAACGACCAAAGACATAGGACTCCCTCCTCATGGATAGTTAACTGTTGCCAATTTTGATGCAGAATCTATGCCACGTGAGAAAAATCCAATAATTTCAAGCAATTACAAAACGAAATCACAGATCGGCAAATTTTGCCAAGCCCCTAACGGGGCAGAGAGGCAAATTTGGCCCCATGCCAAACGTCAGAAACATGGCGGGCAAAGGCAAAAAAATTCACCAAGATTGCCTAGAATGAACTGTTCTGCTATTTTCAGATGACTCAGCCGGCAAAGGCTTCTTGGCCTTACGGTTTTACTCTAACGTGTCGGGAGGTAAGGTTTTATGGGTCGCATCAAAGATCTCCGTGCAGAAGCTCTGGCCCTGCACAAGGATAATCATGGCAAAGTGGAAGTGCGCGTTAAGGTTCCAGCCCAAGACGCCGACGATCTGACTCTCGCCTATTCTCCGGGTGTTGCCGAACCGTGCCTTGAAATCCACAAGGATCCCTCGACCCTTGATGTCTACACCAACCACTCCAATTTCGTCTGCGTGGTGAGCAATGGCACAGCCGTCCTCGGTCTTGGCGACATTGGGGCAGACGCGGCCATGCCCGTCATGGAAGGCAAATCCCTGCTCTTCAAAACATTCGCCGATGTGGACGCCTTTCCCATTTGCGTCAACACCAAGGATACCCAGAAAATTGTTGAACTCATCGAGCTGATGGCGCCGACCTTTGGCGGTGTCAATCTTGAGGATATCAAAGCTCCGGAATGCTTCATCATTGAAAACGCCCTCAAAGAGCGCGGCATTTTCAAAGGACCGATTTTCCACGATGATCAGCACGGCACAGCGGTGGTCACGCTTGCCGGACTGATCAATGCCCTCAGGGTCGTGGGCAAAAAGCTCGATAACATTAAGGTGGTGACCAGCGGCGCAGGCGCTGCAGGCACCGCCATCATTAAACTGCTCATGGCCCAGGGTTTGAAAAATGTCATTATGTGTGACTCAAAGGGGCCCATCTATGAAGGCCGGCCCCAGGGCATGAATGCGTTTAAGGATGAAATCGCCAAGGCCACCAATCCCGATAAAATCAAGGGTACGCTCAAAGACGCCATCAAGGGTGCTGATGTCTTTATTGGCGTGTCTGTGCCCAAGGCTCTCGACGAGTCCATGATTCAGAGTATGGCCAAGGATCCCATTGTTTTTGCCCAGGCCAATCCCACACCTGAGATTTGGCCGCTTGAGCGTGCCCATCAGGCCGGAGCCAAGGTTGTGGCCTCCGGTCGCTCCGACTGCCCCAATCAGATCAATAATATTCTGGCTTTTCCCGGCATTTTCCGCGGCGCTATCGACGTCAGAGCCACCGACATCAACGATGCCATGAAAATTGCCGCAGCCCATGCCATTGCCGCTTTAGTTGCAGACAATGAACTTGGGCCGACCAAAATCATTCCCTTCTCCTTTGACCCGAGAGTGGCCCCGGCCGTAGCCAAGGCTACAGCCAGGGCGGCCATTGAAAGTGGCGTAGCCAGACTCACGCTTGATCCTGAAAGCGTGGCCGAGAATCTGCGCAAACGTCTGGCCAAGAAGGCTGGCTAAGCTTTTCCGAGACTCCGACAGCAAAAAAGTCCTCTTCAGGGAGGACTTTTTTGCGTCGCAAGCTCTCTTGTGCTACCATTATAGTATGCTAGCAAGACAGTCTCTCACAGAACAGCGATACCACATAGCGCTCTCGCTGAAAGGCAAGCGCTGTCTTCTGGCAGGCTTTGGTGCTGTGGGTAAAAGAAAACTGGCAAGACTGCTTGCCATGGGTGACGCAGGTCCTGAAGCCATTCTTGTGCTTGACCCCAATTTGCCTGACTGCCAGGAGGACAGTCTTCTGCAGGCTGCCACGGTGCACGGCAAACGGCAAAAGGTCAGCTGCCAGGACCTTGATGTGCATCTTGTCTTTGCCTGCACAGGCAGTAAGGAAGAAAATGCCCGTATTGCCAGACTCTGCGCAGAACGCGGCATTCTCTGCAATTGCGCAAGCGATCCTGCCCTTGGCGATGTGCAGCTGCCTGCGCTCATCAACTGCCCGCCCTTGACCATCACCCTCTCAACGCAAGGCGCCAGCCCTGCCCTTGCCAAAAAATGGCGGCTTGAGCTTGAACAATGGGCTGCGAAAAAAAGGCCCATACTTTGCCTGATGGCCTGGCTGAGACCAAAAATTCTGGCGCTTGGGCTGCCACAAGCGGAAAATCGCCGTCTCTTCACAAGCCTTGCCCAGGGGCCCCTTGAAGACTGGCTGGCTTGCGGGCAAAGACAAAAAGCCTCTGACTATCTCCTGGCGCTTCTGCCGCAGGCTCTGCACAAGGACCTGCAAAGCCTGTTTTCTGAACAAACCGAAGTCTGGATCTGATCAGCCCTTTTTCTAGGCACGGACAAAAAAGAACTCTCTGGAGGCGGCATTTTCCCGTCATCTGACGGACTCTCTGCCGAATCATGATGATCTCGCATGAACTGACCACCTGGAGCATTCTGCTCTTCCTGCTGGCCGCAACCATTCTCGGTCTTGGCGGCCTTTTGGCAAGAAAAATCAGTATACAGACCAAGGGCTGTGTGCTGATGGCCATAGCCTTTGTGCTGCAGACCACAAGCTTTTTTCTCGGCTTTCACAAAAGCTTTCAGGGAGGTCTGAGCGCCGGCGCTTATCTGCAGATCTTTGCCTGGTTCACAGCCCTGACAGGGCTGATCTTCTGGCTCAAGCTCAAACAACGCACAGCCCTGACCTTTGCCGCGCCGCTCTGTGCAGCACTCTTTGCCATGTCACTGCCCTATATGGAGCAGACTATTGTTCTGCCAAAGACCCTGCAATCCTCCTTCTATATCCTGCACATCGGCTTTCTTTTCACGAGTCTGGCACTTATGGCGGTATCATTTATCGCCAGCAGTCTTTTTCTCTTCCTGGAACGCCGCATCAAAAGTAAACAGCGCATCAAGGGCTTTCTTCAGGATATGCCGGCTCTCTCGGTTCTTGATACCATCAATAAGCTCTGCATTCTGACCTGCTTTCCCCTCTACACTATAGGCATTCTCTCTGGTTTACTCAGGAGCAAACCTGTCTACGGAGCGACTTTCAGCGGTGATCCCAAAGAGATTGTCAGCCTGATCATCTGGGCTCTTTTGGCTTTTGTCTTTCATAATCGCCTGGCTGCCGCCTGGGCCGGGAAAAAACCCGCCATGACCATGATCTGCATTTTTCTGCTCAGCCTTTTCTCGTTGCTTATTGTCAATACCCTCATGGATTCCCATCACAGTTTCACGGCTAACTGAGGCATAGGCATGGATACCAGTATCTATCTTGTCGGCCTCAATCATCGCACGGCCAATGTTGACATTCGGGAACGCTTTGCTCTGGCCAATCAATGCAGCCAGCAGCTGTGGGCTATTCCCTGCAGTGAGCAGATCAGGGAAAACATCATCCTCTCCACCTGCAACCGCGTGGAAATAGTTGCCAGCGGCCAGAGCAAGACGGTGGACGAACTGCTCGAGACCTGGGCCAAAGCCAGAAATGCTCCGGTTGAAGAACTCAAGCCCTATGTCTATACCTACGCCCACGCCGACGCCATCCGACACCTCTTCCTCGTGGCCTCAAGTCTCGATTCCATGGTGGTGGGCGAACCGCAGATTCTGGGACAGCTGAAAAAAGCCTATAAGCAGGCAGCCCAGGCCAAAAAAACCGGCCCCATCCTGAATCGTCTCCTGCACAAGGCCTTTTCTGTGGCCAAACGCGTACGCACAGAAACCCAGGTGGCCTCCAACGCCGTTTCCATCAGCTACGCAGCTGTAGAGCTTGCCAAACGCATTTTCGGCGATATGGCCCAGCACAAGGCCATGCTCATCGGCGCTGGCGAGATGGCGGAACTTGCGGCACGCCATCTTTTGCACTTTGGCATTCAGGAACTCTTTGTGGCCAACAGAACCTTTGCCCGTGCCCAGGCTCTGGCCGAAGAATTTTCCGCCCACGCTCTGCCCTTTGAAAGCATCAACGAGACTCTGCCCAAGGTGGACATTATCATCACCTCCACTGGCTCCACCGATCCCATTATCCGTGCCCGCAATATTGCCGGCGTTTTGCGCCAGCGCAAAAACCGCCCCATGTTCTTCATTGATATTGCTGTGCCACGCGATGTGGACCCCGACGTCAATGGCATCGACAATGTCTATCTCTATGACATTGACGATCTCAAGGAGATTGTCGAAGAAAATCTTTCCAGCCGACAGGATGAGGCGCGCAAAGCGCAAAAAATCGTCGAAGACGAAGTGACAAGTTACCTGGCCTGGCTCAAAAGCCTTGAGGTGCAGCCAACCATTGTGGATCTCATAGGCCGGCATGAGCGCATTGCCAATGAAGAGCTGACACATACCCTGCGCCATCTTGATCCGGACAAAATCCTGGCCCTGGCGCAGGCCTCGCCGGAAAACAGCAAGGCCGAACTGCAAAATCTGCTTGAGCCCATGCTCAAAGCCATTGTCCACAAAATCAACCATGAACCCCTGATGTATCTCAAGGGCGAAAGCACCCATCTTGGACAGATTGAACGCATCAACACTATCCGCAACGTCTTCGGGCTCAAATAAGTCGCCAGGACTTTGCCTGCAAAACATTCCCCAGGCCTGCGCCAGGCTCTGTCTGCAGGTTGAAAAAACACTGCAGCGTCTTGACCTGAAACGCCCCCTGCGGCTTCTGCTCGCCCTGTCCGGTGGAGCAGATTCCACAGCGCTGGCCTTGATTTTTGCACTGCTGGCCCCCAGAAGAAAGGATACGCTTTTTGCCGCAAGCGTGAATCACGGCCTGCGCTCTGAGGCCAAGGCAGAAGTGGCAGGAACCCAGGCCCTCTGCCGGCAACTTGGTATTGCCTTTAAAAGTGTCTGCCTTGACGTGAGAGGCTGGGCACGCCAGCAGAAAATGGGACTTGAAGAAGCAGCGCGCAAGCTGCGCTATGCCTTTCTTGAAGAAGAACGCCTTGCCCATGGGGCTGACTACATCGTTACAGCCCATCACGCCGATGATCTCACAGAAGACATTCTCATGCGCCTTGTGCGCGGAAGCGGCTGGCCAGCCTTAGGCGGCATGTGTGACCTCGATCCCCAAAGACATCTTTTGCGACCGCTTTTAGGCCTCAAAAAAAGAGCGCTGACAGACATGCTGCACGCTCTTGATCTTACCTGGTTTGAAGACGCTTCCAACCAGGATCTGCATTTTACGCGGAACCGTTTCCGCCAAACGCTTGTTCCGCTTCTGGAAAAAGAAAATCCCAATCTTGCAGTGACGTTTGGGCATCTGCACACACTTGCGGATTATGATGCCGATTTCTGGCGGATCTACCTCACGGAGGCTCTTGACCGCTTTGGCTATGACATTCAGCTCAACAGCCAGAAAACACAGGTGCAGATCACCTTTTCCAAGGCTCTTTTGACCTACCTGCATCCGGCAGCACGGCTCAGACTCTATCGCTATGCCCTGCAAGGCATCGCCAGTCTGCGCCAAGATCAGGGGCACGCAAGCCCCGAGGCCTGCGCAAGCCAGTTTTTTGCCCTTGAAGACTGCGTAGCCCAGGGCCAGGGCGGCAAAACCATCCTCTTTCCCGGCTCAGTCCGCGTTCTTTTCCAAAAGCGCTCACTGCATTTTTATGCTGCGCTCTAGACCTCAGCCTTCCTCTCAAAGAAATCCATGACCGCCTGGGCAATGGCGTGACCGCGTATGCCCACCATTTCCCGAAGCTCAAGCTGCGTTCCGTGTTCCACGAAGGTATCTGGTATGCCAAGCCTGCGCAGGGCTTTGCCGGCCAAAAGACCTTCATCCGCCAGCATTTCGAGCACAGCCGAAGAAAAGCCTCCTGCCAGAACCCCGTCTTCCACAAAAAGCAAACAATCCACGCTTTGCACCAGCTCTCGGATCTGCTCGCAAGGCAGGGGCTTGATCCAGATCGGATCAAAGACTATGGGGGTGAAGCCAAGCTTCTGACGGACGAACATGGCCGCTTCCATGGCCGGATGCACGCGATTGCCGCAGGCAAAAATGGCCACGCGCTCACCGGCAAGCACAATCTCGCCCCTGGCAAGGGCAAGACTGCGCAAAGGCTCAAGTTCCACGCCAAAGCCCACGCCACGCGGATAGCGCAGGGCACAGGGAGCCTGAAGCCCCAAAGCGGTGACCAGACAGTGTCGCAGCATATTCTCGTCTCTTGGCGCCAGAAGATGCATGCCGGGAATATGCCTGAGATAGGCAATATCGAACATGCCGTGGTGGGTTGCCCCGTCTTCTCCCACAAGTCCTGCCCTGTCGATACAGAAGGTCACGGGCAAATGCTGCAGACAGACATCGTGCACCACCTGATCGTAGCTGCGCTGCAAAAAGGTCGAATAAATGGCCACGACCGGCTTAAAGCCCCGGGCAGCCAGACCTGCGGCAAAGGTCACGGCATGCTGTTCACAAATACCTGTGTCCACAAAGCGTTCGGGAAAATGCTCCCTGAAGGCGCTTGTACCGGTACCTTCGGGCATGGCTGCGGTAATGGCCACAATGCTTGGATCCTGACGCGCAAGTTCAACCAGTGTCTCCCCAAAGACCTTGGTAAAGGAGGGAAAATGCTTTTTGCTGGCAACAGGCAGGCCGGTTTCGGGTAAAAACGAGCCCACGCCGTGGTATTTTGTGGGATTGCTCTCAGCCGGCGCATAGCCCTTGCCCTTGATGGTCCTGACATGCAAAAGCACGGGACCGTCTTCCACTGAGGCTGCCATCTGCAGATGTTTCTGCAGAGAAGCTATGTCATGGCCATCCACAGGACCGATATAACTGAAATGCAGGGCCTCAAAGAGCATGCCAGGGGTAAAAAAGGATTTGAAACTCCATTCGCCGCGCTGGGCGTAAAGAGCCAGTTTTTCCCCGATATGCGGAATGGAACGTAAAAAGCGCAAAACCTCTTGACGACTTTTGCGCACCCATTGCGACGAAAACGTGCGGCTGAGCACCAGAGAAAGAGCCCCCACATTGGAGGAGATGGACATTTCATTGTCGTTGAGGACCACAATCAAACGTCGTGCCATGTGGCCGGCCAGATTCAGGCCTTCAAAGGCCTCGCCAGCTGTCAGCGCGCCATCGCCGATGACCGCCAGCACATGGTGTTTTTCCCCCTTGAGATCTCTGGCCATGGCCATGCCGAGCGCTGCGGAAATCGAGGTTGAGGAATGGCCTACTCCAAAATGGTCAAAAGGACTTTCATCACGTCTGGGGAAACCGGAAAGACCTCCCAGAGTGCGCAGGCTCGCAAAGCGCTCGCGGCGTCCTGTCAGAAGCTTATAGGCATAGCACTGGTGGCCCACATCCCAGATCAAGCAGTCCTGCTCAGGATCAAAGACCGACAGCATGGCCAGCGTCAGTTCCACGACGCCAAGCGATGGAGCAAGATGGCCGCCATTGTGCGAAACCACGTCCACAATACGCTGGCGTATCTCACCGGCCAGCTGGACGAGCTCTTCGCGTGAAAAGCCTTTGAGCTGCCTGGGATGCTCGATGCTGTCAAGAAGTGAGCTGGCCATTCACGAAACCCTTTCCAGGGTATAGTCTGCAAGCTCTGCAAGCAGACGGGCATCGTCTCCGAGGCCCTCCAGAGCAGCCAGGGCCTGTCGGACATGCTCCTTGGCCAGAAGCCTGCTCTGTTCAATGCCGACCAAGGCGGGATACGTCACTTTATGCTGGTCGCGGTCACTGTGCACGGGCTTTCCGAGCACAGCGGGATCGGCAACTTCGTCCAGAATATCGTCAACGATCTGAAAGGCCACGCCAAGTTGCTCGCCATAGCTGGCAATACGCTCATAGAGCGCTCTGCCAGCCCCGGCAAGCAGAGCTCCGCAGGTGCACGAGGCGCGCAGCAAAGCGCCTGTCTTTTTGGCATGCAGACTCCGCAAATGCTCAAGATCACAATCGCTTTTGCCGGTTGCGTCCATATCCATCTGCTGCCCGCCTGCCATGCCACCGGAGCCGGCTGCTTTTGCCAGTTCGGCCAAGGCCGGCACAAGCTGCGCACTTGGCACCTGTGCCTGACAGGCGCAGGCAAAGGCATCGGTCAACAGGGCATCGCCTGCCAGAAGGGCTGAGGCTTCACCAAAAACCTTATGACACGAAGGTTTGCCCCGCCGGAAATCGTCATTATCCATGGCCGGCAGATCATCATGGATAAGCGAATAGGTGTGGATCATCTCAATGGCCGAAGCAAAGGGCAAAACAGCGTCTTCGTCAGCTCCGCAAAGCGCAGCACACGTCAGACAAAGAACAGGCCGTAAGCGTTTCCCGCCAGCCAAAAGACTGTACTGCATGGCACGGGCGAGATTGTCAGGAGCCGTGGCACAGATAGCGTGTGCCAAAAAATCTTCCACTTTCTGCCTGCGTTTGGCAAAAAGAGGGTCAAGCTGAGAAGCCATAGCTGTCCTCAAAAAGGGATTTCGTCGCAGGCCTTGGCCTGATTGTCTTGCTCGAAATTCAGAGGCTGTTCTTCCCCATCCTGCCATTTTTGCAGCTGATGCCGTGCATTTTCCAACATCGTGCGGCAGTTTTGCGAACAAAGCAAACCTTCCCGGTAAAGCGCCATGCCCTTTTCCAAGGCCAGCGTTTCACTTTCCAGCTCCTGCACAATGGCCTGCAGACGAGAAAACTGCTTTTCAAAACTTGTCATGTCGTCAGAATTTTTGGCGTTTTCCATAGCAGATAGGCGCTAAAAAGCGCCTGCCTCCTTTGCTGAACTTGATGATTTCCTGGCTTCCACAGACCGAATCTCGGCCAGCAGACTACCGTCGGCCAGCTGCAGTCTGATCATCTGGCCAGAGCCTGCCGCTGCCACAGAACGCAGAAGCGCACCGTCAAGGCTTTCCACAAGCGCATAACCGCGCTCAAGCAGTACCAGAGGACTGGCGCCCTCAAGCTGTGCCGTGAGCTTTTCCAGCTTAGCCCAGCGCAACGAAAGATTGTGCTGGCCGTGCAAAAGCAATTTTTCCTCAAAGCGTTCAATACTGCTGCTCTTGGCCGCAAGCTGCGTCTGCACAAGCAGGGGCAGACGCTCAGCGAGCATTTCCACCTGCGCAAGCATACGGTCGATTTTTTCAGGTGGCAGCCTGCGCCTAAGCCGGCCTGTCAGCTCAAGCAGGGACTGTTCCCTGCTCTGCAGAAAGTCTTTGCAGCGCGTCTGAAACGTGTGCACGCAAAGAGCCAGACGCTCTTCAAGAATCTGCAGCTTATGCCTGGGCGAGGCCAGAGCAAGCGCGCGCTCTTCGTGCCTGAGGCGGGCCGTAAGAGTGGCCAGAAGATTGTCACAGGCAAGCAGCAGACGGGTCTGTTGCGCTGCAAGCTCACGCAACATCTCACTGCGCGGCTGCCAAAGCAGCTCCGCAGCATGGGTGGGGGTTGCCGCACGCAGATCAGCCGTGAGATCAGCCAGGGTGAAGTCAATCTCATGACCAATGCCCGCAAGCACAGGAATAGTGGCCTGGAAAACCGCATCAGCCACTTCCTGTTCATTGAAGCACCAGAGGTCTTCCAGGGAGCCACCACCGCGGATAAGGACAATGACTTCAGCCCAGTTCTGGGCACAGGCAAGCTGAAGAGCCTGGGCAATGGCTCTGGCTGCTTCCTTGCCCTGCACAAGCGTTGGAAAGAGGCGGATCTCTGAGCTAAGACCGCGATTTGCCGATATTTTCAAAAAATCGCGGATGGCTGCGCCCTGTTCTGAGGTAATCAGAGCAATACGGCTTGGGTTGCGCGGAATGGGACGCTTGCGCTTGGGATCAAAAAAGCCGCGCTCGGCCAGTTCCTGTTTTCTCGCCTCAAAAGCCTGAGCCAGGGCACCGGCTCCCGAGCAGACGACATTTTCCACCACGAGCTGACAGGTGCCGCGCTGAGGATAAAAGGAAAGACGGCCGCAGCAGATAAACTCGCCGCCTTTTTCCATGATCTCGCGCGTCACACGCGGATAGACCTCGCCTGTGGTCAGATTGTAGTTGGAACGTCTGTGGGCGGCAAACCAGGCACAGCTCAACTGGGCATGGGCATCCTTCAGCGTAAAATACATATGCCCGCTGTTCATTTCCTTAACACCCGAGACCTCGCCCCTGATCCAGATCAGGGGAAAAGTCGTCTCAAGCTTTTGCTTGAGCTGCAGGGCTATCTCGGAAACGGCATAAACAGCATTTTGCACGCCTACGCTCCTGCGGCTTACAGACTCTGGGCCTTGGCCTGCCAGGCAGCAAAGGCGTCGGCAAAGCCCTCAAGGGGCAGCTCGCATTTTTCATGGCTCGCTCTGACGGTCGCTTCCACCACGCCGCGGGCCAGACTTTTGCCGCCCAGCACGAGCTGCAGAGGAATACCCAGAAGATCGGCATCCTTGAATTTCACGCCGGCACGCTCGTCACGATCATCCAAAAGCACCTCCACACCCTGACGGCAAAGCAGCTCATAGAGCCATTCCACCTTGGCACAGACTTCGGCATTTTTCAGATCAAGGTTGATCAGAATACACGAAAACGGCGCAATCTGCCAAGGGAAGACAATACCTGCGTCATCGTGGTTCTGTTCAATGGCTGCAGCCATAATGCGCGAAATACCAATGCCGTAGCAGCCCATGATCATGGTGGTCTCAACGCCCTGTTCATTGAGAACTGTGGCATGCATGGCCTGACTGTACTTGGTGCCGAGCATGAAAATATGACCGACTTCAATGCCGCGTGTCAGGGAAATGCTCCCTCCGCAGCGCGGACAGGGATCGCTGGCCTTGATGCTGCGCAAATCAGCGTAGGCAGTTATCTTGGTATCACGGGCAAGATCCACATGGCGCAGATGCGTATCACCCTGATTGGCCCCGACGACGTAGTCGTTGCCGCCAAGCAGACTGTTATCGGCATAGATGGGAATGGCAAGACCCACCGGGCCTGCAAAGCCAAGCGGCGCCTGCGTGACACGCTCAACCAGATCAGGACTGGCCAATTCGACCTGGTTGGCCTTGAGAAAGCGGCCGAGCTTGACGTCATTGACCTCATGATCACCGCGCACAAGCACAGCCACAGCCTGACCGTCCACGGCAAAAATCATGGTTTTGACAATCTTGTCCTGTCCGACGCCAAGCAGGGAGGCCACTTCTTCCACAGTATGCGCCCCGGGCGTTGCCACGCTTTCCATGGCCTGGCAGGGAGCCTTTGTCACGGCCTCATGATAGACCACATCGGCCCGTTCCAGATTGGCGGCAAAATCGCAGTCGTGACAGTAGGCAATGGTGTCTTCACCGGAATCGGCCAGAACCATGAATTCGTGGGAAAAATTGCCGCCGATGGAGCCTGTGTCGGCTTCCACAGCTCGAAACTTCAGGCCCAGACGCGTAAAGATACGCGTATAGGCTTCATGCATGATGCGGTAGCTCTCCTGGGCCCCGGCCAGGTCCGCATCATAGGAATAGGCATCCTTCATAATGAATTCACGGCCGCGCATCAGACCAAAACGCGGACGCATCTCGTCACGGAATTTCGTGTGCAGCTGATAAAGACGCAGGGGCAGCTGCCTGTAGGATTTGATCTCGCCACGCACAAGATCGGTCATCACTTCTTCGTGCGTTGGACCCAGACAGTAATCGCGCTCATTGCGGTCCTTAAAACGCAAAAGCTCCTTGCCGTAATGCTCCCAGCGTCCGGTTTCACGCCAGAGATCAGCCGGCTGCACCATGGGCAGAAGGACTTCCTGAAAGCCAGCTCTCTCCATTTCTTCACGCACAATGGCGGAAATTTTTTGTAAGACCCGCAGCCCGAGAGGCAAATACGTGTAAAGGCCGCTGGTCAGTTTTCTGATCATGCCGGCTCTGAGCAGGAGTTTATGACTGATGACCTCGGCTTCAGCCGGGCTTTCCTTGAGAGTGGGGATATATAAGGAGGAAAAACGCATGCGCTCAATCCTTTACTGCTGCATAAGGCTAGACAAAAGTTTGAAAAAAACGGCTTCAGGCTTTGTTCTGCTTTTCGGCCAGCAACGCTGTCAGCTCTTCCATAAAGGCCGCGAGCAAGGCGTCGTTGCCGTGCACCGTGCGAATCACCCGGCCCTTACGAAAGATCAGTCCCTTGTCACGACCACCGGCAAGACCGATATCCGCTTCTCTCGCTTCACCCGGTCCATTGACAACGCACCCCATCACAGCCACGCTGATATCGGCTGTGGACTCGGCAAGCCTCGCTTCCACGGCCTGGGCAAGAGCAAAGAGATCGATTTCCGTACGGCCGCAGGTGGGACAGGAAATAATGTCCGGACCACGCTTGCGCAGCCCAAGGGCCCGCAAAATTTCATAGGCCACGGTCACTTCTTCTGCAGGGTCGGCTGTCAACGAGACGCGCATCGTATCGCCAATGCCTTCGGCCAATAAAAGGCCTAAACCCACAGACGACTTGACGGTACCGCGCAGCAAGCCACCGGCCTCGGTTACGCCGATATGTAGAGGATAGTCACAGCGGCTGGCCAGAAGGCGATAAGCAAGAACGGTATTGCTCACAGAAGACGATTTGAGGGAAATTTTCGTATCGTAAAAAGCGCGTGACTCAAGAATGCGCACATGGCCAAGCGCACTCTCGACCATGGCTTCCGGTGTCGGTCCGCCATAGCGGGCCAGCAGCGATTTTTCAACAGAGCCGGAATTGACGCCGATGCGGATCACACAGTGATGAGCCTTGGCACAATCCACAACGCGTTCCACGCGCTCGGCAGCACCGATATTGCCGGGATTGATTCTCAGCCCTTCAAGCCCGGCCTCCATGGCCATAATGGCCAGGCGATAATCAAAATGGATATCAGCGATCAAGGGCAGATTGGTGCCAGAACGCAGCAAAGGCAAGGCCCGTGCGGCCTGTTCATCGGGCACGGCCACGCGTACGGCTTCACAACCGCGAGCCTCAAGACGCCTGATCTGCGCAAGCGTTGCTTCGGGATCACGCGTATCGGTATTGGTCATGCTTTGCACCACACAGGGCGCACCACCGCCAATAACGAGAGATCCCAGATGAATGGCACGTGAGGGCCGGTGAGGATTGATGCATGAGCTGTTGGACACGGCAAAACCCCGTTTGGTCGTCTGACAAAAAAAGCCAGGCAAAACAAAAAACGGGAGCAATATACGCCAAAGACCACGCCCCCACAAGACAAAGCCTGCAGACAAAAAACGTGATAGCGAGCTTTTTGGCAAGCACTTCTAGACACAGGAACATATTTTGCATATTTTTCGAAAATCGCAAAGCCTGCGATCGGCCTGCTCTGCCAGAAGCCTTTTCAGGCCCTGGCCCAAAGCCATGCGGCAAGACCTGCCGGGGAAACCGTAACGGACAGATCCGCAGCCGCTTGATGAGGAAGCTATGTGCAAAACCTTTGTTTTTACCGCTCTGCTGGCACTTTCCCTGATCCTGTCATGCGGCTGTTCCAAAAAAGGCACAGCGCAGGATCCTCGTTATATTGACGCTGTGGAAATCAAACTCAAATGCCGGGAACTCGCCGATCAAATGCTGGCCACCATGCCCAATCATGTCCTTGAGGGCGTAGTGGCCATGCCCACGTCCTTTGTCGATCAGAACAATACCCAGCGTTCTTCCCAGCTGGGCCGGCTGATTGCCGAAACCCTTTTCTACGAATTCAATCAGCGCGGCTTTCCCACCAGGGAATATCGTTTAACCGGCAATATCACGGTCCGAGGTGCACGTGATAATCTTGTGCTCATACCCAGCGCCACAATCAGGAGCAACCAGTCCTGGGCCAGTATCCTGCTTGGGACCTATCTCGTAGACCGCGATGCAACCTTTATTAATGCCCGCCTGGTACGGGCAAAAGATGGCCTTGTGCAGCGCACGGGCCAGCTTGTTTTGGTCAATACGCCCATCATTCAACGCCTTGGGGAACCCGACAAATACGTGCTGCCGCCACAGCCCAGAAGCACACAAACGGTCAAACGACATCCCCTTGATGGTCTCTATACACCTGCGCAAGCTATCGGCACGGGCAGCATTCCCATTGTTCAGCAACGTTGAAACGGAGGCAGCGACGTTTTCCTGGCAGAAGACCGGAAAAATCGCTGAAAAATCTGATGAAAAACCTTCCCCTACTCATTTGCCTGATCCTTGCCTGCCCTGCCACGGCAGTCGCCAACGCCCTCGCAGCCTCTGAGCCGGAGCAACTCCATGTCGACGCAAGCCTGTCGACAAAAAGCCTGGAAAAGCGCTACCTCAAAGAAGCGCGCAAATATCGCGCCGAAGGTCGCTATGAACTGGCAAGACAAAGCTATGTGCTGGCCCTCTCCATTTGCTCGGATGTCAATCGCCTGAATATCATCCGTCAGGAACTGGACGGTCTTGAGCTGCTTTTGCGCACCCTACGCTAGGAGACTATCAATGCGCACATCTCTTCTGTCACTATTTCCCGCAACAAGGCTTACCCTGCTGCTCTTGCTCTTGCCCTGTCTGCTCTCGTGCGGCGTCGTCGGACGTGTGGAGGCCCGCTTTACCGGCAATATTCCCTATGCCGGCAAAAGTGTGGCTCGGGATCTTGATAGCCAGCTGATCATGCGCTATGCGGGCCACGGACCAGAAAGCGCACGTATACGTGAAGGCCTGGCGCGGGCAAGATTTCTGATCATGGGCACAAGCCCGGTCAATCTCAATACCTTGGCCGAATCCTGTCCTCTTGCCAGACAAATGACCGAAGAAGTCTCCAGTCAGCTCATGGCGCTTGGCTATCGCTACGAGGAATTACGGAAGGGCAAGTACATCCGTTTTGACCGCAGAACCGGCGAACTCAACCTGACCCGCGATGTACGACAGCTGACACAGACTTATGGCAAAGGTCAGGCCATTTTAGCCGGAACCTATGTTATCGGCGATACCAGTGTTCGTTTCAGCTTCAGCCTCATTCATACGCTGAGCAACGAGGTTCTGGCCAAGGCTTCGGTAACCGTGCCCATTACCGATGACATCATTTCCCTGCTCGACGAATCCCCCATCAGAATGCCGCAGGAAACCTGGGGCGATGGCAGTAAACCCAATACCTACACCATTCTTCGCTGATTCCCTGATTTCACCGCGAAAGCGCAAGGCGACGCTCTCTCCGTAGCGATTATCCCGGCAGAATGCTCTGCTGGGATTTTTTTTTGCCAGGTCTATAGCCAGCGCCTTGTCAGCAGGAAAGACCATAAGCTGGGCAGAGAGGACGGCTTTCCGCAAATCAAGCCAAGACCTGGACTGATTACTGTTCACAGGCGACGGGATGAAGCCCAAGAGACCGGCAAGTCGACCTGACGCCAGCCTTGAAGTGGGACGAGAAGAAGGGAAGCCCGGAGGCTTGAGGAATCAAGGTATGATAGAGAGAATGAGGGCAGGAAGACTGGATAAGAGTTTCCGTCAGGGGGAATTGAGCAAAAGCCCGACGCCAAGTCGGCTGTGAAAAGTTAACTGGACTGGCTTTAACTCCTAGAAAAAACATTGACAATTGAGGAGTATTCTCGACATATTTTTCTCCTGAGCTCGTCAGCACAAAGAGCAGAGACCCCAGAACGTTTCCCTGTTTTTCGTGACTGTACCCAAAAAGCCAGAAGCCCTTTTCCGCGCTGCAAAGCAGCGGCAAAATTTTTCTTGACGCTCTTGCTCAAATGAGTTCATTACAAAATCGTCAATAGCAAGGACACTGCCTGTAGTGGGGGAGATTCAGCCTGTTGACGAGAGCAACGCTGCCAGCAAATTGAAGCAGGGATTGAGATCGTACCGCAGCATCAATTTGCCAAACAGATAGCTCATCGTCCGTCAGGGCGAAAAAGCACGACCAGCGTCTGCTTTCTGGCAGGACTCACCGGAATCCCCTGCAGGCAAAATGCCACGTTTGGGTTTGAAGCTTTTTGAGCTCAGCCAAAAGCACGAAATCCTATCTTACACCTTGTCACAGCCCAAGGCCGTCTTTTCGGCAGGTTACGACATACTTTCTCAAGGAGTTTCTCATGGCCAAAGAAGGTTCCGTAGCGCCCAAGGAACGCGTCAACATCGTCTATCGACCGGCTACAGGCGATGCCCAGGAAGAGGTGGAACTGCCACTCAAGCTCATGGTGCTGGGTGATTTCACGCTCAAACAAGATGATCGCCTGCTCGAAGACCGTGATCCCGTGAATATCGACAAAGATAATTTTAATGACGTCATGCGGGCGCAGCAATTGAGTGTCAAGGCCAATGTCGCCAATAAGCTTTCTGAAGATCCTGAGGCGCAGATGACTGTCGATCTCAAGTTTCAGACGCTCAAGGACTTTGAGCCTGATGCCATTGTCAAAAATGTGCCAGAGTTGGCCAAGATGATGGAATTGCGTGAGGCGCTCAAAGCCCTCAAGGGACCGCTCTCCAATGTGCCCGATTTCCGCAAAAAACTGCAGGAACTGGTTGGCGATGAGGAGACAAGGACCAAGGTTCTCAAGGAATTAGGCTTAGCAAAATAGGGAGCGGCACATGAGTCAGACTGAACAGGAACAACAGCAGGAAGCCACTGCTGCCGCAGGCGGCAGCATACTCGATGAGATTGTCGAAGCCTCTAAACTCAAACCTTCGGACGATGGCTATGCTCTGACCAAGGCCGGTTTACAGGCTTTTATCGAAGGACTGGCAGGAGCGCAGGGCGAGCAGAAAATTTCAGGGGCTCTGGTCGATGAAATGATCGCCGAGCTTGACAGCAAACTCACAGCCCAGGTCAATGAAATTTTGCACCATGAAGAGGTGCAGAGTTTGGAATCTGCCTGGCGATCCATGAAATATCTGGTGGATAACACCGACTTTCGCCAGAACATCAAAGTCGAATTCATCAATGTCTCCAAGAGCGATTTGCTCAGCGACTTTGAAGATGCGCCTGAAGTTGTCAAATCAGGCCTCTACAAACAGATCTACACAGCTGAATACGGCCAGTTTGGCGGCAAACCTGTGGGAGCCATCATTGCCAACTATGATTTCGGCTTCAAACCTCAGGATATATCTCTTCTGCAGTACGTCTCGCAAGTCTCGGCCATGTCGCATGCACCATTTATCGCTGCGGCGAGTAAAGATTTCTTTGGCATTGAAAACTGGGACGAGCTCCCCAATCTCAAAGATCTGCACTCCATTTTTGAAATGCCGCAGTACACCAAATGGCGCTCGTTCCGTGAATCGGAAGATGCCCGTTATGTGGGCCTGACACTGCCCAAGTTTTTACTGCGTCTGCCTTACAGCGAAGACACTGTGCCGGCCAAGACCTTCAATTTCAAAGAAGAGGCCACAGACGACAACAAGTTCTGCTGGGGCAATACGGCCTTTGCCTTTGCCACGCGCATGACCGACAGCTTTGCCAAGTACCGCTGGTGCAGCAATATCATCGGCCCCCAGGGTGGCGGCACCGTTGAAAATCTGCCACTCTACCAGTTTGAGAGCATGGGGCAGATTGAGACCAAGATCCCAACCCAGGTCTTGATCAGTGAACGCCGTGAGTATGAGCTCGCCGAAGAAGGCTTCATTGCCCTGACCATGCGCAAGGGCTCGGACAATGCTGCGTTTTTCTCAGCCAATTCTTGCCTGAAGCCCAAGGTTTTTGCCAATACCCCCGAAGGCAAGCAGGCTGAAATGAATTTCAAGCTGTCAACGCAGCTGCCTTATATGATGATCATGAACATACTGGCTCACTATATTAAAGTTATTCAACGTGAAAATATCGGCAGCTGGAAAGAACGCGGCGATCTCGAACGTGAGCTGAACAAGTGGATCAGCCAGTATGTCACGGAAATGGATAATCCCGATCCCATCACACGCAGCAAGCGTCCCCTGCGCATGGCCAAAATTACGGTCAGTGACGTGGAAGGCGATCCGGGCTGGTATTCTGTGAGCCTGCTGGCCAGGCCGCATTTCAAGTACATGGGTGCCAATTTTACCCTTTCCCTTGTGGGCAAACTCGACAAAGAATAGCTCGACATTGTCGCGCAGAGTGCAGCCTTTGGATCATACTGCAGATCAGAAAGAGTCCTGCACGAGCCTATATAAAATGCTTTATTGTTCTGCAAATACCGTATTGCGACCTTTCATCGCAATAGCCTTTAACACAAGGAGCAGATCATGCCTCTGACCTCGTACATGGCTGTCAAAGGAAAGAATCAGGGCGACATCAAGGGCGGTTGCCCTCAGGGTGGAGATAAGAAAGACAAGATCCTGGTTTATGGCGAAAATCACAGCGTTGAGATTCCCAAAGACACCCATACCGGCCTGCCCACAGGCCAGCGTATCCACCATCCCTATACCATCACCAAAGCCGTGGACGTGGCCTCGCCCAAGCTCTACAAAGCCTGTTGTACAGGTGAGCAGTGCGATGTCACCATTGATTTTTATCGCATCAAAGAAGACGGCACCGAAGACAAGTACTACACCGTCAAAATGGAACAGGCCATTGTGGTTGAGGTGAAACACAAAACACCACTGACCTTTTTGCCGGAAAACAAGCCCTATCAGGATATGGAGGAGATCTCCTTCACTTATTCCAAGATTACCTGGACGTATAATGACGGCAATATTGAATACGTTGACGACTGGAAAGCCTAAGGCCGTTTAGCCAATACCGGCGTTCCGCTCCCTTTTCTTCTTGGGGGAGCGGAACGCCCTTGCCATTGCTTGCAGAGCATTTCGGGAGAAAATTATGACAGGTGTGGATATCAAATCGTTGCTGGACAAATGCAATGCCTTTGCAACACAGGCCCTGACGCAAGCCGCAGGTCAGGCTGTCACACACACGCACTATGAGGTCAGCATCGAGCACTTTCTCTTAGCATGCCTTGGCGACAGCAAAAGCGATATTCCCCTTGTGCTTGAGCGCTTCGGCCTTGACCTGGGTAAGGTTTCACGCCTTCTTGTGGCTGCTCTTGACGATTTTCGCTCAGGCAACAGCGCACGACCTGTCTTTTCACCGCTGCTCATTGAACTGTTGGAAAATGCCTGGCTGATTGCCTCTGTGGATCTTGGCCTTGCCCAGATCCGCTCAGGCGCGATTTTCCTGGCTTTTCTGCGTAAGCCCGCAGTCTACGCTCAGGGATCCTATGCTGATATCTTTTCTGTCATCAGCCGCGATGATCTTCTGCGTGACTTTGCCAGCCTGGCCCAGGTCTCCGATGAAGAGGCCCTTTTGGCAGGCAGTCCTTTGGCCGGCCAGTCCGGGCCGTCCGTAGCCCAAGCACCGGGCGAAAGCTTTATTGACAAATTTTGCGAAGACTTCACGGCCAAGGCCGCCAAAGGCAACATTGACCCTGTCTTCGGACGCGATGAGGAAATCCGCCAGATGGTGGATATCCTGGCGCGGCGTCGCAAGAACAATCCCATTCTCGTGGGTGAACCCGGCGTCGGCAAGACCGCTGTACTTGAAGGGCTGGCCTTACGCATTGTGCAGGGGGATGTGCCTCAAGTGCTCAAAGGCGTCAGACTGCTTTCTCTTGATCTTGGCCTGCTGGAAGCCGGCGCCGGCATGAAGGGCGAATTCGAACGTCGCCTGAAGGGCGTATTGGATGAGATCAAGGCCAGTGAGGCCTCCATCATTCTCTTTATCGATGAGGCGCACATGCTGGTCGGAGCAGGCGGCGCGGCCGGCGGCTCCGATGCCGCCAATCTGATGAAACCGGCCCTTGCCCGCGGTGAAATCCGCACCTGCGCAGCCACAACCTGGAAAGAATATAAGAAATATTTTGAAAAAGATGCGGCTTTGGCGCGACGCTTTCAGCTTGTGAAGCTCGACGAACCTGATGTGTCAACAGCAGCCCTGATTTTGCGCGGTGTGCGTCAAAGCTACGAGCAGGCCCATCAGGTTCTGATCCGCGACGATGCCATTGAAGCCTGCGCCAGCCTCAGCCATCGCTATATCACAGGCCGCTTTCTGCCGGATAAGGCCATTGACCTTCTGGATACGGCCTGTGCCCGCGTCAAAGTCAGCCTTTCTGCCAAGCCGGCGCAACTCGAAGATAAAGAACGGGCCATACAGGCCAGGCAGCGTGAACTCTACGGCCTTGAGCGCGACAAGACCAACGGTGTTCAGGTCGATGAAAAACGCCTCTCAGCTCTCAAAGAGGCCATCAACGGTCTTGCCGCAGAAGCCGAGCAGCTGACGGCTACGTGGCAAGAGGCACGAGATGCCGCACACGCTTTCATTGAAAAACGTACGGCAATGCTTGCAGAAAACACGGCTCAAGCAGACACAAATCAGGAGCAAGCCCCTGAGAGCCAGGACCGGGAAAACGCAGAAGAGGCTTTTGCTCAAGCCAGGGAACAGCTTCAGGCCTGTCCTGGGAAATCCCTGATCCAGGTTGAGGTCACAGAAGATGTCGTAGCCCAGATTGTGGCTGACTGGACAGGTATTCCCGTGGGCCGCATGGCCAAAGAACAGGCCATGATTGCCAAGGATCTTGACACCTTGCTGGCCAAACGCATCAAAGGGCAGGATCAGGCTCTCAAGACTATCTCCAAGGCCATTCAGGCAGCTTCTGCAGGCTTACGGGCTCCCAATCAGCCCCTTGGCGTCTTTCTGCTGGTCGGTCCTTCGGGCGTTGGCAAAACAGAAACCGGTCTGGCGCTGGCAGAACTGCTCTTTGGCGATGAAAGCTGTGTGGTAACCATCAATATGAGCGAATTTCAGGAAAAGCACACTGTCTCGCGCCTCATCGGTTCACCTCCAGGCTATGTGGGCTATGGCGAAGGCGGCATGCTGACTGAGGCCGTACGTCGCAGACCGTATGCCGTGGTCTTGCTCGATGAGGCTGAAAAAGCCCATATTGATGTGCTCAACCTCTTCTACCAGGTCTTTGACAAGGGCATTCTCACCGATGGCGAAGGCAAGGAAGTCAGCTTCAAAAACACCATCATTCTGCTCACTTCCAATCTCGCTTCGGACATCATTCAGGAAATGACCCAGAGTGAGGAAAACGTCGATATGGAAGCCGTACTCAACGTGGCACGGCCTGTGCTTTCCGAACACTTCAGACCTGCGCTCCTGGGCCGCATGACCGTTGTCCCCTACCAAAGCCTTGCCAGTTCAGCCATGGGCAGTATCACGGAGCTCAAGCTCAAGGCTCTGGCACGCAGACTTTTGGAAAACAAGGGCATGAAGCTTACCTACACAAGCCAGGTCGTCGATCAGATTGTGGCACGCTGTCAGGATAGCGAAAGCGGAGCCCGCAATATCGAGTACATTCTTCAGGGCTCTGTTTTGCCCAGACTTGCCCACAGTATCCTTGAACAGATGTCCGGCGGCGCCATGCCCGCTTCAGTGGCTCTGGGAGTGGGAGAAGACGGCATCTTCACCATGGATTTTGCCTAAGGGGGACGTTTCATGGCCCAAAAAAAGCGTGTACTGATAAGCCTGCTCGAGGAAAACGAGGGCTTGGCCAAGTTGCTTGCGCAGGAATTGTCGCGCTCAGGCCTTGATGTGCAGGCGCATTTCTGGAGCAGTGAGCCAGACGGCTGGGTTGCCGCCGCACGAGAGCTTTGCTCCTGTCAGGCCTGGGTCATTGCGGGGCAAAACTTGAACGAGAAAAGCCTGCGCGCAAGCCTCTCGCTTGCGACTCTGGCTGTTCAGGCAGAGCATGGCAATGGCTTTCCCATACTTTTGTCGCCGGCAGGTGCAGCGCCTGAGGTCACAAGCCTGCCCACACCCTTGCGTGACGCCGTGATTGTCAAAAGCGGCCTTGGCGCCAAGACGGCAGTCCTGGCCAATACCGCCAAGCCCGTTCATCCAGACTATCGCCTGAAGCCCCATGGCCTTGGCCGTCTTGGACTCTGGTTTGAGCTTGGGCCTTCTGACGGCTTCTGGCAGGGTGCTTTTTTTGCCTCAAGTCCTGTTGCCCCCACGGCACACGGCGTAGGTATTGCAGGCACCATTCCGGAAAAATGCACCCTCAATTTTCCGGTCACGGGTATGAAGCTGAGCGTGGCAGGGATTGACTGTGAGGGCTGGGGGGTCAAAAACGAACTCTCCTGCGCTACGTCCTACTATGTGCGCGTTGCAAGCTGCCCCGATTATATTTCCTTCGGCGCATTTCCCGAAAACGATGACGCCGAACTCTATTCTCTGTCGCTGACCTAAGAAAAACTGATCAGTGACCAAACAGCCTCCGTACGCTGTGACCGCTCTGTGCCCCGGAGACTGCCATGCACAAGCTCACAAAAACACTGCTTCTCGTTCTGCTTGCTCTGGGGCTTTTTGGCTGCGCAGCCAGCGGGGAACAGGTCAAGGCTGAAAAAAACGAACAAAAATCCGGGGCAAACGCAGACAAAACAACGGCCTACAGCTATCCCCTGCCCATGCTCTTTGACGTTTCGCTCCTTGATCATCCCAAAAAGCTCGAAGATCGCTTAATGGCCCTTGGTTATCAGCTGAAAAAATGGCTTTTGGCAGCACCGTATTCACGCTTTGAGTATGCCCTGGCTGACAGCCAGGCGACCTTTGGCCAGGTGACGCTCCTTGTCTGCAATCACCCGGCTCAGATTGCCTCCGTGAGCATTCAGAGCCCTGATCCCGCCAATTTTTACAAGGCTGTCAAGGAACGCTTTCAGCTTGGCACAAGCCAATGGGAGAAAGATGACCGGGCAGGACCTTTTGGCAGGTACACACGTGAATTTGCCGGACACACGAAACTTGTGCTTGACAGCAGCGGTCAGAACTCACAGCTGAGCCTTGATGTGCTCGATGTGCAGAGCACGTGCCAAAAAAATCTTGCCGACGATGTCCAGGAGCTTGAGAGCGCTCAGGTCAAACAGATTGAGACAGCAAGGCAAAAGCAGCGCGATAGTTTTTGAAGAAGGAAGGCTTTGTGGATAAGTACTACCGCGAACAGCTGCAGAGACTGCGTGAAGGCGCCAGCGATTTTGCCAGGCGCTATCCGGCCATTGCGCCCATGCTGCTGGAAGAGGGCGGAGATCCAGATGTGGAGCGCATCCTTGAAGGTGTTGCCTGGCTCTGTGCCAAGATTCAGCAACGTCTTGAGGAAACCGCCCCAGATCTTGTTCAGTCGCTGCTGCGCCTGGTTTTTCCTCAGTCCATTTTGCCAATACCCTCCTCGACCCTCATCCAGTTTTCACTGCAGCCAGGCTTTCTTGAGGCTCTGGAAATCCCGGCGGGAACACAGCTTGCCTCAAATCCCGTCGATGGCATTGCCTGTCTCTACAGCACAACGCATGACCTGCGTGTGCTGCCCCTTGAAGTGGTTGGCTGCGCAAGCGAAGCCCCTAATACCGCAACCACGCACGTCACTGTCGATCTGCAAAGCCGTATTCCCTT
>JAGADH010000082.1 GCA_017613715.1 Desulfovibrio sp. | reverse complement strand
ATAGCTGGTCTCAAGGAGGCTCTTGATCAACGTGTAGGCAAAAGACTGAGGAGAAATGCCAGCCTTGATGCTTATCAGAACTTTTTTGAGCTGAAAATCAGTGAGCACACCGAATATAAAAATAATAAAGAAGAGAAATACCGTATTCTCGACGGGTATTGTTTGCGAGAAAAAGAGATTCGTTCCCTTATGGACAGATATGGCTTCTTCTGCATTGTCTCATCACGAGAAGAATCCTGTTACGATGTGCTGGAAACCTACCGAGGACGTGATAATATCGAAAAGTTCTTTCGCTCCATCAAGTGGGGTATGGATGTGAAAGCTCTCGGCGTACATTCTGAAAAAGCTCTAGCGGGCAAGATTCATGTGTTGTTTCTAGCCGGGATTTTAAGGAATCGGCTGCTCCGTGCAAGCTGTGCTATCAAGCAGCAGACACGCAATAAGCGTAGCTTCACGGTCCCTGGCATAATAGATCAGCTGGAAATGATAGAATGCACGCGATCACCGCAGAAACTGTATCGAAGGCGCTATTCCCTAACGGCAAAACAGAAGACGATTTTCGAGAGCCTTGGCATCACTGAAGACGAGCTTGATCAGGAGATCTCAGCATTCAACATGAGGGTGCAAAAAATCCTTTAGTCATACAGGCGTGTAGAGTTTAGGATGTAAGTAGTATTAATCAATATGCAAAAAGTGTTTTCTGGTCCGATGGCCTGCCAGTATGGAAAGTCCTGCCTGGAAAACTTGATCGCTATCAGCACAGCCTGATTTCAACGTCGCTCATCACACTTCCTTAACATTGAGATTGATAGGCTCTTCAATACAGTAATGTAATTGCCATAGCTCAGGTCTGTCAATCGTAAAAGCGCCGCGGAGTAGCTATGTGACAGTAGCCACCAAGGTCGTCTTTCGCCAAGTGACATTGCTGATGAGCCTGGACGAAGCAGCCGCCTGTGCTTGCTTGGCCCTACCGGCATTCGTTCCACTCACGCCAACCGTGCCGGGAGAGGTGATATTCCCTCGCTAAGCAATTTTTGTGCTCTAACCCAGGCTTCTCCAGCATCAGGGGGACGACTGCAGTGTCCCATGAACCATTTTCCAGCTTGGCCTGCAGGTGAAGAATCCGTCATAGCCAGAGGGATTCTCTTGTCCTTCCGGGCAATCTCGTTGAAGCAAAATCACTCATAAACCATGAAGCCATGCCGTTTTTCAAGAAATCCCCGTCCTTCAGGCCGGATCTCAAACCCCGCTTCACGCTCATTGCCTGCACAAGAGAAGAGATCACAAGGGTATCTGAGAATAGAGCCGCAGCTCACAATCTCTCGGATCCACAAGACCAAGGAGCATTTTCTCTCTGGCGACATCCCAGGCTGTCTGACTGCCCTGACCTTTGAGCATTTGCCTGGCCAGGGCCAGCTGTCCCTGCAAGAGCACTTCGCGAAGATTTTCTTCCAAAACCACAACTTCCGCTGCCAGTGTCATGGCAACGGTCCCCCTGCCCTGACAGAACCTGCAGCCCTGCCCACGCACACAGACCTTGGAAAATTGTCTCCCAAAGACTTTTTTGGCCCGTAAAAGACTGGCTTCAGCCTCAGAGTCCAAAGTCCCCCTCTTTCTGCCAAGCACTTCCGAAGCGCGCTTTTTACAGTCAGGGCAAAGCACAGGCAAAAGCCTCAGATGACAGAGACCGCTCAAGACACAGGGATTGAGAATCCATTCACGTGCCCTGCTTTGGCCAAGCTCCTCAAGCAGCCCTTCCAGGCGTGTCACACAGGCCAGGGCCCCATCGGCATGCAGGGTTGCCCAGACGGCATGCCCTGAAAGAGCGCAGGTGATGGCCGCATGGGCGGCCTCGGCATAGCGGATTTCTCCGATCATCAGGACATCGGGATCCGAGCGCAGGGCTCCGGCCAGGGCTTCACGGTAGCTTTCAGCGCGGCTTTTGCCCTCTGCCGAGTGCACCTGAATCTGATTGACCCCAAGAATACGGTATTCCGGCGGATCCTCCACACTCAGATAGCTTTGCTCAGGCCTGGCGGCCACCATGGCTTCAAAAATATGCTTGAGCACTGTGGATTTGCCATGGCCTGTGGCACCGCTGACCAGGGAAAGACCGCCTCGGCGCAGCAGGAGACTGATCTGGGCAATCTGCTCAGGCAAAAATCCCAGATGCCTGAGACGCTCGTCCAGACTGCCACTGGCTTCCGTGGCATCATAGAGCAGACGCAGGGTCATGAAGAGACCGGCATCGCGGGCATTGGTCTGAATGGGTTCGGCGTGCAGACGTGCGGCAAAGACCCCTGCCGGCAGGACCTGAGGATTGATGATACGGCCATCAAGGCGCAGAAGATGACTGAAGACCGCACGACCGGTCTGCTGGGCAAAGCAGTTGTAGATGAGCGCCATCATCTGCTCGCCAAAAGCCGCATCCTTCTGCTCATAATCCACAAGATCCCCCAGAATGCGCATGCGAATCAGGGTTGAACGGCCGGAATGAATGATGTGAATATCCTGGGCCTTTCTGGCATAGGCCGCTTCAAAAAGCGCGACCACATAGCGCTGTACAGCATTGTCCCGAAGTCGTGTCTGGGTGGAGGCGCGGCTGAAATGTTCCTCAAAGGCCAGCGGCTCATGCCAGATAATAGCCAGAGCCTCTGCATGCGCCCAGAAGATCAGCTCGCCAAGACGCTGATGCTCTCCTAGGGCCCGCGAGATATGCAGTTCACGCCTTGCCGCCTGTTTGAAAAAAACCTTGCCCGAAAAGGGCGTCAGAAGCTTACGCAAAGCCTCTTCCTGTTCCCGGGAAGGCAAGGACCAGAGATCGATGGGCTCTCCGGCCTGCCCGTCAAAAAGCTCATAGGCCATGACCTTCTCCTGGCTAACGCGCAAAGGCCAGTTCACAGACTCTTCCTTCTGCCCGCACAAGCACCCGTTCACGGCTGATGGCAAGAATCGTAAGGCCGCGGTATTGCTGCCTTGGACTGACACGCAGGCGCTGCCCGTCAGGCCAGCATAGCTCAGCGGAAAAGACACCCCTTGCGCCGCGTTCAAGAGCCACGACTCTGGGTAATGACGCCTTAGGCTTCTGCCCTGCCCCTTGCGGCCACAAAAATCGCTGCACCTGCTCTGCCACAAGCCTGACCAGCTTCTCTTGCCCCTGGCCCGTTTGAAGCCTCTCCCTGGCCTTGGCTTCAAGCTCGGCAATCTCCGCTTCAAGACGCCTGACGCGCTTGGTCGCTTCCAAGAGATCCGCCTGCTGCGCAAGCTCCCGCAAATGGCCAAAATTTGCCTCCTCTGCGGCAAATCCATCCCCCAAAAGGCCAAAGAGCAAGACCAAAGCCCCAAGGCTCCCCAATAGTATTCTCTTTCCCATATTCTCTCCCTTCAAGCTCAATTGTCTTTGCGTTCCGAAATCCCGTTCTAAGAGAGCAAGGCAGGCTTCCAGCTCAAGGCCGAAATCAATCTGCCGCCAAAAGACTGCTTTGATCCGCTTGATCGCATAAGCTGGCGTAGACCACGCCTTCCAGGCTAAATCTCCCCTCGGCATAGCTAAGCCTTTTCAAGACAAAGCCTGCAAGCGCAGAAAGCCTTGGCAAGAGCTCAGTCAACTGCGCTGAACTGAGCGTCACAAAGCTGAGATTCCCCGCCTGCCAGGGGGCAGAGAGCCTTCCCTGGCCTGGCAGAAGCTTTTGATTGGACTTGGCAAAGTGCAGGCTACTTTTCAGATGCAGATCCCTTTGCCATTGCCAGATGCGTCGCTCGATCACGGCAACGCTTGCAAGCTTACCAGATGAAAGCGTCCTGCTTTCCTGCTCGCTCCTCACAGGCATAAGCCTCTTCTCAAGCTGGCGCTCAAGGCTCTGGCCATCCCTGGCAAGCCGATAGTCGCCTGCCAGGCCTTCGTACTGCGCAGCCGCTCCTGCCGTATAATGCAGAGCCACGTGCGCCTGCCAAAAGCCCTGCGCGTTACCTAACACCATCTCAAAGCCCGTAAGGCGCCATCCCTGATAGTCAAGCGCAAGACTATCGAGGTAGGGTAAAAGTGCCTGTAGCGCCCTGCCAGAAAAGCCCTCCTGCCAGGGCTCGCCAAAGAGCCCTGAGAGATCCGCCTGATGAGTAGGCTCCCTGGAAGAGGCTTGATCCTCGCTCAGAAGCGGCATTCCCCCGTAAAGCAGGACAAAGCCAAGGGCCAGCAAAAGCGGCAGGAAGGCATAACGCAGAAGGCGCGTAACCTTGCCACGGATCCCGTATGGCGGAAGCCGCCCAAAGCATATGGCATAGCGGCCGGCAAGGCGGCTAAGCACTGAAGGCAAAGAGCAGGACGCCCAAAAACGCTGACTCTCCTCAAGTGTCTCTGCCACGAGCACCTTTGCCTGGGTCCCGCCTTTCCCGGCAAGGACAGAGAAAAGCTCCTGCACTTGCAAGACTGCCTTTCTGCCCTCCTCGAGGCTTGCGTAGAGATTGTCAGCATAGCCGGCAAGCAGGCGTCCGCGCCATTTGACAAAGAGCCAGTAGAGAAGCTGATTGTCATCTGTCCTTATGGGCAGCAAAAGGACGGCATCGCCCATCTGGCTGCCAAGCCAGCCCGCAAGACTGAGCCTTGCTCTTTGCTCCTGATCTGTGCGGCCAAGCCCAAGGCAGCCGCAGGCATAGACAGCACAGTCGCTGACAAGACCGGCAAAAAGGGCACTTGCCCGCGTTTGCTCCTCACCCTTCTCAAGCGGATACCAGGCAAGTCCCACGAGAAAACGCAGACCAAAAAGCATAAGACTTCGGCTTTGCGTTGAACGCCTGCTCTGCAATGTCAGGTGCGGCATTTTCCACCTCAATGGTCACAATGATCAGAGATCTGTTCTCTGTACGTTCCCGGCCAAGACCCAGGATGCCTCCACGTGCCTCCGCCTTGCTTGCGGCCTGTTCAAAGCCGGCCAGGACCAGAGTCTGCCCCATGAGCATGGTGGCTTTCTGCGAAAAGGCACGGCTGGCTACTCTTGGCAGCTGTATACTCGCCCTGCTGCTTTGCATGGCCTCAAGACCCTCAAGACTTGAGAGATGCACGGTATACTGCAGAACCACCTTGCGCTCGGGCAGAATGTGCGGGGTGATGGTCATGCTGAAGCCCGTAGTGACCTCACCGGGCACGAGGCTTGTCTCGGAACCGTGTTCGGTACTCTCGATGCTTGAGCCGGCGAGATAGCTTGTCCTCTGCACGGCTTCCACAGGTGCCGGCTGATTGTTCATGGCCACGATCCCGGCTGAGGTGATCTGACGGGCGCGGCCCAGGCTTTTCAAAGCCTGCAGCATGGCTTCTGAACCCTTGAGGCTGCCATCGAGAATCGTGGCCTGGGCCACGCCCGAAAGACTCTTAAGCAGAGGCTGGGAACCTGCCGCAATACTAAGCGTGCCTGCGCCAAGACGCGGCAAAAGCAGTGCCAGATCAAGGCTCAAATGCTCATCAGAGGTGGTCTCAAGGGCATAGACATTGACCTTCATGGCCACCTGACGGCTCAGACTCTCGTTGACCTGCCGGATATAGCGGCCGATGCGCCGTAAGGCTTCAGGCTGATCAAAGACGGCAATGCTGCCAGCACTGGCATGACTCTCCACGTGCCCCACAGGTGAAAGCATGCTCTGGACAGCACGCACGGTGTCGGAAAAGCTATCCAGGGCAAGACTTGCCTGGAAGTTCTGGCTATTGTCGGCACTGGCCTGGGCAGTTTTCCTGATCTCAAGGCCACTCTGACCCTGCTCGCCGCCCTGCAGGGCCTCGTGACTCTGTGTACTCAGGCTTGTCGAAAAGCCTACCTTGCCGGGGCAGCTAGCCAGATAAAAGGTTTTGAGCATACGCCGGGCCAAAGTCAGGGTATTGCTGGCACGCTCATAGTCCCAGCCGTAGCCTGTCTGGGCTGCAATCTGCTCCAAAAGCTGCACAAAGGGTCCATCGTGATTGATGGCAAAGCGCTCAGGCGCACCTTGCGTTTCAGCGCCAAGGAGATCCAAAAGCTCGGGATCAGCAGGGGCTTTGGCAGGCAGAGCCCTGGTAGAAAATGGCAGTTCACGCACAAGGTGTACCTGGACTGGCACAAGGCGCATCAGGGTATCGCAGAGCTCTGAGATATCAGCACATGTACGCAGGGTCACAGGCGTCTGCAGGATGGGCGCATGCTCATCGTCCATGGGCAGACGCTTGACACCAAGATAGCCCTCGTCAAGCACGCGCATCCCCTTGGCTTGCGCCATACGCGCAAAAGAGGCCTGAGCGCTGGCCAGCTGCTCCTCCTTGACGGGCTTTGTGCAGGCTCCCTCAAGGAGCATTAAGGCCAGAGCAAAGCCAAGTACGACTATCCTCAGTCTTTCCATCTCACAGCCCCCGTACTTCCAGCACACGGTTAGCCCGGTAGAAGCTTGCCCGCAGAGCCTGACCCTGAGCCGCAAGACTTGCGAAAAGCGCACGTACCGCCTCCTCAAAAACAGTGCCAAAATCCACGCAGGCCGAAAGCTCAAGCTCGCACTCAGCAAGCCAGACAAGCTCTGCCCGAGCTCTCTGGCACCAGTTGGCCAATTGCCTGGAAAGCGGTCCTGGCCCAAGTTGAAAACGAAGGCTTGTGGCTGGAGACTCGGCAGACTGCGCTGTGGGCACGGCCAAAGCCTTGTCCGGCTGAGGCTTAGCACTGGCAAGATGCTTTGTATCGCGCGGCTTAGGACTCACCTGGGGCTCTGGCAAAGCAGCCAGATCCAGGGACTTTTCTTTCGCAGGTATCCTGGCCTTTTCCGAGCTAAAGCCCTTTGGTGCACTGGGCAGACTTGCCATAATCTGCGCCCCTGCCGGAGGCTTCTTGCGATAGAGCAGATAGCCGGGACCCAGCGGGGTATGCGGACCAATCTGGTTCCACGCGCAGAAATCCCGCAGAGGCAGACCAAGCTCTCGTGCCAGCTGACCGGCAAGACAGCTCTTCTCCACACGATAGTCCGGCCCGGCTGTCTTTTGGTTCTCCTGCCCACCTTTCAGGACATTTGGGCCTTTGACAGGCTCTGCCTTTTGCTCCCTCCTCCCGGCCTTCTGCCCTTCTTCCTTGCAGGCTTTCCTGGCAGGAGCCCGTAGCAAAAGCTTTTTTCCGGAAACAGCAAGCTGCCAGACAAAGCCATAGCGTTCGCCCAGGCTATCTAGCAGCTCAGCAAGAGGCCTGCGCTGGGCCTTAAGCGTACGCTTTTTGGCCAATAGCCCCGCATCTGCCTGATACTGCCAGTCTTTTGGCAAAATCAGACGCAGAGCCTGGCCAAGGCTCAAGCGACCGGCCAGGGATACCGGTTCTTTGGGTAGCTCTGAGCTAACTGGCAGAGATGAGCCAAGATCGCGCTCCCTAAGCTCTGAGCTGGCAGATTCGACCTTGGAAGAAAGAGGCTCAAGGACTTCGCGATAGCTGGCCTTGGCCAATGCGGGACAAAGACACAAAAACACAAAGACAATGCGCAGCATGCTTAACACAGACTCCTCCTGCGGGCATCGTAGGGACTTATGAGCGGCCTGGCAGGGCCTGCCAGGGCATTTTTGGCATAACGCAAAGCAGCCATGGGCGTCAGGCCAAAGAGTTCAATGACGGCAAAAAAGCTCATGCCAAGAAGTGCCAGCACAAAGGTCTCAAGCCGCATCTGCCCGGCCCAGATCAAAAGAGCCCAAAGCACCCGCGCATCAAAGATAAAAAAGCGCAGGGGCCTGGCCGTATCGCGCCAGGTGCTCTGGGAGAAAGAAATTCCAGGATCCATGCTTCCTCCATTAAAAATACTGTATCATATTTAATAAAAATGAGCCCAAAGAGTGTGCCAAACGTCTTGGCCTCTGGCCTTGCCCCAAAAGGAGGCAAAAGACGCGAGAAAAAATATCAAACACTTTGATAAAATTCAAGATACTTATGGTTTTTTACAAAAATTTTACAAAAACGTTAGCTCATGGCTAAGACCCAAGAAGCCCAGACCGAAACCAAACGCTCTGCTAGCACGTGACAGGCTTGGTACAATGCCTCTGACGCCATAAGCCTTGGTATTTCGTACGCCATCAAGAGATCCATGGCGCTCCTAACCCGGCGTGCGAGATGAGACAAAGGGAAAAGAGGCAAGACCATAGGGCAACGAAGTCGGTACGTTCAACGAGCTCTCGGCTGCAGCTCGCCTAAGTCGCGGAAGAATATTGACAGTTGCAGAGAAAATTATGCAGATAGCAATCTGCAAAAAGGAGGATTCCATGCAGACAATGACAAGTCGCGAATTCAGTCAGGACACAAGCGGGGCAAAGCGCAAGGCGCTCAACGGACCAGTCGTGATCACTGACAGAGGCGCACCTTCGCATGTGCTGATGACGTGGGCCACCTACACGGGACTTAGCGGCTGCGGGAACATCGCCGATGCCCTCGCCTGTCCTGAGACGAGCGACGTCGAGAGCGATACACCCAGGCTGGATGGCATCTTCCTTAAGCCCACGGAATTCTAGCAGTGTACATGCTCGACACGCACGTCTTTACCGAATTCTACGTGCTTTCTAAGGTGTGTAAGCGTCTCTCTTGAGATGGTAGCTCGCAGAGCTTGTCCTGCCATTCCGCAGCGTGCTTCTCCTGGTAAGCACGCCATTCAAAAGCACGCATTTCTTCATAACAGTCTTTTGCTCTGCAGCACTTTGGCCTTCCTTCGCTCGCCACTCGGCTTCTATCCTATCCATGCGGGCGTCAAAGGCATCAAACGTGGAATCCATTGTGAACAAAACGCCTAGAAAACCTAATTCCCGGCAAAATTCTAGCTATTTTTAACTAACCCTCGAAAATTATGCGATTTTCCACTTGCCCCTTGAGAAATGATTTTCTAGAATTATAGCAAATCATTTCTCAAGGGGGTAGGCGATGACCGTTCAACGCAAAATTCTTGTCGACATGCCCAAGGCTAAAATCTACGAGCAGCCTAAGAAAGGTGTCGTATACATTGTCTATCGGCCAGGACGAAAGGAAGCCAGAGAGGGTGCTCGGCCACGGTGCATCGGTATCAGAGATCCGGAAACGAAAAGACTATGGCCGAACGAAATCTATTTCCAGCTCTTCGGGCAGCCACGGCTGCCCGAAGAAAAGCCTGCGGAGAACATACAGGCCCAGCCTCATGCGAAGGCAGCACCGGAAGTTAAGCCGTCGGAAAGTTCCGATGCGGCTGCCGAAGCTGAAAATCTATATAAGCGCGATGTCTTTTCTATTGGTTATTGCGCTGTAATTGAACGATGTTTTAATGAATTACAATTAGACGAATTGTTATCTAAGACATTTGGTAACGAATTATCTAACAAAATTAAAATTATTACTGCATACCTTGTTAGTAAGGGCTGTATACTAAGTTATATTGATGATTTTACAGAGAATGTATTATTTTTTAATGGACATGAAATTCTTAATTCTCAAAAAATAAATGATATCTTTGAAGATATATCATCATATGAAGATTTTTATAATGATTGGATTAAATTTATAGGAAAAGATGAATATATTTGTTATAATGTTACATCAGTATCTACATATTCAAGGATGCTTTTAGAGTCAGAATATGGATACAATAGAGATCATGACGACCTACCACAGATTAATATATGGCTGTTTACGAGCGAAGAAACAAGATATCCAGCTTACATGTTTACATATAATGGTTCTGTTCATGATAAAACCGAGATTATATATGCCATAAAATGTGT